>NZ_JBMGUV010000018.1:0-109816 GCF_049058285.1 Lysinibacillus sp. UGB7
TAACAATCATTAACAATGTTTTTCCCACAATACCTTCCTTTGATCCTTGATATTGAATTTGTCGCTCTTTATTGTTGGTGATGAGTATCGGCGTTATAATACTCTTCGCATTTTCTCGAACGAAGTCCCAATCTACCTTAATTAGTATTTGACCAATTGATACAGGCTCCTCTTCTTTCACCAATATCGTAAAGCCTTGCCCATTTAGTGAAACTGTTTCCAAACCAATGTGAATAAGAAGCTCTGTACCATCCTTTGCGCGAATCCCGATCGCATGTTTCGTCTCAGCAACAAATATGACTGTACCGTCAATCGGTGCATGAACATGCCCATCAATAGGTACGATTGCTAGCCCTTCACCAAGCATTCTTTCGCTAAAAACGGGATCAGGTACTTGATCAAGTGACACAATCTCTCCATGCATCGGTGCATAAATGTGCAACTTCCGTTTACCAAATAATTTTGAGAGCATCCGCACGACCTCCCTTGCATGTCTTATAAAAGGAATCAAAAAAAAGTATATTTCACTATATTATGCTGTCGGATAAAGCAGAACTGATAAGAGGAGGTCTTAAAATATTTAGTCATAACAGCAGTTACTTGACCTTTATTTATAGATATTTCTTATCGTTCAAACAATCTGCTAAAATTTGCTGCTCATTTCCATTAAATCAGCTATGATTATTGTATAAATAATATTATAGGGTGAAAATTTATGAAAAAAAATGTACATGTAGTTGGAGCAATTATTGAGAATGAGAAGCAGGAGATTTTTTGTGCTTTAAGAAGTCCAGAAATGACATTAGCAAATTATTGGGAATTCCCTGGAGGTAAAATCGAAGTTGGAGAAACGCCTGAACAAGCATTAATCAGAGAAATTACCGAAGAATTTAATTGCTCTATAAAAGTTGGAGAAAAAGTGGAAGATACTACATACGAATACGAAAAGTTTATTGTTCGCTTAGAAACGTATAAAGCTCAATTATTAAAAGGCAAACCCATCGCAATCGAACACGCTGAAACTAGATGGGTTTCTCGTAAACAACTTTTTGAACTTAACTTCGCTCCTGCTGATATACCTGCAGTTGAAAAAATTATGAATGAAAAATAAAGGCTATGAATTTCAATGAAATGGTGTGAAGTATATGGAGCAACTAATTCGCAAAATCGAACAATCTTTTTATAAAGGTTTTATTGATCAAAATAAGGCTGTACCTACGCAATTCAAGCCAAAGCTACTAACAAATAAAACGCACGAAAATGTTTTATCGACACTACTACAAGAATTAAAAACGTGCCGAACTTTTACTTTTTCTGTCGCCTTTATTACAGAAGGTGGATTAGCTACCTTAAAAACGATGCTTTACGACCTCCGACTTAAGGGCATAAAAGGTCGAATTTTAACATCGACATTTTTAAACTTTAATCAACCGAAGATGTTTATAGAATTATTGAAGCTTGAGAATGTTGAGGTTCGATTGACTGGCATTAAAGGCTTTCACTCCAAGGGATATATATTCGAACATCAAGATTATTATTCGTTAATAGTAGGAAGCTCAAATTTAACTGATAGCGCACTGAAAGTAAATTATGAATGGAATATGTTTTTAACATCATTAGAAAATGGTGAGGTCATCAATCATTTTAAAAGGCAATTTGAGGATGCTTGGTATGAAGCAATTCCATTAACAAATGAATGGATTACAAATTACAAACAAAGCTATGTCCTACAACCATTTATAAAACAGACTACTGCAAATGCTTTGGAGATTAATGCGCCCCAATATTTAACAAACGCTCTAGCAGATAGTCTTGCTGTCCAGCCAAATAAAATGCAAACATCAGCTCTTGAACAAATAAAAAATCTCAGAGCATCTGGTGCGAAAAAAGGCCTCATTATTTCAGCAACTGGAACAGGTAAGACGTATTTATCTGCATTTGATGTACGAAATTTTGCACCGAAAAAAATGCTCTTTGTTGTGCATCGAGAGCAAATCTTAAAGAAAGCACTGCAAGATTATCAAAAAATACTAGGTGGTCCAGAAGTCGATTTCGGCATTCTTTCGGGTAACTCAAAAGACACAGATGCTAAGTATTTATTTGCAACCGTTCAAACTATATCTTCACAGCGCTATTTACTACAATTTAAAAAGAATAACTTCGACTATATTTTAATAGATGAGGCGCATCGTGCAGGAGCAAATACTTACCAGGCCATTCTCAATTATTTTGAACCTGAATTTCTTCTTGGCATGACGGCAACTCCAGAACGTACAGATAATTATAATACCTACGAGCTATTTGATTATAATATTGCCTATGAAATTCGCCTCCAAGCAGCTCTTGAAGAAGATATGCTTTGTCCCTTCCATTATTTTGGTGTTACTGAATACGAAAAAGATGGTGAACTCATTGATGATACTTCAAAACTTCAGTTCCTTGTTTCTGATGAACGCGTTAAACATATTATCGAAAAAATCAATTACTATGGCTATTCAGGCGAAAAAGTACGAGGATTAATATTCTGTCGTTCAAAAGAAGAAACACATGCATTATCAACAGCATTAAATCTCCGCGGTTTAAAAACAATGGCTCTTACAGGTGACCACTCACAAGCAGAACGAGAGGATGCTATTAAAAAATTGGAGCGTTCTGAGCTTGAATACATTTTAACAGTAGATATTTTTAATGAAGGAATTGATATCCCTTATTTAAATCAAATCATTATGCTACGTCAAACGCAATCGAGCATTATCTTTATTCAACAACTTGGACGAGGATTACGTAAACATGATTCTAAAGAGTATGTCACTGTTATCGATTTTATTGGTAATTATAAAAACAATTACTTAATTCCAATCGCATTATCTGGCGACCAAACTATGAACAAAGATAACATACGGCGCAAAACAGTAAATACAAATTATATTCAAGGGGTCTCCACAATAAACTTTGAGGAAATTGCTAAGAAGCGGATTTTTGCAGCTATTGATGAAAAAAAATTAAATTTATCGTCAGTAAGATTTTTACGCTCGAAATACACAGATCTAAAATATCGACTCGGTAGGGTTCCTACACTCCTTGATTTTATAAAATATAACTCATTAGACCCCGAAGTTATTTTTGAAAATAGTCTAAACTACCACGCCTTTTTAGCTAAAATGAAAGAAACTGTACCTATTTTGTCATGCTATGAGCTTGCTATTTTAACAATGTTTTCATTAGAGCTCATCAATGGAAAAAGAATTCACGAAATCATTTTACTCGATCAATTATTAAAAACTGGCTCAGTTTCAAAAATGGATTATATCCGTTTACTAGAACAATCTGGTACATATTTAGATGATGAAACACTTATTTCTGTTGAGAACTATTTGACTTTAGATTTCTTTGTCACTACCGCACGAGAGAAATATGGTTCAATACCTATCATCATGTTGCAAAATGACATATATTACTTTAACAATGAGCTGGAAACTAGCCTTCATAATTCACAATACAAATCCATGCTTGTTGACATTCTTTCATGCGCCTATGAGAAGAATAAACAATACAATATTACTCAACCGTTTACACTCTATAAAAAATATTCTCGAAAAGACATCTGTAGACTGCTGAATTGGGATCGCAATGAAGAAGGTACACTTAATGGTGGTCGAATCAAGATGAATTCTTGTCCTATCTTAGTAAATTATCATAAAGCTGAAAATGATGATTCTGAAGTTAAATACATGGACGAGTTTTTATCAGCAGAAATTTTCAAATGGTGTTCTACAAAGAATCGAAGCATCACAGCTAAAGACATTGCACCAATTGTAAATTCCCATGCTTTAAATATAGCTATTCACTTGTTTGTAAAAAAACATAATGGTGAGGGCAAAGATTTTTATTACCTAGGTAAAGGAATTGTCGATTCTAAAAGTGCTCAAAATGGTAAGTTAATAGATAAAGGAAAGCCATATTCTGTAGCTACTATGAACATGTTTCTAGAAAACCCGGTGCAACACGATATCTACCATTACTTAGTAGAAGAATAACTACAAAAAGATGACATTTAAGGATTTTTTCTTAATGTCATCTTTTTTTTCGTTTAATAATTGTAGTGAATTGTGTGCGTGCCAGGCACCCTCAAATCCACTTCCTAACAGGCGGAATACTTTGTGGAAAATGAAACACATTGAATGGATCATATGTCGTCTTGATTTCTCTAAGCCGTCTGAAGTTTCGTCCATAATATGCGGTAGGCCAATCTTTTATATTGCGATCAGGAAAATTCACGTAATCACCAGCAGTGTAAGGCGATAATGCTCGTCTCAAGTCTTCGATCCATTGAATGTTTTGTTTTTCTTCTTGTGGCTCTTCCCATGTAGTTAGGTATTCTTGGGCAATGAGGGCATTTCTATAAAAATAGGCAGTACGACTTGGCGCAACCTGGCTTACTGCACCTCGGAGCGATTGGTGCCAAATTTCAGCATTTCTATTTGGCGCGTTAGCTAAAAATTCTTTCATTCTTCTGATAGCCGCGTGTGGAAAAGGTTTTTCAATAAACGAACCCGACCTTTTGCGAAGTGCAGGTTGATTGCCACTTGGGACATCGAAAAATCGCACAGCTTTGATGTAAGGGGCGTCCTTTATCCATACACTTGTCGGTGAACCAGTCCTCCTTAAAGGACGAAGGAGTTTTTTTAATTCATGTGCTGAACCAACAAACTCGCCTTGGGCAACAACTTCACCCACTTCCTTTGATTTGAGCTCAATCTGTGAGGTCAAGCGTTCGTCTGTATAAGGGGCCCACTTCTGCCATGCATCAAAGGCGAGCTCAAAATCTTCCCAGCCCCACGTGATTGAGAAAATAGACACATCTGAAATAGGATGGAGCTTAAATGTCAGTGCTGTGACAATGCCGAAATTCCCGCCACCTCCCCCGCAGCAAGCCCAAAATAAATCGCTGTTCGAATGGTTGTTTGCCTTTATAAGTTCTGCTCCTAAATGACCACTTGCGCCGACCATTTCAATTTCCAATAAATTATCACAAGTAAGCCCAAACTGCCGTGATAGCATACCAATTCCCCCACCGAGTGTTAAGCCAACGACTCCGACACTGCTTTCGGTTCCTGCTGGAATGGTCATGCCATATTCCCATAATTCACGATATACTTTCCCTAAATCAGCCCCTGCTTCAATTCTTGCTGTCATGTCTTTCACATTGATAGTTATTGCATTCATGTCACTTACATCAATAACTATGCCTTCATTCACTAGAGAATAATTTTCATAGCTATGCCGACCGCTCCTTATTCGAAATGGTTCATTGTTTTCCCTAACCCATCTTAATGCATTTACTACATCTTTTGTATTTTGACAAAATACAATTTTACTTGGGAATTTTGCAATGCTTAAGTTGTTATTAATCCTAGCCTGTTCGTAATCCGGATCACCAGGGGTAACAATTCTTCCTGTTAGCTTTACCTTCTTCAACGTACAACTCCTTTCTCAAATGATGCCATGTGCATGTACTATCCTATGCACAGCATTGGGAAAGAAATATGAATTTTGAAATTTTTAAAAGTATAAAACGTTACTGTATATCCTTTATTACGCATCAGATAAATACTCATTTTATAGCCTTTTACATATGATGCACTAATGAAACTACTTTGGGGGGTGTCTTGATGATTATACATGTGGTGAGCACCGGTGAAACACTTTGGCAAATTGCGAACCGCTACGCTGTCCCACTCAATACGATTGTCCAATTAAATGCGTTACCCAATCCAAATCAATTGATGGTCGGTCAATCACTCGTTATTCCTTCGCCTTATACAACGCACATCGTTAAAAGTGGCGAAAATTTAGGGACGATTGCACAACAATATGGTGTGCCCGTTCAATTGCTTATCCTAGAGAATCATCTAACAAATCCAGATAACTTAACGCCTGGAACAAAACTAGTTATTCCACCAATTACGCATATTGTGCAACCTGGGGAGACATTATCACAAATCGCCAATCGCTATGGTATGACCGTTGAAACTTTAGTTTTAGAAAATGGCATCACAAATCCAAATATGATATATGCGGGAATGCGCTTAATTATTCCAAGAGCGAAACCTACAATTGAAGTAAATGCTTATACGTATCAGCCGAGTGAAGAAGCGGTTAATTCTATTGACGCCATAGGCAATCTGCTTACTTATTTTAGTCCCTTTGCTTATATGATAAAGGAAGATGGATCATTACAGCCCATAAATGATAAAGCCATGATAGACGCTGCTATTTCAAAAAATATTATCCCTATGCTAACCATTACAAACTTCTCTTCTACAGAAGCAGGTTCCAATTTAGCGCATGTAATTTTATCTAATGCGGCATTAAGAGAGAAGGTAATAAATAATGTGATGCAAGTGATGCAAGATAAGGGCTATAAGGTGTTAAATATTGATTTTGAAAATGTCTTACCAACAGATCGGGAAAATTACAATCTATTTCTACAATTAGCTGTTGACCGTCTTCACCCGAAAGGATATTTAGTTTCGACTGCTCTTGCACCAAAAACAAGCGCCAGCCAAACTGGAACATTATATGAAGCACATGATTATGAGGCACACGGGAGAATTGCGGATTTTGTGGTGTTGATGACGTATGAATGGGGCTATCGACTGGGTCCTCCACAAGCTATTTCGCCCATTAACGAAATGAGGAAAGTTGTGGAATATGCCCTTTCAGTAATTCCTGCTGAAAAAATATTTTTAGGTTTTCAAATTTATGCCCGAGACTGGATTCTGCCACATGTTCAAGGGCAAGAAGCAGAGACATTTAGCCCTCAAGAAGCAATCAGTAGAGCAGCAAAATATGGCGCAACCATTCAATATGATATGACTGCTCAATCTCCTTATTTCCGTTATGTTGATGAACAAGGTAGAAATCATGAAGTATGGTTTGAAGATGCCAGAAGCGCTCAAGCGAAGTTCAACATGGTTACACAATACAATCTTCGTGGTGTCAGCTATTGGGCACTAGGTTTCCCTTTCCCACAGAACTGGGTATTATTAAATAACGATTTCTCGATTATAAAACAATACAAAACATAATAGTCTTTTTTATTATTGCACAACAGCTTAAAATGTATTTGCAAATTGCTCTTCACTTTTCTTGTCCAATATTTGCCCATGATAAAAAATCCGTTTCAATGCCATATTAAGATATATCAAATGGAAAGGAGAATGCAACATGGGAAGAGATAATAAGCAAGGGCAAAGTAACAACAAAGGTTCATTACCTCAAACGCCAAAAAACCAAAAAATCGCGCCAGACAAAGTGAAAGAAGAGTTTTCGCAAGAGTTTACGGAGCTTATTAATGCAGTAACTAAAAATAAGCAAAAAAAATAAGGAGGGCTTCGATTGGAATATCAACGTGCGCAAGAAATTGTCGCCTCTTCATCAGAATATGAAGTAACATACAATGACGTTTCTGTATGGATTGACAAGCTTCACGATGATGAAAAAACAGCAACTGTGCATTTACGACGCTCGTTAGAAGAACGATCCGAAGTCGATATTTCAGAATTAAAAGAAGAATATCTCGTACATTAATAACATCATTTGTCTAAACCCTAAATAAACGAGCACGCAATTTTAAATTTTGCGTGCTCGTTTTGCGCATCGTTTCAAGGGAATTATTGTAAATCCTACTTATTGTCGGTTTTCAAATAATATATTCCTCAACATATTTAAACTGCCCTAGAATCTCATCTGCATGACTATGTAATTCATTAAAGGTTGCTGTTAGTTGCTCAGCGGCAATTGGCTTACTAAATAAATAGCCCTGGATATAATCACAACCGCCATCAATAAGGAATGCAAGCTGAGCCACTTCCTCAATTCCCTCAGCAACTACTTTTAAGCGTAAATGCTTGGCCATTGAAATAATCATGGAAACAAGTGCTTCATCGTTAGGATCATGCTGAATATTACGTACAAAGGCACGATCGATTTTCAAACAATCGATGGGGAAATCTTTTAGGTATGAAAGCGACGAATAACCCGTACCGAAATCATCGACTGCAATTTGAATACCAAGTGCTTTAAGTTCATGAAGCAACTGTGTCATTTGATCGATATTCATCGTCATACTTTCTGTAATTTCTAGTTGTAAATAATGAGGCTCTAACTTTGTTTGCTGTAAAATCCCCTTAACCATTTGCACCAAATCCTGCTGGAATAACTGTCCGAGCGATAAATTGACTGCCACCTTCATTTGTGGCAGACCCTGTGCTTCCCACGTCTTTGCTTGGCAACATGCTGTTTCTAATACCCATTTTCCAAGAGGAATAATAAGGCCGGATTCTTCTGCAATCGGAATAAACATATCAGGTGGTACAAAGCCTCTTGTTGGATGGCGCCAACGTACAAGTGCCTCCACAGATTCAATGTTACCTGTTTTCAAATTTACTTGTGGCTGATATTCCAGATAAAATTCATGATTTGTAAGTGCCTTATGTAGTTCTTGCTCCAGCATGATACGATCTGCCATGCCGTTAGACATACTAGGGGTGTAAAAAAGAAATCGCTGTGGGATTTGGCTCGCCTCACGCATAGCTAACTGCGCATGCATCAATAATTCCTCTCCTGAGCTACCATCTTCATGTAACGCAATACCAATATTTAAATTACCATTTAGAGAGAATAGCTGTACTTGTAATGGCTTATCCATAGCACTTTTTAAGTTAAAGCAAAATTGCAACAGCTCTTCTTTTGTCCGAACATGATCAATATAAACGACGAACTGACCCTCACGTAGTTTTGTCGCAAAGTAGTGTGGAGGTAAAATCGCTTGGATTCTTTCCGATACGAGCTTCATCATTTTATTGGAATAACTAATCCCGATAGATGCACTAATCGCTGCTAATCGATCAATTTCAATTGCGATTACTGCTTTTTGCTCTCTATCTGTATGCAAATCTTCCTTCAAGATTTTCAGCAAAAGACGCTCGTTTGGTAGTTGTGTAATATCATCATGATAGGCTTGAAATCGTAGTTCCTGTTGCGAGTGTTCAAGGTCTTGTTTAATCTGTAAAAGTTGCTGATAAGGCTTTTCAACCGATGTATAATATATCGCTTTTAAAATCAGATAAAACGCATAAAATTGGAAAATAAGCGCTGAAAAGTTCCAAATTTCATTTGGATATTTCCCAATAACAAATAAAATATCACTTAAAATTAAGTAAAATGCCGCACTAATTAGCCACATGACTCGTTTAGGTACTTTTTTATAATACTTACATAGAATATATATCGTTATACCTTGCAAAATCGCTGCTAATAGGTGAACCTTATCAAGTGCGATATACACCCAGGTATCTTCTTCAATAAATGGCTGTAAAATCATCGGAGGTCTAGACAAAATAATAAGTGCACACGTAACAAATAGTAAGGAAACGCCATATGTATATACTCGATAAACCATCGTTAATCGTTTTTTAGCTTTTAAAATAATAAACAATACACCTATTGCCAAACATAAACGCATGAGCAGATGTAACCACATGTTCATATAAGAGCTTTGCATAGCATTTGCCCCTAATATAACAATGTTTGCTATCTCTAAAAGTGCAATGATAAAAAACAAGCTACCTATGTATAATGTTTGATTTGATAATAAGTGTGAAAATACTAGCCAAGAATGAATGGCAATTGCCATTGTAAAAACAACAATCAGTATTTGCATAACTAAATTTAAATATATGTAACTTTCTTCCGTATAAACTCTGTTGAGCTGATTCCCGTAACCTAAGAGAGGTATTAACAATAGTAATGGTAATGCTATATACCATATCTCTTTCTTGTCTAACTTTTGATGATTACTCCTTTTCTCCAACACTAACCCTCCATACCCTTTTGAACCCTAATACTAGTATGTATCACTCGAAATAAATAGGTAATTTCATCTATTAATAAGAAATAAAGCTTTTAAAATTGTATATTTCTTTGACTTCTTACAAATCATAGCATTTTTTTTGGAATTTGTATGCAATTATTATAAGTATGCTAATATTCAATTTATTTAGATATTAGCATACCTATATCTCATCGTTCTTCTTTAGAAGCTAAAAGTTGACGAAGTTTTATCATCAGTCTTACACGTCTTTTTTTGACTGCTACAACGGACAACTGTAGTTCACTTGCTACCTCTTCATAGCTATAATCCTCCAAGTAAAAAAGAACTAACAATTTTCTTTCCTCCATTTTTAATTGGAGCATTATCGTTTCTAACAAAGCCGACTCTACCTCGTGATCAACTTGCTCCTCACGTATTCGGTATGCATTTAACGTCTCATCATCCATCGGCGCAAATTGCTTTTCAATACGTTTTTCTTTTGTTAACTCCTTCATGATTTCTCCTCTCACTGTCGTATAAATATAAGAAGAAAATAGCCCTTTCGCAGGGTCAGCTTTTTTCCATGCCTCCCAAACCGCTATTGCAGCAATATGTCGATAATAGTCAAAATCTTTGTAAATATGACACTTCAAAAAAATAGACGTAATCATTGGCTGCACTAATTCTAATACTTTTGCAAATGGTAGCTCTGGTGATAGGAGTTGCTTTTCATGTTGTTTAGACATTTTTTATCCTGCCGACTGTGCACAATCCGTTATTCCTAGGTGATACTATCGTAGCCATTCATAATGAACGCGTCGAACAGCCATTTTGCTGAAATCCCCCATATGATATATAAATAGCTGTTTAACTAACTACAGAAATATAGGGTGGAAATTTCCCAAATCCTAAGTTTTGCTCTGATTTTTATACATATTTCTTGAATCGATGGACAAATTACTAATAAGGAGGCGAAGAATTAGATGAATTTTCAAATAAGAGATGCGATTACAGCCAATGTACATGGACAATCAGCAACAGAAATTAAGGATATTGTTGTAGATGCTATTGAACGCGGCGAGGAACACTTACTACCAGGTCTCGGTGTATTTTTTGAGAAGTGGTGGCAACAATCTAGTACTGCTGAGCAGGATGAATTCGTACAAAAGCTAGAAAAAGTCTTTGCACACTAATTTTTTATAATCAGTTCATTCCATTTCCAATAAACGCATGATAAATTAGATTTATCTGAAAGTTTGGAGGGATTGGAATGTCTGTTGCTGTAGAGTTAATAGTAAATCAACTAAGAAAAGTGTTATTGGATGAGCAAGTATCAACGAACGAAACGGTGCGGGAGCTACATGGGAAAGATGAATCCCATCACGCAATGAGCATGCCAGACATCGTTGTTTTTCCGCGTTCTACAGCGGATGTCAGTGCCATCTTGAAAGTTGCACATGCCGAGCGTATACCAGTCGTACCATTTGGCGTGGGCTCAAGCTTAGAGGGCAATGCGATTCCAATTGCAAGGGGAATCTCCATCGACTTCTCTGAAATGAATGCCATTTTGGATATTCGACCAGAGGATTTACTCGTTAAAGTACAACCTGGTGTGACACGTGCACAGTTGAATAAGGAATTAAAAAAACATGGGCTTCAGTTCACTGTAGACCCTGGTGCTGACGCTACACTTGGCGGCATGGCAGCAACAAATGCAAGTGGAACGACCGCTGTACGTTACGGCGTGATGCGCGATCAAGTACGTGATTTAGAAGTTGTACTCGCAGATGGCACAGTTATTCATACAGGTAGTTTGGCAGCAAAATCTTCTTCTGGTTATCACTTGAATGGCTTATTTGTCGGTTCTGAAGGCACATTAGGTTGCTTTACCGAACTAACTTTGAAAGTCTATGGTATACCGGAGTTTGTGACTGCTGGTCGTGCAGTATTTGCGACAGTCGGCGATGCTGTCAGTGCAGTTGCCACATTATTACAAGCAGGCATTTCAGTTGGACGCGTCGAACTTGTTGATGAGGCTTCTATAACACAAGCAAATATTTATAATGAAACATCTTATAATGAAAAACCAACATTATTTTTAGAATTCCACGGAAATGAAGCGGGTATGCAGGCTGATATCGAATTTGCAACAGAAATTTTTGAAGATTTTCATTGTTTGACTGTTGAATTTGAGCATGACAATGCCGCACGCAACAAACTTTGGGAGGCACGTCATTCGCTGGCCTATGCCTATATTCATGCCTTTCCAGGGAAAAAGCTCATGTCGACAGATGTATGTGTGCCAATTTCAATGTTAGCTGAAACAATTTTATATGCTCGTGAACAACTAGATGAAGTTGGACTGGCAGGAGGAATTGTAGGTCATGTGGGAGACGGTAATTTCCATGCCCTGTTGATGTTAGACCCAAATGACGTTGAGGAACAGGCGAAGGCCGATGGTTTTAACGAACATCTCGTGCAATATGCATTGCTTCGTGGCGGCACATGCACCGGTGAACACGGTGTAGGTATCGGAAAAATGAAATACCAGGCAACGGAGCACGGCGCTTCTTTACTGGTCATGAAGAGCATCAAGGCAGCTCTTGACCCAAACAACATCATGAATCCAGGTAAAATTTTCTCAATGTAAAGTTATGCTTGGTCTAGAATCATACTTTTTTTAAAAGATTGTCCACAAAAGGTATTCGGAATGTTCACATGCCGAATACCTTTTGACATTTATCAAAAATAGTTGTTACAAATAGCCCTTATTAACGACAGTAGTACGCGACTTGATTCAGCCCTTCTTGACGTTTTGCCTCATAATGCACGCGTTTCCTTGTGCACGATTTTCTTTGCAAATTTACGCTTGTTCGCACTCACTTTGACATGTGTCAAATCAATAAAGACATGGTCAGTGCTCCATAATCCTTGATCCGCAATTTCTTTTAAGATGCGATAGAAGTACACTATTTGATTGGAGCGCAGGCAACTTCTGCGGGAATAGCATGAGCGAAAAGGCCCCACAGGAGCCCTCGCGACGAGGAGAATGAAGCCATGCCCGCGAAAGCGTCCGCCGCAGCGCAAATCAACGGTTACATAAAAATACTTAAGAAAATCCCAATTGACGTACTAAATGATCTTCAGGCACCATTTGGTCAGTCCATTGTCAGCAATCCCGTTCATTATTAATATTGTTCGTCCTCCTATCCATCACCTCCATCATTTATAGACGACCACTAGTTGATTGGAGCGTAGGCGGCGACTTCTGCGGGAATAGCATGAGCTAAAGGCCCCGCAGGAGCACTAGCGACGAAGAGAATGAAGCCATGCCCGCGAAAAGCGTCCACCGCAGCGCAAATCAACGAGTTCCTAAAGATACTTCTATTTGAAAAGAAAAAACTGTAAACATTAAGTATTTTCGAGACCTGAGATGCTACTAATGGATAAATAACATTAAAATCAATAGCCGCTTCCAATTGGCGTACTAAATGGTCTTCAGGCACCATTTGGGTAATTGTCAGCATGTCTAATGGATATCGTTCATTATAAATATTGTTATTCCTTCTATCCATCACCTCAATCATTTATAGATGCACTAGTTGATTGGAGCGCAGGCGGCGACTTCTGCGGGAATAGCATGAGCGAAAAGGCCCCACAGGAGCCCTCGCGACGAGGAGACTGAAGCCATGCCCGCGAAAAGCGCCCGCCGTAGCGCAAATCAACGGTTTCATATAGATACTTCTATTTGAAAAGAAAAAATACAGTAAACAAACTCCTTTTTTTAAGTTGTCTACAGTCTGATGGGGCTGACCCAAAAGTAAAAACAACATACTTAGAGGTGTCCAATCATGCTATTTTTTACCCTATAGGAAGGCTCACATTATTGTTTGAAGGACTTTTTAGACAGCCCCACCTTTTTATTGAAAATCATTAAAACGGCAATTACTAAAATCACGTTCTGTCCCTAGTGCGCGAGGTACCATTGTTTCAACGAGATAATCCTCTTCCTCATAAATAATTTTCTTCAGCTCAATGCCGAAAAACTCCTTCATCTGGGATTCCGTCATCACTTCTTGTACATTACCATAAACAATGCCCTTTTCTTTCGCTGTCATCATTACCTTGTCAGCAAGGTAAAATGCATGATTCGGATAATGCGTATTAATGATGCACGAAATACCGCGTTCCTGTGACAATTGCTTAATGGTTTGCAAAATCACAATTTGCTTTTGTATATCCAAATGTGATTCTGGCTCATCCAAAATTAATACCTCCGGATCAGACACAAGTGTACGTGCAATCAAAGCCAACTGGAGTTCACCCCCACTAACTTCATTGCATGATTTCTTCGCAAGATGCAAAATACCAATCGTATCAAGTGCTACATGTGCTGCTGCCATATCCTTCGCTGATGGCTGAGCCAGTGTACTAATGTAAGGTGCACGCCCCATGACAACAAGCTCCTCCACCGAAAAGCCGAATACCATTTTATGTGCTTGTGGCACATAGCCAATACGCTTCCATAGTTCTTTTCGATCCAGTGATGCAAGAGGTTTCCCATCAATCAATGTCTTTCCTTTTTTCCAATCAAGAAGCCCTGTAATACATTTCAACATCGTTGTTTTTCCAGCACCATTTGGTCCAAGAATAGCCATTATCTCACCAGGCGCTAGGGTGAAATTTATATCCCTTGCGTATAATTGAGGAAATTTTTTGCGGCGTTTTTCATAATAATAATTACCATCCACCACTTCTATTTTCATCCCCAGCCACCTCCTGAACGGCGTAATAAGTATGCGAAGAACGGTGCCCCGATAATCGCTGTCAGTATAGACAACGGAATTTCCGTTGCTGTTAATGAGCGGGCTAAATCATCAATAATCAATAAATAGACACTTCCAATCGCAACAGACACAGGCAAAACATATTGATTGTTATTGCCAACAAGCATACGTGCGACATGCGGGATAATTAAACCGACCCAACCAACAATACCTGCGACAGCGACAGATGCTGCAGTAATAAGTGTCGCACCAAAAATTACTACCCATTTTAAACGTGCCACTGGAATCCCCATTGATTTTGCCTCATCCTCTGGCAATGTTAAAATATTCAAACGCCAGCGAAGTAAATATAATAGTAGAATACCAATTAAAATAAGTGGACCACCAATATATAAATCTTGATACGTCGCTGTTCCCAGACTTCCCATAAGCCAATATGTAATCGCTGGTAACTTTTCTTCCGGATCCGCCATAAATTTTGTTAGGGAAATCAACGCATTAAAGAGCGCGGATGTTACAACACCAGCTAATACGAACATAAAAATAGGTGCATTTTTCTTTGCACCAGCTACTAGAAATGTAAAGCCAATTGCCCCTAGCCCAAAAATCAAGGCCATTACTTGCGCTGTGAAATTTTGCCCAAATAATAAAATCCCTAGTGATGCCCCAAAACCAGCCCCCGCCGAAACACCTAAAATATCAGGTGATACAAGGGGATTACCAAACATGCCTTGAAAACCTGCACCCGCAATTGCTAATCCTCCGCCAATCAGAAGGGCAAGTAAAATACGAGGTAACCGAATATTCATAACGACCGTTTCTTCCATTTGTGTCCAAGTTTGTTCTATCGGGAACACTTGCGAAGTAAGGATTTTTAAAATATGCTCAAGCCCTACCTCGAAACGGCCAACGCCAAGAGAAACGATTGCTACCACAATGGGCAGCAACCATAACAATGCAACTTTCCATTTCTTCATCTAACCATCAGTCCTTAATATTTCGCCGCGTCAGAAGAAGGATTTAATACCGAATGAATTTCTTCGTCTGTTACGTCAAATTCATAAAAATCTTTATAGTACGTTTTTATTTCATCTTCAATCTTATAGTCAAATAGTGTTGGGTGGTTTTTTTGTGCCATCCATTTTAACATTAACGGTGCATCACCACTTGGTGGGAACCAGCGATATATGCCCAGTGGAATCTTATACACTTTACCGTCTTGTACAGCTTTAACTTCACTCCAGTCCTGGCCATTCACCTTATTTTCAAGTAAATCTACAGGCTGAGTCTCTGTAAAGTTTGTTATGTAAATAATATCTGGGTTCCATGCGTAAATTTGCTCCATATTTACTTCTTTTTTTCCTTGTATATCATTTTCAGCGACGTCCACCGCTCCTGTTGCATTCAACCATTGATTGCCAAAGAAGTTTTTCCCGCCAACTGTGATTGATTTATCATTATGCATAAACAAAATGAGCGCACGTGGCTTGTCCTGTGTTACGACGTCTTTTAATTTTGCATCGAGCTTTTCCTGTACTTTTTTGCCTTCTTCTAAGAAACGGTCAGCACGCTCGGTTGTTCCTGCCATTTGACTTGTTAATGTAAGCCAGCTATTGAATGTTGCCAATGGTTCAGCGGCCGCAGCATCAATCGCTTTTACAGCGACAACGGGAATACCTGCTTCTGTTATTTTGTTAATAGAATTCTCATCTGTGGCAATTTCTACGTATAATTGCGGATTTACTTTCATTAATTCTTCAACATTCACTTCACCATTTTGGATGAAAGATGTTTCAGCCTTTAAAACATCTGGTGAAATTTTCGCTAAAATTGAGTTTTGCGCTGCATTGTAGGAGTTGGGATGCATGCCTACAATCTCTTTTGTAGAATTTGTCGCTACATACCAAGTAGAAAAGTAAGGCAAAATTCCGCCAGTAACCACACGTTCGATTGTGCCCGGCACAGTTACTTCTCTTCCAAGTTGGTCTGTCACAATTTTCTCTTCAGCTGTTGTTTGTACTTCAGATGTTGATGATTCTGCTGGTTGTTTCGTCACTATTTCTTCTTTATCGCCGCAAGCAGCCAACATTGCGGTTAAAGCTAATGTTGCTAAAAACCCATATTTCTTCATTGTCCTTCTTCCTCTCTTAGCCATTTTGCTATACCGTGTAAAAACGGTCTTGATTGATCGATAAATCCAAGTCCGATATGAAACATCGGGTCAAGTGTCGTTACGACTAATTCACCGTTAAAACTTACGTTGTCTACATAAAACAGGGAACGTCCATCAGGAATATCGAGTAATGACTGGGCTCCATCTGGTGCTAGAAATGAACCGTGATAATGCCATTTCATATCACGAAGTGCTACGTATTTAAACAAAGGGTGTGTCTTGTTTTGTTCTTCCATTGGTAGGTCACCACCATCTTGAACCCACCAACTAAAATTCACTTCCGAATCCACCCAATCTATTGTAGGGAACCAATTGTCTAACACCTCGCCAAAAATAATTAGCCTCTTGCCCGATTCAATAAACGATAAAAATTGTGACTGATAGCGCTTTAAATGTGGAATATCTAAACGGCACGATAAAATCAGCGTGTCGTAATTTGCTAAATCATAACGATGTAGTTCACGAATATGCAAAATATCATCATACAAATACTTAAATTCTTCCTCCGCAAAAAAGCGATTTTGAAATGGTAGTCCATTCGTTACTATACCGATCATTGTCATTCCTCCCCTTTCGCTTTATTACGCTTATATTCCTGTCGTATGAATGCAAGCATTTGCACACTTAATTTGCTCGATGTATTATCCTCATCAATAAAGACCCGATAAATATCCGTCCCTGCACCTGCCAAAATTGTGCCATTTGTTGAATCATGGTCGACATAGATAATCACTGCTCCGCTTTGATCGGTTATAAGTACCTCGCCATGCAATGGGATGTTTTCAAAATATCCACGTGAAAAGAAACCGCGTACACCTTTCCGATAGTTAATGTCATACGCATCAATGTCTGCGAATATTGGATGCATAGGTTCTGTAATGATAATTTCGCGATCCTTCAACGGAATCGGGGAACGTTTCCAATTAGGCACACCTGTTAACCAAGGTAATGATGTCTCCGTTAACGAGAAAATTACCCCACCCTGTTTTAAATACTGATCGAGCAATATTTTTTGTTCTAGCAAAAATTGTTCCTCTACTAAATTGGTAATAATTAACCCAGCATATGCACGTAAATCCGCATACGGTAAATCGTATAAATATAAAAATGTCAATCCGCGTCGTCGATCCTCAGCTGACAGCCTTGCAAATTGAATATCAATGCCAACATAAGCAATTGGTTTCAAAACATCCCCTACTTTCTTTATGTAAAGTTATTGAAAATGATTATCATTTACAGTAAAATATATATCACAGTATATTGATAATGATTATCATTGTCAATGTAATCTCTATATTCCCAATAAATTCAAGGCATATTTTTGACATAAATAATATTTATAGTGCATCCACAATATTTTTTTAATATTATTTATCACTGAACGAATACCTATTATTTTTACAAGGAGGAAATAGGATGAGCATGCCATTTACAATGCTAAAGCTAGACCCAGGACACGCTTTTGGTGTTAATGGTCGTATGCAGAAAGATACAGGGAGCGAAGCAAGAATCGTAGAACAATACGATTTTGCACAGAAGGATTTAAACGAGATAGATGTGCTTATTATTCCAAACTTTATTGATCAGGAATTTTTATTTACGCAACGGGAAAAAATAACTAGCTTTTTAGCACAGAAAAAAATCGTTGTGTACTGTGGTCATTTATTCCGTGAGTGGTTACCAGGTTGTGGACCATTCATGCCACAACTTATCCGTAATTTTAAAGATTATGAAGTATTTCCAACTGCACAATCCACTATTTTCGAAGGTGTAACAACGGCAGATATGACGTTTAAAAAAGGAGTTGCGGGCTTCTTCGCACGCGGTTATCACCATGCACCAGCAAACGCAGAAATTTTACTAACATTTGCGAATAATAAGCCTGTTACATATGTGGACCGTTCTTCAACTAACGGCACAATTTTAGTTCATGCAGGACGTGATTTACTCGGTTATGCTGACGAAAACAAAACGACCGACCGCATTCGCCCGCAGTTTTTAGCATGGCTCGAATCGGAAGTACAAGCTTTAAAGGAGGAAGGAGAATGATGAGAAAAATCGGTGTTATTTACAGTGGCAATGAATCCCATTATCGGACATTCTACGAACCAAAATTCAATCAATATATTACAAAACTAATTTATCATCCGGATTTTTTTGCAACAGACATCGAAGACCTAGACGTACTCATCGTGCCATCACAACTAAACTACAAACTCTTACTTGCTAGTGTGACAAAAATTCATGCATTTGCCGAGAACGGAGGCATTATTGTCGCTTTCGGACCACAGCCATGGAATTGGCTACCGTCACAGAGGTGGGAGGAACGTCCGACAAATTTCTGGTGGTGGCTAGAAAAAGATGCTTCAAGTGGCTTAGTCCTACAAAACCCAGCACATCCATTATTTAATGACTATTTAACATTAGCTGACTGTACTTGGCATCAACACGGTGTTTTTTGGCCGCCTGAGCACTCGGATATTTTAATTTCAACAGAAGATGGTGCTGCTGTCATGTACGTAGATACTCATTCAACCTGCGGAACGTGGATTATTTCAACGCTTGATCCAGACTTCCATTTTGGCTCTTACTTCATGCCAGCAACAGAACGGTTCTTTGAAGGCTTCTTCCCTTACTTAGCATACGGGACCATATAAGTGACGAACGATACTCAAGTTTGTCTCAAATCGCTATTACACTTAAACAAATCATGATTTCCTATCGTAGCGACCAGCTATCACATGCGTTCGGTCAAGCTCCTCCAAATTTAGACATTGAAAACCCGCTGACAACGACCCTCTCAGCGGGTTTCTGTTTCTTACAAATCATAACGGAAGCTTTTCACTATTTTATCACCTTTATTAAAATCCTTTGACACATCACGTACAAAGCCCATGGATAAATAAAGTTCAATGGCAACTTGCATTATATCACCAGAATGTAAATACAATACCTGATCTTGTCGACTACGTGCAAAGGCAAAACTTTCGTGCAATAATTTTTTTGCGATGCCCTGCCCCCTACCATTTGGATGCACGCCTAATAAGCGTACAATAGTAGACTCAATGCCTAGTTCTGGAAGTCCGTATGCTTTCTCCGAATTTGTAAATAATTGCAGTCCACCTAAAATTTCATTACTACGCTTTGCTACTAAAATGGTCTCCGCATCAGGATTACCAACCGATGTCCGAATATCACTTAAATACTGTGCCCAATCCTCTGGTTTATCATATTCTTTTTCATACTGTGCATAACTCTCCACCAGCACCTCTAAGTACCGTGTATGATCTTCCTTGCGCAAATGTTCAATAACAATTTCAGCTACTGCCATATACAACGCTTCCTTTTCTAAATGCTGCCCTTACTATAAGCAGTCACTCTTTTTTCAATACGGTGTGCAATCCATTCCATAACTGCTGACACACCCCAGTAAATTAATCCCACTGCAATAAATGCCTCTAAAAATTTTAAATTAACGGATGCCACGATATTGGCTACTCCCGTTAACTCCTTTATCGAAACGAAAAATGCTAATGACGTCGCATGTAAAAAACCAATAAAAACATTCGTAAAGTTTGGAATCGACTGACTAAAAGCTTGTGGCAATATAAAACGTCGCATAGCCTGCGAAAAAGTTAAACCTACAGCATATGCCGCTTCAAGTTGCCCCTTTGGTACAGCTAAAATACCCGAACGTATAATCTCTGAGGCATACGCTCCAGCGCTTAATGTCAGTGCAAATAACACGAAAAATAAAATAGGAATGGCATTTGCATCGACATTGATTTTCAAGGCTTGCGCGACAGCATCCACTACAATTGGTAGCCCAAAATAAATCAGCATAATATGCATAATAATTGGTGTGCCTCTGAAAAAGGACACATAAAAATTTAATATTGGCGCGAGAATTTTTATATTTTGAATCCGTACAAAGGCTATCACTATGCCTATTAAAATGCCCAAAACTACAGGTGTAAACGTCATGAACAAGGTTAACGGCAGCACTTTACAAATTTCCTGTAAAGCCTCAAAAATAAAAGAAATGTCAATTGTCAAAGTCAAATCCCCCTAGTTCGTCGCTACTTCTTTCTGCATATAGCGATTGAGATAGCGTTCATTACTATTTAATATCTTTTCTAGTAATAAAACGATGATATAGTACACGATGGAGAGTGCCAAATAGATTTCTAGTGCCCGAGTCGTGGAGGCAATAAGCGTTTCTCCACGTCCCACCATATCCATAACCCCAATCGAGAAGGCAAGTGAGGTATCTTTCAATGAACTAATCATTGTGTTGGCCATATTCGGAAAAGCTACACGAATCGCCTGTGGTAGCACAATACGTATAAAAGTTTGCGAACGGCTTAAGCCAACTGAATAGGCTGCTTCTATTTGACCGCGATCAACCGTTAATATAGCTGCTCTAAAAATTTCTGCAAATGCTGCTGCGTTGCTGCATGTATACGTAATAATGACAAAATAAATGGCATCCATCCTTGTCACATCGATGTGAAGGATTTGTAATAGTGCTGGTATGCCATAAAACACTAAAAACAACTGCACCAGTATCGGCGTCCCTCGAATATACGATATATAAATCGATGCAAACTGCTTCAAAACAGGTATGTGAAGCAGTTTCGGTATAGCGATTACTAGACCGAACAGCATCCCAAAAAGAATCGAAAAGATTAATATTTCAAGTGTTATGGGCAAATACCGAAGCAATGTCGGTAGTACGTTCGCTATTAGCATGAAGTCGAAATCATTCGCCATCCTTCCTTCACCCTTTCCTGTTTTGCTTAGAAATCGACTGAGTAATCGTCACCTAACCATTTTTTACTTAACTTACTTATAACTCCATCCGCCTTTAACTCTCTAATGGCTTCGTCAATACGCTCCTGTAATGGCACCGCGTCTTTATTAAGTAAGAAATAAACTTTGGAATTTAATAATGCGTCACCTACGACTTTTTGTTGGGCTTCATTGTTTTCGTTATAGTACCTTACCGCAAATGGCGTTGTAATGATCGCATCGATACGACCACTTGCAATTTGGTTATTGACATCTGCTGAACTAGACGAATAAACAATATTTACACCTAAATCATGCTCTTTATTGTATTTTTCAAGAAAGACAGCCGAGTTACTCGTCGCTGAAACATTGACACTTTTTCCTTTTAAATCATCAATGGATTGGATTTCACCGTTTTTCTCATTTACCGTTACCTTTAATGGAAATACATTATAAGGCTCCTTGTTGAATAAGAACTTCTTCTCTCGCTCACTATTGACTTCCATTTGATGTGCGATAAAATCAATTTTTCTTGTTTCTAAACTTAGTAGTAAATTAGAAAATTCCATTGTTTTAAATTCAATTTCATATTCTGGTAGTTTTTCATCAATAGCACGAACAAGCTCGACATCATAACCTGTTAAGTTTCCTTTATCATCTAAGAAACATATATTTGGAAATTGCGTCCCAGTACCCACAATTATTTTTTGAACATCTTTTCCCTCTTGTGCTGACTCATTTTTAATCGCACCTCCTTGTATCTCCTCGGCACTTGTACAAGCTGTTAAAAGGAAGGTAAGCACTATTGTTAAATAAAGCGATAATTTTTTCATACAATTCCTCTTTTCGTGTCAGATATGCAAAGCCACACTATCTTCAAGCGCTGCCTTTAAATGCTCTAGCCCTATTTCCGTTACAGCTTTGTATACACCATTTTTACTTGAGCCAATTTCTACTATCGGCACATAGCGTACACCGTATTTCGTCTCAAGAATGTCTCGAAACGCATCATTATGTGTCACATCTACTGTTTGATAAGGAATCTCTTTCTCTTGTAAGTATGTTTTTACTTCCTCACAATAACTACAACCTTGTTTTGACCACACTACTACATTTATCTTTTTTACCATGTTCATAGCCCCCCTTTAGCTTACTGCTTCCTGTTGTTGTAAATGTAAATTCACTGGACTTAACAGCTCAAATGACCGTTCACGCTCTAATGCCTTCAATACGGGCGTATGCAGAATAAATTCATCAATCTGATATTGCGCATGATAGGCATCTAATTGTTCTTTTATTTCTTCAGGGGTACCGTATAAAATATCTGCATCATACTGTTTGACAGTGAAGGACTCTCCTGATTCTTGCCCAAATTTTTCAGCTAGCTCCACAGAATTCAATGTTAAGCTTCGACCACTGGCTAAATGCACCTTCGTTATTTTTTGCTCGCCTACTAAATCTTTCGCTTCCTCTTTTGTGGGTGCAGCAAGAGCAGCTACGGCGACAGCAAAATGGCCTTTAGGATAATGCATGCGATATGCCTCTGATGCTTCTTTTAACACATCGTGATCACTATTTATAAAACGCGCAAAGACAAAGGCAATGCCTAATTTCCCTGCTAGTGTGGCACTTTGTGGACTCGCACCAAGTAAAAATAGCCCAGGTTTCACCTTTGGAATAGGCGTTGCCTGTATACCATGCAATTCATGTTCTGCTGGTACTGCATCATCAAGTAATTGTTGTAAAAATGATAGGCGTTCCTCAAAATCTTGCCCTGTATTAATCGTGCCATATTGCAGAGCCTTTGTAGAAAGTGGCAAACCACCGGGTGCTTTTCCAATACCTAGATCTACGCGCCCTGGCTCCAACGATGCGAGCACATGAAAATTTTCTGCAACTTTAAATGGGCTATAGTGCTGTAACATGACGCCACCTGAACCAATATTAATGGATTTTGTCTTTGCCAGTAGATAAGATACTAAAACTTCCGGTGATGTCCCAGCTAATGTATTCGTATTATGATGCTCTGACACCCAAAAACGGCTATAGCCTAACTGCTCTGCTTTTTGTGCTAATGCCACTGTGTTTTGTAAAGTTCGTTCGTTTGTTGCGTCCCCAATAATAGGGCTTTGATCTAGTATGCCTAACGAGTAACTCATACATTGCCTCCTTAATTTCTTTTATTCAAATAAATTTACTAGGTTTTTAGACAGACTGTTTGATATAACGGCTTTCTTTAAATGGTAAACCTAAATTACCACGTAATGTATCCGCCTCGTATTCCTCTTTATAAAGCCCACGTTCCTGTAAAATCGGTACAACTTTGTCAACAAAATCATCAAGTGCTCCTGGAACTGTAACACCTATAATAAAGCCATCCGCCGCTTCTTTTTCAAACCATTCTTGCACTAAATTTGCAATATGCTGAGCTGTTCCAAAGAAGGCAGTTTTAGGTGTTGCTTCTCGTAAAGCCACTTGGCGTAGTGTTAGCCCCTCTTCCCTTGCATACTTTTTAATATAGTCTGTTGTGCTTCGGAAACTATTTGCGCCAATATCGCCAAGCTCAGGGAACGGCGCATCAACATCATACTGTGTAAAATCATGATGATCGAAATAGCGACCAAGATAAGCCAGTGCACGTTCAATAGAAACAAGCGCAACGATCTCCTGGTACTTTGCCTCTGCCTCCTCAATTGTGTCGCCAATTATCGGTGATATTCCAGGGAAAATCTTTACCTCCTCAGGGTTACGCCCAAATGCTTTAACCTCTGCCTTGACCTTTTTATAAAATTTCTGTGACTCTTCTATCGACGCACCATGCGTGAATATTGCATCTGCATCCTTTGCCGCTAAACGAATACCTGCATCTGATGAACCTGCTTGAAAAATTACAGGCTGACCTTGTCGAGAACGTGCAATATTTAACGGTCCTTGTACAGAGAAATACTGTCCTTTATGGTTCAATGTATGGAGTTTTTCTCTGTCAAAAAATACATCGTTTTCAACATCTGCCACAAAAGCATTGTCATCCCATGAATCCCAAAGCCCTTTTACTACTTCTAAATACTCCTCTGCAATTTGGTAGCGTTCTGCATGGCTTGGATGTTGCTCAATGGTCTTATTGTAATTTAAAGCTGTGCTCTCAAGTGGTGTCGTTACTACATTCCAGCCTGCGCGACCACCACTAATATGGTCGAGCGATGCAAACTGACGCGCCACTGTAAAGGGCTCACTATAAGACGTTGAAACTGTTCCGACTAAGCCAATATTTTTTGTTGCTACGGCCAATGCCGATAATATTGTCAGTGGCTCAAAGCGGTTTAAAAAATGTGGAATCGACTTTTCATTTATAAATACACCATCTGCGATAAAAGCAACATCAAATTTTCCCTGTTCCGCTTTCTGCGCTTGTTGTGTGTAAAATGATAAGCTTACACTTTGATTGCTCGCTACCTTTGGATGACGCCAACCTGAAATATTTCCGCCCACACCATGAATTATTGCACCAAATCGAATTTTATCCTGTCTCACCATCATTTTCTCCTCCACATTTTCTTATTTTTACTAAACAAAGTGGTTAAGTATGTTTTTAGTTAAAAAATAATATTTCACTTATGATGCGCTCTAAACATTCATAAATAAAATAGGATTGAGGATGATATTACAGTTCATTTACCCTTTATGCAATAGGTCGCTTAATAGAAAAAATTTTAATTCTCAATAAAATATTTTATCAATCAGGCCTTTCTTGTTCTTGAAATTGCACAGCCGTTTCTAGCATTGTATCCCAAAATGCTGGTGCAAGTGTTTTCTTATTTCTATATGTCAAAAAAATATGCTGGTTCATATCGAGTAAATGTTTGACATCAATTTCTATAAATTCACCACTTGCAAGCTCATTTCTCACACATAAATGTGGCAAAAAACTCAGGTATTCTTTCGTGTGAATTAATGCTTTGGCTATTTCTAAATGATCTGTACGCACTTCAATATTGGCTGTAACGCCTTCTACCTCAAACATTTTGTGCACATAATTCCAATCAAACGCACCACACTCAAAAAACACCATTTTCTGCTTTGCAAGCTCCTTCGCTTTAACAAGTGAATTTCCGCTACAAGGATGATCTCGATGCATGACCAATTTAACAGCATTACTCAGCAAGAACTCATTATTAATGCCATCCTTATGCACGTATTGAATAAACCCTATATCAATTTGGTGACTTTGTAATTTTTCTAAAATCACACTTGTTGTACCAGTTATTATTTGAAAGCGCATGTGTGGAAAACTTTTTTTCCATTTAGGCAATGCGTACGCTAAAAAATATTGAGCCGTCACAAGATTTGTGCCTATGCATATTTCGTCCGATTGCTGTGTTTCTTTTAAATGCTTCTTTCCTTGCTGAAACGTTTGCACAATCTGTGTCGCAAATGGTAAGAAATCCTTCCCCTTATCCGATAAGATGACGCTTCGTCCATCCCGGTGAAATAACTCAACATTTAAGTCTCGCTCCAATGATTTAATACGCGCCGTCACTGTTGGCTGTGACAAAAACAATGCATGAGCAGCTTTATGAATGCTCTTGTAATGCACAACATATAAAAACGCTTCGATATGGTCAATATTCAACTGTAGCCCTCCTAAAATTACTTATTTATCCTATTATATAGATTCCCACCTTTATTCTCTATAAAAGATTGGAAAACTAGGTATTTAAATTCTTAATTAGCTCGTCTCTTTTGTGATTTTGATGAACTAGCTCTTGCTAACTCTGAACGGTGAATTTGAAAAACACAAGGATGCAATTTAAACCGTTTGTTAAATTAAGACAAAAAAAGTAACCTAGCGTCTCCCAGGTTACTTTCTCTATGTAACGATGAGGCCATCCATCTTGACAACTTACATCGCGTGCGACACACATCCCTCTGTCTGCTTGTCGCTGTTATTTATTCAAATTGCCACCCTCTGTTGCCAACTTGAACTCTAAATATATCAGCACTTCTCAACCCGAGAAGCATATGTCAACCATTCAACCAAAATGATACAAAGACTGCCTTTTTTGAGGCATATAAACCGTTTTACTGTTGAGCACCTATCTGATTCGCCACAGAAGTTTATTTATCCTAAAATTGATGCAAGCACTGCCTTCTGTGCATGTAGTCTATTTTCTGCTTGCTCAAAGATGTAAGAATTAGGGCCATCTATAACTGATGTTGCCACTTCTTCTTCACGGTGCGCTGGTAAGCAGTGGAGGAACATATAATCAGGTTTCGCATGGACAACAAGCTCGTCATTGATTTGGTAAGCAGCAAAATCTTGTAGACGTTTGGTAGCTTCTTCTTCTTGCCCCATAGATGTCCAAACATCTGCGTAAACAGCGTCAGCATCGTTCACCGCTTCTACTGGATCATTCGTAATAGTAATCGTACTGCCATTTGCTGCTGCGATAGCTTGTGCTTGTGCGATAACCTCTGTATCACATTCATAGCCAACTGGCGTTGCAACTGCTACGTGCATTCCTACGTGTGCAGAAGCGACTACTAATGAGTGCGCCACGTTGTTGCCATCTCCAACATATGCAATTTTAAGTCCTTTTAGTTCACCTTTATTTTCTGCAATTGTTTCTAAATCCGCTAATGCCTGGCATGGGTGATAAATATCTGTTAATCCATTTATAACTGGAATGGCAGCATGCTCTGCAAGTTCTTTTACCATGGCATGTGAGTTTGCACGGATCATAATCCCATCTAAGTAACCTGATAGCACATGTGCTGTATCATAAATTGACTCTCCGCGACCAATTTGTAAATCACGTGCATGCATAAACATACCTTTACCACCCAATTGATTCATGCCAACCTCGAATGAAATACGTGTACGTGTTGAATGTTTTTCGAATATCATACCGAGTGTTTTTCCTTCTAATAGCTTCGGACATTTACCTTCTTTTGTAATAATTTTCAGTTGAGTTGATAGTTCAATTAATCCCTGAACTTCTTCACTTGTATAGTCTAACAAAGTCAGTAGGTCTTTTCCTTTTAAGCTAGACACTAACTTTAACTGTACTTCTTCTAATAGTTTCATAGCCTTCGCTCCTTGCTTTTATTGCTGTTGAATTTAGTATACACATGCATAAATATAAAATCAACTGAATTTTTATGTTTATTTTCAAAACTTAGAATTTAATTGTGGATTGTGTCAGGAATTCGTCAATTCGAATATTTATGCATTATTAACTTTTTTTATTGTACAAATAATTGCTGCAAAAAGTGAATTCTAACTTTTCCACTTGAGAAATGGTAAAGGACAGGACCTTGCTTATGTAGTTTAAAAAGTATAGCCAATTAAAAAGAGCCTGCCCAAGGGCAAGCTCGAATCATCTTAGTCAAATGTAATTTTGTTCACTGCATCACGGTCTAATTTTTTAATCACTTCAACCATAAGTTTTACCGCGTTATCGTAGTCATCACGGTGTAAAATACCCGCATGTGAGTGGATATAGCGTGTGGCAATACCAATTGATAGTGCAGGTACACCATTTGCAGTCAAGTGAATAGAGCCAGCATCTGTACCGCCGCCTGCCATCGCCTCAAATTGATATGGAATATTGTTATCGTCTGCCACGTCTAAAACAAATTCACGTAGGCCACGATGTGATACCATCGAGGCATCGTAGACAACGATTTGCGGGCCAGCACCCATTTTACTGTTTGACTCTTTTGGCGTTACTCCTGGTGTATCTCCAGCTACACCAACATCGACAGCAAAGCCGATATCGGGCTGAATTTTATGCGTTGCTGTTTTCGCACCACGAAGGCCAACTTCCTCTTGTACGTTCCCTACAGAATACAGGATATTTGGATGCTTTTCATCCTTTAATGCTTTCATAACATCAATTGCAATGGCACAGCCGATACGGTTATCCCATGCTTTAGCTAATAAATACTTGTCGTTTTTCATGACATTAAATTCGAAATATGGTGTCACCATATCACCAGGACGTACGCCCCATTCCAGTACCTCTTCTTTTGAAGCTGCACCAACATCGATAAACATATCTTTAATGTCTACTACTTTGTTACGTACATCTGCTGGTAAAATATGAGGCGGTTTAGAACCGATTACCCCGATGATTTCTTCACCTTTGCGCGTTGTAATGGTTACACGCTGGGCAAGCATAACTTGGCTCCACCAGCCACCTACAGTTTGGAATTTAATGAAGCCTTTGTCGTCAATTTGAGTCACCATGAAACCTACTTCATCTAAATGACCTGCGACAACAATTTTAGGGCCATTTTCATCGCCCACTTTTTTAGCAATCACACTTCCTAAATTATCTGTTTCTACTGAATCTGCGTACGGTGCGATATATTTTTTCATGACCTCACGAGGTGCACGCTCATTACCTGCAATACCATTCGCATCCGTTAAATCTTTGAACATTTGCAAAGTTGAATCTAGTTGTGTCATCCTTTTGCCTCCTACATCTTATATCTCCTCTATTATACTTCGTTTACCGAAATATTCCTAGCAAATCGTCTGAAAATTGACGATTTTTTTACTTCTTAGAAATTGAAATTAATAGCCATTACGTTGGCGATTATAATTTTCTTCATTTTTTTCAATGTAGGCAGACACAACATCTTCAAAAGTAAAGCCTAGATTATACGCAAGCAATCCATAGCATTGCCATATCGCTAAATATTTATCCTCGGTTGGCTGACCAATAAACGCTAAAATATAGTCTTGTGTCATTAAGAAGGTCTCTGTCAAATCTCGTTTTTCCTCTATCACTGGCCACTTTTCGATAGTCGTATAGCCTTTTAATAAACCAAGCGACAATATAAAGTGAATCGAATCCACATATTCCTCTAAAATGACGTCACGTGTGGATGGTCCTTTTGTACTCCAAAACTTAAAGCAACGTGTTTCATTAGCAAGTTCTGCCAGTTCGACCATTAATGCTAATCCTTTTTCCTTAAATACATCGTGTTCAACTTTTTGTGTTTTCTCAATAAATTCATCTAGTTCTTTTTGCATTATAAACAATTGTTGTAAATTCATTTTTTTCTCCTAAATTCCTAAAAATATTTATAAATAGTGAAACTAATTGTCCCCCCTAATCGTATAGGAAGGAATAACCTTTATTCAAGGGGGAAATTAAAAATGTTACCGTTACTTATTCGACTTGCTGTCATTGCGCTTATTATTTATGTATTTTATAAAGCGATACGTTATATAACTGATCCTAAGCGAAAACTTGATGAAGCCTATGAAAAAGGCCAGTACTACTTTTATGATGACGTCAAAAATGTAAGAAAAAATTTCTTTATTTCTTTTAAGGGTGCACTTTTTGAAGGCGAAAAATACTTAGGCACGACCGAAGATGCATTTGAGGTTGTGACGATTTTCGTTGGTGCTCGAGACGCTGCGACACTGCAAGGGTTTACTAAAAGTGACTTCACGTACCTCCAGCAGGAAATCTTAATGAATTATCCAAACGCCAAAATTAACTGGAAGCAACCCATTGAACAGCTTATGCGCGACACATCCTCTTCATGAGGGTGTGTTTTTATGTCTAACGAATGACTTTTTGTGATTTATCGAGTACATTTTTTGATTTATCACCTAACTTTTTTAATTTATCACCCAACTTTTTTGATTTATCACCTAACTATTTAAATTTATCGCCCAACTTTCCAAATTTATCGATGCCATCATCATTACAATAAAAAAGGACGCCCTCTAGAGAGCGCTCCCCCATAATTGCACGACGATAAAAATTTGAATAGCTGCAAGTAGTGGGAAACCGAAAGCAAAGCTATTGTGGCGCGTTTTGTGACGGAATAAATACATTCCTAGTACGCCTCCAACTGCACCACCAGCGATGGCTAATGTAAATAATGTACGCTCTGCAATGCGCCATTCATGCTTTTTCGCTTTTGATTTATCCATGCCCATCATAATAAGCAGTACCACTGAAACTATTGCCATATAGGCAAGTAATGCTTGTGCCATGAGAAACTCCTTTTGGTGGTTTACCTAACATACCCTTTGCAATATGTAGTTTCACCTGTTTTCTATTCTATCTATTTGTTGAAAATTCAATTGCTACAAGTTGAAGCAAAAATGCCTTTTCTCTTTCTATTTTTTTACTAGTGTAACATAAAAAAAGACTGATGGAAAAATCCATCAATCTTTACGATACTTATTTATTCACACCATTCTACGACTGTCGCAGAAGTAATTTTGACTATGTCAAAAATTATTTAGCAACTGCTTGTTTAGCAGCGTCTGCTAATTGAGTGAATGCTGCTGCATCAGTTACAGCTAGATCAGCTAACATTTTACGGTTAACTTCGATACCAGCAACTTTTAATCCGTGCATTAAACGGCTGTATGAAAGACCATTCATGCGAGCAGCTGCGTTGATACGAGTGATCCATAATTTACGGAAATCACGTTTTTTCTGACGACGGTCACGGTATGCATATTGACCTGATTTCATTACTGCTTGGTTAGCAACTTTATATAATGTATGTTTTGAACCATAGTAACCTTTAGCTAATTTCAATACTTTTTTACGACGTTTGCGCGTCACTGTTCCGCCTTTTACGCGTGGCATATGAATTACCTCCTGCTTTTCATTTAAAAATGAATATTAGTTTATTTTGTGTAGTTAATCATTTCATGTAAACAAGTAATGATTTGATGCGTTTGAAGTCACCAGATGATACTACGTTTGCTTTACGTAGGTGACGTTTTTGTTTCGTAGATTTGTTTGCGAATAAGTGGCTTCCATAAGCACGGTCATATTTTAATTTACCTGTACCCGTTTTTTTGAAACGTTTCGCAGCTCCACGGTGAGTTTTCATTTTTGGCATGTCGAATTCCTCCTAAACTGTTCGTCTAATATTATTTCTCGTTCTTTGGTTGAAGAACTAAGAACATGCTTCGGCCTTCCATCTTCGGTTTTTGTTCAACCGTCGATACTTCAGCACAAGCTTCAGCAAAACGATCTAACACACGTTGACCAATATCTTTATGTGTAATCGCACGACCTTTAAAACGTAGGCTACATTTTACTTTATCACCTTTTTCAAGGAATTTAACGGCATTACGTAGCTTCGTTTGAAAATCATGTTCATCGATAGTTGGGCTCAAACGAACTTCTTTCATCACGATGACTTTTTGATTTTTACGAATTTCACGGTCTTTCTTTTGCTGTTCAAACTTAAATTTACCATAGTCCATGATACGAGCGACTGGCGGCTTGGCTTGAGGGGCCACAAGGACAAGATCCAAGTTTACACGAGCGGCGATTTCTAGCGCTTCATTACGTGTCTTTACACCAAGCTGGTCACCATTGTGATCGATTAATCGAAGTTCACGTGCGCGAATGCCTTCGTTTACATACATGTCTTTGCTAATAGTAATCCACCTCCAAGTAATTGTCGCGAATACATGGTTTGGGCAAAGCCTTGCCCGGTTGAACGGTACATCCTCTCGTCATGTCCATAAAAAAAGGACGGACATTTTTGAAGATGTCCGCCCGCTATATGTGCATGCGCAAGTTTACGCAAAACAATTCAACGTGTCATACCTGTTCACAGCCTAAGCGTTGTATCAGGTGAGAAGCGGGCAGCCTCTACTTCAACCACAAACTTTGTATTCATTAACCTTCATTATATTAGCATGTACTTAACAAGCTGTCAAATAATTATTTTCACTTTGCTCATTTACAATTAGTATAACCTAATAATTTTTATTCTATACCTAAAAATATTATATTACCTATAAAAACCTCACTCACCGTTCAACGGGAGGGAGGTTTTCATCTGATTTTATTAGAAGCGTGCTACTTCTGCTTTAATGTTCGCTAGGAAATCCTCAAAGCTAATTGTTTCTGAATCTTTTGAGCCGTAGCGACGAACGTTTACGCCTTTTGCTTCTACTTCTTTATCCCCTATCACAAGCATGTATGGGATTTTTTTCATTTGTGCTTCACGGATTTTATAGCCAAGTTTTTCTTCGCGATCATCCATCTCTACACGTAAGCCTGCAGCTGTTAATTGCTCTTCAATTTGTTTTGCATAGTCGAAGTGCGCTTCGTTTGATACAGGAATCACTTCTACTTGCACTGGTGCTAACCAAGTTGGGAATGCACCTTTGTATTCTTCGATTAAGAAAGCAACAAAACGTTCCATTGTTGACACTACACCACGGTGAATAACAACTGGACGATGCGGTTTACCATCTTCACCAACGTAAGTTAAGTCAAAACGTTCAGGTAATAGGAAGTCCAACTGAACAGTTGATAAAGTTTCTTCTTTTCCGATAGCTGTTTTTACTTGTACGTCAAGTTTCGGACCGTAGAATGCAGCTTCACCCTCAGCTTCGAAGTAGTCTAAGCCAAGTTCATCCATTGCTTCTTTTAACATACTTTGTGCTTTTTCCCACATTGCATCATCATCAAAGTATTTCTCTGTATCTGCTGGATCACGATAAGATAAACGGAACGAGTAATCTTTTAAATCGAAGTCTTTATATACTTCAAGGATTAACTGCACTACTTTTTGGAATTCTACTTTAATTTGGTCTGGACGAACAAAGATATGCGCATCATTTAACGTCATGCCTCGTACACGTTGTAGCCCTGAAACTGCACCTGACATTTCATAACGGTGCATTGTACCAAGTTCTGCAATACGTAATGGTAAATTACGGTATGAGTGCATGCTGTTTTTGTATACCATCATATGGTGCGGGCAATTCATTGGACGCATGATTAATGTTTCGTTGTCCATTTCCATTGGTGGGAAAATTGAATCTTGGTAATGGTCCCAGTGGCCTGAAGTTTGATAAAGCTCTTTTGAACCAAGGACTGGTGTGTACACATGTTTGTATCCAAGAGATAATTCTTTATCCACAATATATCGTTCGATAACACGGCGGATTGTTGCACCATTTGGTAACCACAGTGGTAAACCTTGCCCTACTTTTTGAGAAGTTGTAAACAGCTCTAATTCTTTACCGATTTTACGATGGTCACGTTCTTTTGCTTCTTCAAGCATTTGCAAATGATGTTTTAGCTCTTCTTTTTTAAAGAAAGCCGTACCGTAAATACGTTGCAGCATTTTGTTATCAGAGTTTCCTCGCCAGTAAGCACCAGCTAATGAAAGAAGTTTGAATTCACGTAGTTTACCCGTTGATGGTACGTGAATACCGCGACAAAGGTCGAAAAATTCACCTTGGTAGTAAATAGATACTTGCTCGTCAGCTGGGATAGCCTCAAGAAGTTCTAATTTGTATTCATCATCAATTTCAGTGAAGATTGCTTGAGCTTCATCACGAGAAACGTTTTTACGCTCTACTTCAATATTTTCAGCGATAATTTTTTTCATTTCTTTTTCAATTGTTGGTAGGTCTTCAGCAGTAATTGGTGTTGGTGCATCAATATCGTAGTAGAATCCACCTTCAATTACTGGACCGATGCCAAGCTTTACATCTGGGAATAGACGTTTAATTGCTTGTGCAGTTAAGTGAGCTGTTGAGTGACGAAGAATTTCTAATGCTTCCTGGTCATCTTGTGTAATGATGGCAATCGTTGCATCCTCTTCGATTGGTGTTTTCAAGTCAAGTAATTCACCATTTACTTTACCGGCATAAGCTTTTTTACGAAGTCCTGGGCTAATAGATGCTGCTACGTCGTCAGTCGATGTGCCTTTTGCATATTCCTTTACAGCGCCATCTGGAAACGTTAATTTAATCATGTCTGACATATTGTTTGCACTCCTTATTGTTTTTTTGTTTTGATGCATAATGATGTAGGGTGGAGCAACTTTATTCACTAATTGAGCAAATAATAAACCGTAAAAAAACAAAAAAGCCCCGTCCCTAATGAAAGGGACGAAGCGTGTGCTCGTGGTTCCACCCTTCTTCCTTCCGACCATAAAGTCAGACGAAGCTCAAGGCTAGCTAACGGGCTAGGGACCGGCGAAAGATATTCCCTCTCGCTGCTCAGTAGGTAGTAAATAACGTGTTCACACTAGGAAGCTTACAGCCAATGACTCCCCTCTCTTTAAGCTGATACACAAAACTCATGTCCTCATCAATGCATTTTGTTATTTTGTATATGTGAAAGTATACGCTCGATTGTCGTAAATTGCAACTATCAATATTAATCGCGGCGATTTTTGCCACCCATTTGCACAGGCTCCGTAATGGCTTTAATACGCTCCATTATTCGAGCTGCCTTGACCACTTCCAAATCACCTTTTTGCGATTGTGCTAAGTGGTGCTCTAATTCATCATAGTTAAAATTAGACGTAATGAAAGTTGGTAATTGCTCTGCCATTCGATAGTGGAAAATGGTACCTAGTATTTCATCTCGCGTCCAAGCTGACATCGTTTCTGCCCCTAAATCATCTAGCATCAAAACAGGTGCCTTTTTGACGTAGTCAATTTTCTCTTGCAGTGAATTATCACCAATTGCATTTTTCATCTCACGCAAAAACTCAGGGACAAAAACCACGACCGATCTCACTTTAATGGTTGCAAGTTCATTGGCTAATGCACCTAACACAAATGATTTCCCAACACCGAATTGCCCATATAAATAAAAGCCCTTTGTTGGCAATACTCCTGTTTCACGTGTGCGTTGCACAAAATCTGCTGCACGATTTGCAATGTCGACACGCGAATAATCATCAATAAATAAATCCTCAATCGTCGCCTGTAAAACATCCTTCGGCATATGCATGCTTGCAATCATATTGGCAATATCACGACGATCATCCTCACGAACCTTTTGTTCACAACGTACATAATCGATTTCTACTGAATTCCGCACTACTCGCAGTTTTGGAATAAACCCTGTTAAATAGTTTGTACAATGTGCAGTATGGTCGCAACCGCAGCATTCAGTAGATTGACTTATAAATTCATGGAGCTTCGGCAAATTACGTTCTACTGCCTCATAGCTTAATTCCTCTGCATGCTCTGCTAAAAATGTCTGGACACGAGGGTTTTCTAAAATTTCTTTACGCATCGCCTCATAACGTTCTTGAAAGGATGGCATTTTAATCACTCGTTGTAGTGGTCCATTAATTGGTTCGATTGTTTTTCACCTACCTTATTCTTGCTGGTTGCTTAACTTTTCTAGTATTTTTAGTCGTTCCTTTTCAAAATCTGTTGCATCTACAGCCGATTCTGACTGTACCTCTACTTGCTTATCATTTCTCTTGTAAAACCAATCTGGTACTTTTTCCTCGCGGCGATTTTTTGCATAGGTATTCTTTTTCGCTGACGTCTGTGGTTTATTCTTCCACGTTGTATATTTATCATGCTCCTGACGCGCAAGTTCCATTGCTTGCTTCGCTGATTGTATATTTTTACGTACCCAATGGTCAGCAATGGTTTCAACATATTTTTTAGGTAGTTTCATATCGGTCGTTAACATGACATATTCCAGAAGCGCATTGACCACTCCTACTGGCATACCGTGCTGAACGATTAAACTTTCAGCGAGTTGGACAGACGTCTGCAGTGGCTCTTTCCCATTATTAATATCTCGTAACACTTGAATCGGTGCAGTCGTTTCTAAATAGTGTTGTAACTCTTGATCTTTTGTTTTTTGCATGGAATCCTCTACCGCTGCTGGCGCCTCATAAACTCTAGCAAGTTTCGGCGGCTCCTTGGACACAGTCAGTTTATAAAAATCAGCTGCCGCTTTGCGCAGTCGCTCTTGTGATATGCCTAAATCATCATCGAGTGCTAAAATGACAACTTTTTGCATGTCCAATGCAGTTAAGTGATATAAGAAAGCTAGTTTCGCTATGGCTTCACGTACATCAAGCGTTAATAGACTCGCTGGCACTAGTTGATCCGATAACCCGGCTTGCAGCAACTCAAAGTCAAACTGTTCGAAATAGAACGGATACACTTTTTGTGGCTTATTACTTTCCGTACCAACTTGTAACTCCGTAGGAATATTTGTACTAACTGGCTTAAACACATCAATAAAGGCACGTGACACATCCTTAAACTCACTGTCTCTTACAGGTCGAATAAACCGTTGACGCAGTTTCCGATACGCTTGTTCTCCAATCTTACTGAACAAGAACATCGACAAAAGGGGATCTTTCATAAAACTATCTGCATCCAATGGACGCATAAGCTCATATAAAAAACTACGTTGTTCGGCTTCTTCTTTTTTCCACGTGCGTAATAAGCCGATTGCTTCTAGCGCAATACGTGCCTCGAAAACCTTGCCAATGGGTAGCCCCAATACATTCATTAAATAATAATGTGACATTTGCTGCCCTGGCATTTGCTCTGCCTCCGCCCATAACGTTAAATACAGACTGATTGGCTCTGCTCCAGTTAAGGGCTGGTAAAACAAAGTTACTAACTGACGTTCTTGTGTAGAAAGCGCATGAGGTAGACGAATGTCAAAAGTATCAGCTGGTTGTAATTCCCTATACAAATGAATCAACGTCATTCACCCTCTCTGTTTGCTTTATGATTTCTTTTCAGTTTGACGTTGAATGATTTCTTTGATTTCCTCAATAAAGACATTGATGTCCTTAAACTGACGGTAAACCGATGCAAAGCGCACGTAGGCGACCTCATCAATTTTCGCCAAGCGGTCCATCACCATTTCTCCGACATCCTCTGATCGTACCTCTGCATTGCCTATACGACGTAAATCTTTTTCGATAGATAAGACAAGTCCCTCTAGTACTTCAAGAGCAACAGGACGTTTTTCACAAGCACGAATTAGACCACGTAATACTTTTTCGCGGCTAAACTCTTCCCGTGAACCTTCTTTTTTCACAACGACTAATGGTGTCTCTTCAATTTTTTCAAACGTTGTAAAGCGAAAGCTACATGACTCACATTCACGACGTCTACGAATTTCTTTATTATCATCTACAGGCCTCGAATCCACTACACGTGTTCCGTTAAATTGGCAAGATGGACATCTCATATATTTACTCTCCTGATTCCACAACAATTTAATATTTCTATTATAACAAATTTCCCGCTTGTAAAAAATCACTTTCGTTTTTTCTGACAAGATGTAGTATATTTGTCCAGCTAAAAAAGCACATCGAAACCACTAGGATTTCAATGTGCTCATTAAAAAGTAAATTTAAAAGGTTGGTATATGCCCTGTTTATAGCCAATATTGAAGAGCAGTTTTAATGGAATAAAAATTATGCGTTAACTGTTTCTAACGCTCTTGCAACTTTTTTCATAAGATCTACAACACGTGCAGAGTAGCCCCACTCGTTGTCATACCAAGCAAGTACTTTCACTTTACGGTTGCCCATTACCATAGTAGAAAGACCATCTACTGTTGAAGAGTAAGTTGTTGTATTGTAATCGATCGATACAAGTGGCTCGATTGAGAAGTTTAAGATACCTTTCATTGGACCCTCAGTTGCGGCTTTCACAAATGCAGCATTTACAGATTCTACTGTTACATCCGTGTTTAAATCTACAACAAGGTCAACTAAAGATACGTTTGGTGTTGGAACACGAAGTGCCATACCGTGAATTTTACCATCCAACTCTGGTAACACTAATCTTAATGCTTTTGCAGCACCTGTTGATGTCGGAATGATTGATTGGGCGCAACCACGTGCACGACGTAAATCTTTATGTGGATTATCTAGGTTCTTTTGGTCATTTGTATAAGCATGAACTGTTGTCATTAAACCGCTTTCGATACCAAATGTGTCATTCAATACTTTTGCCACTGGTGCTAAGCAGTTTGTTGTACAAGAAGCGTTGGAAATAACGTCATGTTTGTCAACATCAAGTTTTTCATCGTTTACACCTAAAACAATTGTGATATCTTCATTTTTACCTGGTGCTGTTAAGATAACTTTTTTCGCTCCCGCTTCTAAGTGCATTGCTGCTTTCTCACGATCATTGAATTTACCAGTTGCTTCAATAACGATATCCACACCCATTTTCGCCCATGGTAATTGTAATGGATCACGTTCGCTAATAATTTGCACGCGTTTACCATTTACAAGTAAAGCATCGCCTGCAGGTTCAATCGTACCTTCGAATGTTCCGTGATTTGTGTCATACTTAATCAAATGTGCTAACGTTTCAGCTGGATAGCTCGCGTTAATCGCAACGATATTTAAATCTTCTTGTACGATCGCTTGGCGGAAAACCATACGTCCGATACGTCCGAAACCATTAATAGCAATTGATACTGTCATTTATAAAATCCTCCTGTGAGTACGAACTCATATTAATTATACTTTATGCTGATTAGTATAACACAATTTTAAAAAAGATGAACATTATATACTCATAATAAAAAAGTTCTTATTTTCTGAAAAATAAATGACCAATAAGTTCCTCTGATACTAACGGATACTCCACCGTAGCAACCGTTTGCTTCAACTAAAAAATCGAAGAAAACTCCCATCGATGAAAGTTTTTACTTTATTTTTATTATGGCGCTTACACGCAAAAAAATGCGTAGCGATATGTTCTCGCTACGCACTTAAAATTAAAGAACGCCCCAATGATGAAGGATTTTCTTTAATTGCTCCTCAGTTTGTTGTAAATCTTCATTATTGTAAATTACCGCGTGAGCACCTTTTTCCTTTACGGACAATGGCAACTGGGAATGAATGCGAGCTAGCGCATCCTCCTTCGTTAAATGATTACGCTCCATTAAGCGGCGAAGTTGTACATCTTCTCTGACGGATACAACGATAATACGCTCTACGAAATGCTGTAATTTACTTTCAAACAACAGTGGAATATCCATGACGATATGTGTTTGCCCAACTTCAACAAAAGCATCGCGTTGACGAAGCATTTCTTGCCGAATGGCAGGATGCATAATATCATTTAAGATTTTACGCTTTGCAGGCTCGTGGAAAATGATATCGCCCAGCTTTGCGCGGTCTAAACTACCATCTGCATGCAATATGGCCTCACCAAAATTTTCAGCAATTATTGTTAACGTCTTTGTACCTGGTTCTACGACATCACGTGCCACAATATCTGCATCTACAATCGGCAAACCAAGCGCTGTCATCATTTTCGCTACAGTACTTTTTCCGCTTGCAATACTTCCTGTTAGTCCGATAATCATAGTAAATTCCCCTTTAATGTTGACAATTTGGGCAAAAGACTGATGTGCGCCCACCAATTGTCATTTGACTCGTTTCGGTCTCACACGCTGGGCATATCTTCTTCCCATACATTTTCAGTCGGTTTTGCATGCTTCCCGCCTCACCGTTTATATTGCGATAATCTGAAATTGTTGAACCACCAGCATCAATACTTTGCCGAAGTATCGCTACAATCGCCTCAAATAATTCACGCTTCCGCTTTTCACTAAGACGGTTCATCTTGCAAGCAGGATGGATTTTTTGAGCAAATAATGCCTCAGTGGCATATATATTGCCACAGCCTGAAACAACATGTCCATCCATTATCACTTCTTTAACAGCCTTGTTCTCGTATTTAGGTAATAACGTTTTGGCAATAAAATAAGTACTCGCGCACTCATCGAACGGCTCAGGTGCCATTTTTGTTAGTGGTGCATGATCTTCTATCTGTGCTAAAAAACGCAACTCACCAAAGCGACGAATATCTGAGTAAATTAAATACCCACCGTCTGACATGTGAAATGTTGCATGAATATGTTTTTTAAATTTAGCCTCTCCAATATCTTCAGGGGAATTAACAACAAACCATGCACCTGTCATTCCTAAATGACTGACTAATATATAAGGCACATCCTCTTTCAATAGATGGAAAAAGATATATTTTGCACGACGTTCAATCCTGTGAATTGTCATTTGAGTTAGCGCCATTTCAAACGCATCTGGCTCTGATTGTTTAACGATACATTGTTTTCCCTCACTAAAAGAAAAGCGAATGATTTCAGATAGCTGTACCTGTTCAATTGTACGTCCTTCAATTTCAGGTTTTAACGCCTGTACAACACCTTCAACTTCTGGTAATTCAGGCACTTTAACACCTCCTACTTTGCTTCGTACCATGTTGCCCCGTAGTTGAAGTCCACTTTTAATGGTACAGTAAGCTCGATGGCATTCTCCATTACTTCTGGTACGATTTTTTCAAGCAGAGCAATCTCTTCTTTTGGTGCTTCAAAGATTAATTCATCATGCACTTGTAAAAGAAGCTTTGCCTGCATATTTTCTTTTTTCAAACGGGCATCCATATCAATCATCGCTTTTTTTATAATGTCAGCAGCACTACCCTGAATTGGCGTGTTCATTGCTGTACGCTCCGCAAAGCTTCTTAGATTGAAGTTAGAGCTAGTAATATCAGGTAAATAGCGACGACGATTTAATATTGTTGTCACAAAGCCATTAAACTTTGCATCCTGTACGATGTCATCCATATAGCGCTTTACACCCGGGAAGCTCGCAAAATACTTGTCAATAAATAGAGCAGCTTCTTTACGCGTGATATCTAAATTTTGCGATAAGCCATAATCACTAATTCCGTAAACGATACCAAAGTTAACTGCTTTAGCAGCTCGACGCATATTACTATCGACCTCTTCCGCAGATACATGGAAGACATCCATCGCAGTACGCGTATGCACATCCATCCCTTCACGGAAAGCTTCTACTAAGTTTGGATCTTCAGACATATGAGCAAGAACGCGCAGTTCGATTTGTGAATAGTCAGCCGAGAATAAAATCCAATCCTCTTGAGATGGTACAAATGCCTGACGAATTTTACGTCCTTCCTCCAAACGAATTGGAATGTTTTGTAGGTTTGGATCTGTCGAGCTCAGGCGTCCTGTCGCTGTTAATGCCTGTTGGAAGCGCGTATGCACCTTGCTATCTTGTTCATGAATTTCTTTTAGCAGACCCTCAATATAAGTTGATTGTAATTTGCCTAATTGACGATACATTAAAATATGTTCAATAATCGCATGCTCTGGCTTTAATTTTTCTAATACATCTGCAGCTGTCGAATAGCCCGTCTTCGTTTTTTTGATTACAGGAAGTCCAAGCTTATCGAAAAGTATAACCCCTAACTGCTTCGGTGAATTAATATTAAATGCTTCGCCTGCTTCAGCATAAATAGCTTGCTCAAGGACTACTAACTTATCAGTCAGCTCCTGTCCCATTTCTTCTAGCGTCGCACGATTCACCGTAATACCTTCACTTTCCATTTCACTTAAGATGGCTGCAAGTGGCAGTTCTAAATTTTTATAAAGCTCAAACTGTTCGTTTTCACGCAGTAACTCCTCCAGCTTCGGTTGCAATGCCCAAACAGCAAAGGCTTTACGGCTCACATGTTCGGCAAGTATAGCTGTATCTGGTACAGCACGTTTTGCTCCTTTTCCGTAAACCGATTCATTAGCTTGTACATCACGATAGCCAAGCTCCTTTGCAAGAGTTGCCACATCATCACCACTAAGTGCAGGATTGTTAATGTAGGATGCAAGCAGTAAATCAAAGTCAACACCGGCTAAACGAATCCCCTCACGCTTTAAGGCTGCCTGGGATGCCTTTGAATCAGCCATATATTTCACTTTTGTTGCATCCTCTAGCCAACGACGAAGTACATCTGATTTTACCGCAACGTCAAACGGCACATATTTTGTAGCTGTACCGTCTGTAAAAGCAATTCCAAGTTGCTGACATGTATGGTAATGCTCGTCCTCAAGCTCCACATGTACGGCCATTACATCCTTGAGGAACTCAGGTTTTACTTCTTGTACAATATCATAAGCAAATGGTGCACGTTCTTCTTCCTCGATCGTAAAATCACTTTTTTCTAGTAGTGATTTAAAGCCAAGTTCCTGCCACACATCGATTAGCGCTGCCTCATCCGGACCGTTATAGGTAAGCTCTGTCAGTGCTACTTCAATCGGTGCCTCTGTGAAAATTGTTGCAAGCTGTTTACTCATAAGTGCCTGTTCTTCGTTTGCGACAAGCTTTTCTTTCATTTTAGAAGTCTTTACGGTATCCATTGCCTCATAAAGGGCCTCTACTGATCCGTGCTCTTTTAACAATTTAACCGCAGTCTTTTCACCTACACCTGGCACACCTGGAATATTGTCCGAAGCATCCCCCATTAGACCCTTCATATCGATAATTTGCAATGGTGTTAAACCGTATTTTTCCTCAATAAAGGCTGGTGTGTTTTTTTCAATTTCCGTAATACCCTTTTTCGTAATATACACGGTTACCTGTTCTGTTGCGAGCTGTGTTAAGTCACGGTCTCCCGATACGATAATAACGTCTATATCCTGAGACGCCGCTTCCTTTGCCAATGTCCCAATGATATCGTCCGCTTCGTACATTTCAAGTTCATAGCGTTTAATACCATATGCATCGATCAGCTTGCGTATATATGGAAATTGCTCAGATAATTCTGGTGGGGTCTTTTGACGTCCACCCTTATATTCTGTAAACGTATCATGACGGAAAGTTGTTTTTCCCGCATCAAAGGCAACGAGCATCTTTGTCGGCTGTTCTTCCACCAAAATCCTTTGTAACATTGTCGTAAAACCGTATACTGCATTCGTATGAATACCACTATCATTCGTTAACAATGGCAACGCAAAAAACGCGCGATACGCTAAACTATTGCCGTCCAGTAATAGCAATTTTTCCTTTGTCATTTAAAATTCCTCCTGCGTTGTCGTCGTCTTTCTATTGTAAAACGAAAACGTATGTTTGAAAATGCCTCTTCCCATTACTTTATCGGGAAAACAAACTTTTTACCAATCATAGAGACGAAAATCCGTTAAAATTTCTAAATAGAACAAAACTGGAGCAATTCTAGCCTAGTCACAAAAAAAGCCAATTGCCTAATGCAATCGACTCTATATCACTATTGGCTTACTTCTGTTGTCTTATCTTTGCGATTGAAAATTTCCTCATATATAACCGTTAAAATAAAGGCATTCATAAAAGCAATCACTAAAAATAAAGGCATACCACCAAGCTCAGGTTGTGTGAGCTTTATACTAAATACCATGACTGTACCAATTTGCGCTAGGAAGAAAATGAATCCAATCCCTACCTGCCAAATAGGTCGCTGTACTTTACGTTTCTCGTACCAGAACATTTTTTTAAATGCCTTACGGACATCTTCCGCAATAACTAAACTTATTAAAAACAAAACCACAAAAAATACCGGTATATAATAAACACTTTTCGTCAGCCATTCAAAATCTGTTAGTCGAAAGAAAAGTGTAAACAACGATGCCATACTACAAGCTATTCCTAAATTTTGGAGCCACGTGCTAATTTGTAATTTCACAGCTATTACCCCCATTTATCATTTCTAAACATCATAATTTTATCAGAAAATAGGATTCTATGAAACACTTAATTATGAATTTGCTATAACAAAAAAGTGGAAATTGCATACTTTGCTAGTACGCAATTTCCACTACTATTAAATCCCTGCAAGGATTACTAAATTATTGTATATAGCCTGATAAAAGTTTTGCATATGGTGAAGTGGATGGCAAAATAATGACTGTATCTTCCCCGACAGTTTTCTTATACGATTCGAGCGTACGATACAAGGAATAAAATTCAGGATCTTTTGAGAATGAGCTGTTATAAATTTTGGCAGCCTCTTCTTCTCCCTCTGCTTGAATTAACGATGCTTTTTTATTTGCTGTTGCTAGCATTTCTTGAACTTTTTTATCTGTTTGTGCTTCAATACGGCGTTTTTCTGCATCACCTTCTGATAGATACTTTTGTGCAATTGATTCACGATCCGAAATCATATTAGTGAACACCGACTGTTCATTTTCAGTTGGTAAATCGATACGACGTATACGTACATCGACTACTTCAATTCCGTATTTATCGTTTAATAGCAACTCGTTGACACGTTTAGTTACTTGGTCATTAATACTCCCACGTGAAGAATTTTCATCATTAATAATTTCCGCATAAGTAATCCGTCCAAGCTCTGCACGAATAACAGAATAAATAAACTCTTCCATGCGTGATTCAACTTTTTCAATCGTACCAGCATTTGAAATTAATAACTTTGGATCTGTAATACGCCACACCGCATAATTATCAATGATAATTCGTTTTTTATCTTTTGTGTTAATCTCTTCTTCTGAAATTTCGTACGTTAATTGGCTTTTGGGTAGTTTTGTCACACTTTGAATAAACGGCATCTTCATATTTAATCCAGGCTCACGCTCAAATTTCACCACTTCTCCAAACTGTCGAACGATGGCATACTCAGATTCTTTTACAATATATACATTCGTAAACAAAATAATTGCGACTGCAAAAACAACTGTTAATGTGACAGCAATAGATATATATTTCTTTGGGTTCATCGGGCTCTTTTTAGACATTTTCACGACATTGTCGCCGTCACTAGGAGCGGTAGTTTTTGTTTTACCTGATAAAAAACTTAGAAATTTATCAAGGTCCTTATTTTTTTGATCCATTAGTTACCGCTCCCCTCTTTTGTCTCTTTTTTCTCTTTTGTCTCTGTAGTCGTTTGCTGTTCTGTTGGTTGTAATGCTTGTAATGGTAAGTACTTCATTGTACTGCCATCATCATTCATAATATAAAGTTGTGCTTTCGGTAGGACGTTTTCAAGTGTTTCTAATATCAAACGTTCACGTGTAATTTGTTGATTACCTTTATATTGTTCATACATTTTATTGAAGACTGCCACATCTCCTTGTGCCTGCTCAACACGTGCTGTTTTTGCTCCTTGGGCCTTTGAAATAATGGCATCTTTTTCTCCTTCTGCCTCATTAGTGCGCTTGTTCAAATATTTTTCTGCTTCATTTATTTTCGTATTTTTCATCTCTCGTGCATCTGTAACTGCTGTAAATGCTGCTCGCACATCTTTGTTAGGTAATTCGACATCCTGCAACTTCACCCCTAAAACACTGATACCAATATCGTATTTTTCAATTAGAGTAACCAGTAGATCTCGAGTGTTTGCTTCGATGTCCGCTTTTCCTTCCGTTAACGCAGCATCAATCGATGAGCTTCCAATAATAGAACGAATCGCACTCGATGTAGCGCTATGTAAAATTTCCTCTGGGTTTTGAGAGTTGAATAAGTACTTATTCGGTTCTGTAATTTTCCATTGCACGACAAGGTCCGTTAGGACAATATTTTCATCCCCCGTAATCATTTTCGTTTCAGCATCATAGTCCTCCAACTCGCCTGACTTGTTTTGCTTATAACCAAACTGTAAACTAAATGTTTCTTTCGATAAAACCTCTACCGACTGAACTGGCCAAGGTAATTTAAAGTGTAAACCAGGATTTGTAACCATATCATCAGCACGACCAAATGTAATGACAACGGCTTGCTCCGATTCATCTACTGTGTACCACGATGTAAATACAGCGATCAGTGCCACAATACCGAAAATTCCAAGTCCCACCATCATTAGTGTCTTTTTCACACTCATGTCTGTTCCTCCCTTTTACTTAGTACTATTGTATACGGGAAAACTTACAAAAAGTTTCAAGAAAATAATATTTATTGGGCGTCTTACACTGTTATATAATCAAAATATCCTGTCACCAATTAAGGCAACAGGATATTCATAACAAGTTGTTCAAATACAGGGAAAAATGTTGTTGATAAGATTATACTAATTAAAGCCGCAACAACCATGGCTAAACTTGCAAAAGTACCTTCCAGCTCACCAAACTCAAATGCTTTAGAAGTACCTGTACCATGCGCCCCCATACCAAGCATTAAACCTTTTGCGGACGGTGTACGAAAACGACTTAATCGAATGATTAGTGGTGCAAGTAGGCTTCCAAGAATACCCGTAGTCATAACGAAAACAGCAGTGAGTGTTGGCGAACCGCCAATCATATTTGAAATATCCATTGCGATGGGTGTTGTGACAGAACGTGGTACTAAGCTGTGCACTAGTTCGTCATTTAATCCAAGCATTAATGCCATGAAAAATGAGGATATAATTGCAACAGCCGATCCAACAGCAATACTAAGAAAAATTTCAAAGGCATGTTTTTTTAGAAGCGAGAAATTTTTATATATCGGTACGGCAAAAGCAATTGTCGCCGGCCCAAGTAAGTTCGTTAAAATATTGGCTCCTGCATTATAGGAATCATAGGATGTTCCTGTTAGCAGTAAAACAGTAATGATGACTAATGGTGTGATAAGCATTGGTGTTAGCCATTCTTTTTTAAACTTTTGATAGAATATTTTACACGTGTAAAAAATGGCGATAGTTCCCAGCAAACTTATTACAGCAATCAACATACTCATGCAGTATCACCCTTCTTTCGTTGCTCTAGCCATTGTGCTGTGTAACCCGTCATTAGCATGACGACAATGGCACTCACGACGATTACAAGGACGACTTTCATGCCTTGAACACCGAACAGTGCATCATAATTGATAACACCAATTGCTGATGGAATGAAAAACAATAATAATTCACTCAGTAATAATCCCGCACCTAGCTCAACCCATTCAAGTTTTATGATATGAAACTGTAGTAGTAAAAACAATAATACTAGCCCTATTATGCTCCCTGGAATCGGCAAGTGAAGTATGCGTGCAATACTATTTCCGACAAATAATAGTATGTAAAGATAGCCAATTTGCACGAGACATTTGGCGATTTTCATGGTCAACCTTCTTTCAATCTTTTATGCTACTATACTTTACACCTATTTTAGGTAAGTGTAAAACACAAAAAGAATCCACCTCCAAAAAACTTTGGAAATAGATTCTTTTTGTGGTGTAGCAACAACCATAAAATGAAACTCCAATCAGTGAAGGTTTTCTTCATCTCCCACTGATGAGCATACGAGTGAATCAAGCTACATTTGGTCTTATCAAACTATTTGGGGGGTTTCTACAAATTAGTATAGTCCCTTAATGTGAATCTTACATCATGTTATTGTAAAGAATTCGTTAATTTTTTAGGAATCATGACAATCATTTTTGTACCGGCGCCGACTTCGCTTTCCACCTGAATACGCCCATGATGTGCCTCCACTAGATGTTTGACAATGGCAAGCCCTAAGCCTGTCCCGCCAGAATTCCGACTTCGTGCACGATCCACACGATAAAACCGTTCAAAGACACGAGCAATTTCATGCTTTTCAATACCGATTCCTTCATCCTCGATTTCAAGAATGCCATACGTTTCATCTTCCTTCAAACGAATGGTCACAGTCGTATTTTCGGGTGAATAGGTGATTGCATTGGTAATTAAATTCATAACAATTTGTATGATGCGATTCGCATCACCCATTACCTCTACATCTCTTGGAATATCAACATTAAAGCTCATATTTTTCTCATCTAGCCGAGGACCTGTTAGCTCTGCTCCTCGTATGAGCACATCTTGCAAGTTCATTGGCATAATATTAACGGTAAAACCATGTTGTTCAATTTTCGATAGTTCAAGTAAATCTTGAATGAGCATTTGTAGACGATTACTTTCTTTATGAATAATTTCTAAAAAAGACAGTAACATTTTCTCATCTTTATAGGCCCCGTCTAGCAATGTTTCTGAAAAACCTTTAATAGACGTAATAGGTGTACGAAGTTCATGTGATACATTCGCGACAAAGTCTTTTCGAATTTGCTCTAAACGTATAAGCTCAGTAATATCATGCATAACAATTACAACACCAAGCCATCGCCCATGATCTCCAATAACCGGTGCACCATATACTTCTTTATTATATAACTCTTGTTGGACTTCCATCTTAATTTGCTGACGGTAGGGCATTTCTGTTAAAAACACATGATCGATAAATTGCTCCAATGATTTTGGCAAGCCAATTGTACGAAAAACCTTTCCTTGCACGTCTTCAAGTTGCATGCCAAAGCGTTCTAAAAATACACGATTGACAATCGATATATTCCCTTCTCGCCCAATCATCATAAGCGAGCTTCCCATATTTTCGATTAACGTTTTAAGCCTTTCCTCTTCAACCTCACGTATCGTTGTAATATCCTGCAAATTACGTGCCAAAATATTGATAGAATGACTAAGCGGCATCGTCCGTTCCTGCTCATTTTCATGGGCACGTGCACGATAATTCCCTTTTGCAAGCTCAAGTGCCGTTTCTGTCACATTATCAATAGGTGCGGTAAAATTCTGAATCATATAGCGACTTACAATTGCCATTAAAATAATACTGATTAAGAATAATATCGCGAGTACTACAAAGAGTCGTGCATGTAAATAAGATAGCAGCGAGTCGTTATTGTCAATTGTTTGGACTGCCAATAACGCCTCTTTGTCGTCCGCAGATAGTGTAATCTGTCGTTCCTCTAATACCTTATCTATCGCTTCTTGAATATGCGGGCTCTCCTGTTCATTGTACTGTTTTATATAAACAGGAAAAAGCTGACCTATGACAATAATTAGGACAGCTAGTATTGTTGCGAGCAATAGCATGAATGTCAAGAATAAGCGGTTGCTCATTGATTTCATGACGATTTCGGCTCCTCAAATTTATAGCCAAGGCCACGAATGGTTTTAATAAAAATGGGCTTACGGCTATTTTCTTCGATTTTATCGCGAAGATGACTTATATGCACATCCACAATACGAGTATCGCCTGCAAAATCATATTTCCATACAGCACTTAATAACTGATCACGTGTTAATACACGGTTTTTGTTTTCAAGTAGATAGATTAAGAGTTCAAATTCCTTCGGTGTAAATTCAAGCGCTTCATCTTGTAAAAAAACCTCAAAACGCTCTGGATATACACGCAGTTGACCAAACTCATACATTTTTTCTAATGGTTCATCCTTATCCTCAACTACGACATTTTGTGTAAAGCGTCGTAATACCGCCTTCACACGTGCCAATACCTCACGTGGGCTAAAAGGTTTCGTCATATAATCATCTGCTCCGAGTTCCAAACCAAGCACCTTATCGAACTCGTCGTCTTTAGCCGTTAGCATAATGATTGGTGTATTCATGCGCTGCTGTCGAATTTGTTTACATACCTCCATACCATCTAGCTTAGGAAGCATTAAATCTAACAGCATTAAATCAGGCTGTAGCGTGATAGCTTTATCTAGACCTTCTTGTCCATCCGCGGCTGTTTCAACTACATAACCAGCCTGCTCTAAATTATATTTTAATAATGTTGCAATGGATAATTCATCTTCTACAACTAAAATTGTTTTTGTCATGTATAATGCCTCCGATAGTGATTTGAAACCCCCATTTCAAATCTACAAGACGTTTACTATAACGCAAGTGGTGGCGTTACCAGTAATGTACCTTCAATCACAAGTTGCTTTTGCTCATTGTATGAGTTTACTGAAACCGTAATTGTATTTTGTACTTTATTGACTACTGTTACCTCTAATAGTGTATCAAATAATTCATAATGATAGAGTGGTCCTAAGTATTTTATATGCTGTTCAATAATTCGTGCACCTGGTCCAGGTATATACTTCGACACAGCTGACGTAATAATGCCATTTAACATGATGGTTGGTACAATTGGCTTTTTAAATGGTGTCATTGCTGCATAATCATGTTGAATATAGAGCGGATTGCTATCATTTGTAAGCCCTAAATAAAGCATTAAATCTTTATCCTCTATTTTTTCAGTAATATGAATTTTCTCGCCAACCGTAATTTCATCTATAGTGAGACCAAGTTTACTGTTCTTTTGAAGCAAAGATACGCCAACCCCTTTTCTATCATACTACCTTCATAGTATCAATTTTATTCTAAAAGTACAATGAAAAGCAGAATAACCATTTTATCCCGCATTACAATAAAAAAAACCGAGTAGGAATGATTCCCACTCGATTTCATAAACTTTTTATTAAGCTAAAACTTCCATAACTGCTTTTACAGCTTCAGCAGAGTTATCTAATGCTGCTTTTTCTGTATCAGTTAATTCAAGTTCGTAGATTTTTTCAATACCGTCTGCACCTAAAAGTGTTGGTACACCTAAGTAAATATCGTTGTAGCCATATTCGCCTTCAAGAAGAGCAATGGATGGCAGAATACGTTTTTGGTCTTTAAGAATCGCTTCAGCCATTTCAATCATTGCAGCAGCCGGCGCATAGTATGCAGAACCGTTACCCAGTAGGTTTACGATTTCAGCACCACCTTTACGAGTACGGTCAACAATTTCTTCTAAACGCTCAGGAGCGATTAAAGACTCTAGTGGAATACCACCAGCGAAAGAGTAGCGAGTAAGTGGTACCATTGTATCACCATGGCCACCTAGTACGAATCCAGTAATGTCTTTAACAGAAATGTTAAGTTCTTCAGCGACGAATGAACGGAAACGAGCTGTATCAAGTACACCAGATTGACCGATAACGCGGTTTTTAGGGAAACCAGTTTCTTTGTATACTGTGTAAGTCATTGCATCAACCGGGTTTGTAAGTACAATTATTGTTGCGTTTGGTGAGTGAGCGGCAATTTCTTTAGAAACTGTTTTCATAACACCTTGGTTGATTTGAACTAGATCGTCACGACTCATCCCAGGTTTACGAGCAACACCCGCAGTGATGATTACTACATCAGAATCCGCAGTATCTGCATAGTCAGAAGTACCTTTAACATAAGAATCGAAACCTTGAATTGGAGCAGCTTCCCACATATCTAAAGCTTTACCTTTTGTTGGGTTTTCAGCTTGAGGAATGTCTACTAATACTACATCACCAAGTTCTTTTTGAGCTGCTAAAAATGCTGCAGTAGCGCCAGTGAATCCGCCACCGATTACTGAGATTTTTTTACGTTTCAAAGACATTTGAATACGCTCCTTTGATTTGGGTTTTATGTTAAAAAAAAAGGGAGGAGAATAACTCTCTCTCCCTTGATTAAACAAGTTGGAAATACTTCATTTAAATAAAGTCGAAAATAATTTGCTGTTAATCAAACATATCTCGACAGATTTTGCATGCATCACAGCTATAATTTTATGCAACTAAAGTTGGGAAAATTATAGGTTTTTGATTAATTCGTCAGCGAACTCAGAACATTTCACTTCTTTAGCACCATCCATTAGACGTGCAAAGTCATAAGTTACAACTTTAGAAGAGATTGTTTTTTCAACTGATGCTGTAATGCTATCAGCTGCTTCTTGCCATCCTAAGTGTTCAAGCATTAATACGCCTGAAAGTAGTACTGAAGATGGGTTTACTTTATCTAAGCCAGCATATTTTGGAGCTGTACCGTGAGTAGCTTCGAAGATTGCGTGACCAGTTACGTAGTTAATGTTCGCACCTGGAGCAATACCGATACCACCAACTTGTGCAGCTAATGCATCAGAAATATAGTCACCATTTAAGTTCATTGTAGCTACTACATCAAACTCAGTTGGACGAGTTAAAATTTGTTGTAAGAAGATGTCAGCGATTGAATCTTTAACTAAGATTTTACCAGCTGCTAAAGCATCAGCTTGTGCTTTGTTTGCTGCTTCTTCACCTTGTTCAGCTTTGATTGCATCATATTGATTCCAAGTGAAAGTTTTATCAGCAAATTCAGTTTCAGCTAATTCATAACCCCATTTTTTGAATCCACCTTCAGTGAATTTCATAATGTTCCCTTTGTGAACTAATGTTACAGATGGGCGGTTATGTTTAATAGCATATTCAATAGCAGAACGCACTAAACGCTCAGTACCTTCTTTAGATACAGGTTTTACACCGATACCAGAAGTTTCTGGGAAGCGGATTTGGTTAACACCAAATTCAGTTTGTAGGAAGTTGATGATTTTTTGAGCTTGTTCAGAGCCTGATTCGAACTCGATACCAGCGTAGATGTCTTCTGTGTTTTCGCGGAAGATAACCATTTCAACGTCTTCTGGGCGTTTAACTGGAGAAGGTACTCCATCAAAGTGACGTACAGGACGTAAGCAAACATATAGATCAAGTTGTTGACGTAATGCTACGTTTAGTGAGCGGATACCACCACCGATTGGCGTAGTAAGAGGACCTTTGATTGCGATTAGGTATTCGTTAATTTTGTCTAAAGTTTCTTGTGGTAACCATTCACCAGTTTGGTTGAACGCTTTTTCACCAGCTAAAACTTCTAACCATTCGATTTTCTTTTCGCCGTTATAAGCTTTTTCAACAGCTGCGTCGATAACGCGAGATGCTGCAGCCCAAATATCTGGACCGATTCCATCACCTTCGATGAACGGGATTACTGGATTGTTTGGTACATTAAGTACGCCATTTTCAACTACAATTTTGTTTGACATTATTGTTGCCTCCTAAATTCATAATCATAGGACTGTGTTAAAGGTAACACAGTCCCAAATATTCTAGCATATTTTCCAAATTAGCGCTCGCTGATTGGAACATATTTTTGCATGCCTGGTCCAACATACTCCGCACGTGGACGGATTAAGCGGTTGTTAGCATATTGTTCAAGAATATGTGCTACCCAACCAGAAGTACGAGAAACTGCGAAAATTGGTGTGAATAGGTCATGATCAATGCCTAAAGAATCATACACTGACGCAGAGAAGAAGTCTACGTTTGCAGGTAATTTCTTTTGTTCAACAATCATGTCATGGATTTTAACTGACATTTCATAAAGCTCTGGTTTACCAGTTAGTTCAGTTAATTTTTGTGACATTACACGTAGGTGTGGTGCACGTGGATCGCCTTTACGGTATACACGGTGACCGAAGCCCATGATTTTTTCTTTGTTATCTAATTTATTTTGAATATAAGATTCAACTTTTTCAAGTGAACCGATTTCGCTTAGCATTTTCATAACTTGTTCGTTTGCACCACCATGAAGTGGTCCTTTTAATGCGCCGATAGCTGCAGTAACACCAGAATAAACGTCTGATAATGTAGCTACACATACGCGTGCAGTGAATGTAGAAGCATTTAATTCATGATCAGCATGTAATACTAATGCTTTATCGAATGCTTCAACTTCGATTGCTGCTGGTTCTTCACCTTTTAACATGTATAAGAAATTCGCTGCATAACCTAATTCTGGTTTTGGTGCAATTGGCTCTAAGCCTTTACGAACACGTGCGAACGCAGTTACAACTGTAGCAATTTTAGCTTGTAGACGGATAGCTTTACGGTAGTTAGCTTCTGGATCCATTACATCCGCTTCTTCATCGAATACACCAAGTAAAGATACTGCAGTACGTAGTGCAGCCATTGGATGTACAGTTGAAAGTGGGTATGCTTTGAATTGGTCTACAATTGCCTGTGGAATAGACATGTTGTCTGCTAATTGTTGTTTTAACTCAGCAAGCTCGTCCGCTTTTGGTAAACGAGTGTGCCATAGTAGGTAAATTACCTCTTCAAATGATGCGTTATCTGCTAAATCATCAATGTTGTAACCAACATATGTAAGTGTGTCATCGATAATTGAGCTGATTTTAGATTCCGCCGCTACGATACCTTCTAAACCTTTTGTTGCTGACATAAATTATCGCTCCCTCATACTTTATATTTTTGTTGTAAATGCTATTCAATCGTTATCATTTACGGTTTTTGCTCATATGAACCATTAAGTAAATCGCTTACATTGCTATTATAATCATTTTTGACAGCTTTGTGAATGAAAAACACCCAAATAAAGAAAAAGGCGCCCGAGCGACTATAAACACGTTCCAAAGAGTTTCTTTTGTATTTTTTGACATTATTTTTTTATTTGAAACGAGGTGAATTTGTAAAAATGAGGAATATTAAGTATTTTTCATACGAAAGAACTACAAATATTCTATTATTTATTTTTTATTTATTAATCCTTTGGTTCGTATTACCTGTATCCCTTGCAATATTTTTATCTTTTTCTACGTATCCTATTATAAAATTTCTCAATTCTTATTGTAAAATCGCCTATTGGCTCGCAGCAATTATCGTAGAAATACTGATACTTACTTGTATTTTTCTCCTCATAATTATATCTATTAACAGCATCATACTTATCTTCCCTGAAATAAGAGATACACTTCAAAACTTCCAGTTATTCACTGAATACGAGTCCATGTTTATACAAGTTTTACAGGAAAAATCGTTGACAATTTTTGATTCTATCCTCGTTTATACAGCAAATTTATTGCAACTATTCATGAAGCATGTAATTGAAGTGTTTATTTTCCTTGTCGCTTACTATTTTGCGTTACTGGAAACACGTAAATCCCGCTACTGGTTTTTCCAGTACGTTCCGAAGAAATTTCGCAACGAGTGGCAATCACATTTTTCAAAAATCATGCAACTCTTTCATTACTTTATATTTGTGGAGTTTCAGTTATTCACCATTACACTCCTCATACTTTGTGCAGGCTTTATGATTTTTCAATTTGAACAAGCCATTATTAAAGCATTTATCGTTGCATTCGCAGATGTGCTTCCATTCTTCGGTATTGGGGTCTTTCTCGTACCCATGAGTATTTACTTTTATTTCAATGGCAATACTTTTTTATGTGTTGCGATTTTACTGTTGTATTTGTTTGTTCAATTAACAAGGCAGCTAGCTGATTCCATGCTGTGGTCCAATACACTTCAATTACGTACATTCCACACTTTTTTCATCAGTGCTGCATCTATTTTATTATTCGGATTTTATGGCATTTTACTCAGCCCTATATTTTTATTCTTGGCTGTTAAACTTAAGGAAAAATCTATTTTTGAACGATGATAAACTGCCCTTTTTTCATTTTTTTACGAATCCAATAAAATACGATTGGTTGAAACAGCTTTTTTGAAAAAGGCATGAGTAGTAATAAGCCGATAAGATCCGTTAAAAAACCTGGTAATGCTAACAGCACACCGCCACTAAAATTCAGCAGCGCATTAATTAAAATAGGTCCCGGCGCTTCTCCTCTAGCCATCGTATCTTTTACCTTTTGTACAGAATTCATACCTTTATTTTTTGCTACATAAACACCGATAACACTCGTTGCCACAATGAGCAATAAAGTATTCAACACACCTATATTTTGACCAACAACTATTAATAACGCCAATTCGGCTAATGCATACACAATGAAACCAAGAAAAACTTTTCGCATATTTTTCTCCTTCCTATATGAAAAAGCTATACCATTTATACGTTATTATAGACCAATAAGTTTCATATAAAAAACAATGAGCCTAAATTATAAGTAAAAGCTCAAAATATTGTGTACTTTTAAGGAACAGTAGCGATAGCTGTAAATACTATTTAGCCTCTATATATTGCACTATAAACAAAAAGCTCCAGTACGGTGTCACGTACTAGAGCTTTTTCGTTATTAATTAAAGAACACTCGCATGCCCCTTATAAATGACACCTGTTTCAGCATCCATTGTTATTTCTTGACCGTGTCGAATTATTGTCGTTGCTTCTTTAACACCAACAATAACTGGAATTCCAAGGCTTAGCCCAACAACCGCTGCATGGCTTGTCAGTCCACCTTCCTCCGTAATAAGACCGATACAATTTTCTAGTGCTGGCATCATATCACGATCCGAGCCAACTGTTACTAAAATACAACCTTCTGTATCATAAGCAAGTGCTTCTGCTGCGTTTTTTGCAACAACTGTTTTGCCGATTACAGAAGCTTTGCCAATACCTTGTCCACGAGCAAGTAAATCTCCAATAATGTGTACTTTCATTAAGTTTGTTGTACCCGCTTCGCCCACTGGTACACCAGCTGTAATAACAACTGCATCACCGTGTGTTACATAACCATGTTTTAAGCTTTCATCAACAGCAAGCTCTAAAATTTCATCTGTCGTTGTTACACGTTGGCATACTACTGGATATACACCCCAAACAAGAGTTAATGTACTCGCTGTATTGACAGAGCCTGTTACCGCGACAATCGGCACACCTGGTCGATATTTTGCAATCATTCGAGCTGTATTACCACTTTCTGTTGGTGCAAGTACGGCTCTTACGCCTAAGTTAATCGAAGTATAGGCAACTGCCTGTGAAATGGCTTCTGTCATATTTGCTTCTTTTTCACGACTTCTTGTGGATACGATAGCCTTATAATCTAATGAATGTTCTGTACGCTCTGCGATTTTATTCATTGTTTGTACAGATTCAACTGGATAAAGGCCCGCTGCTGTTTCACCCGATAGCATAATCGCATCTGTTCCATCAATAATAGCGTTGGCAACGTCACTTGCCTCAGCACGTGTTGGGCGAGGGTTACGTTGCATTGAATCTAACATTTGCGTTGCAGTAATTACGGGTTTACCTACTTGGTTACATTTTAAAATTAATTTCTTTTGTACAAGAGGAACTTCTTCAGCAGGAATTTCTACCCCAAGGTCTCCACGTGCTACCATTAACCCGTCGGATACTAAGATGATTTCGTCGATATTGTCGACACCTTCTTGATTTTCGATTTTCGGGATAATTTGAATATGGCCACCACCGTTTTGTTCAAGCAACTCACGGATTTCTAGCACATCCTTTGCACGACGTACGAATGAAGCTGCAATGAAATCGACGCCTTGCTTAATGCCGAATAAAATATCTTGTGCATCTTTTTCGGTAATTCCAGGAAGTTGCACAGAAACACCTGGTACGTTGACACCTTTTTTATTTTTTAATACACCGGCATTTTCTACAATTGTGTGGATTAGGCCATTTTCTGTATCTGTAGCTAATACACGTAATTGAATTAAACCATCGTCTAATAAAATAATTGAGTTTTGTTCTACGTCTTCAATTAATTGATGATAAGTGACAGAGAAACTTGCCTCTGTTCCTTCTACTTCAGTCATTGAAATATCAATAACTTGACCTGTTGTTAAATGTAGTTCGCCATTTTGCATGTTATGTGTACGAATTTCAGGTCCTTTTGTATCTAGTAAAATTCCCACAGGTTTGCCTAACTTCTCTGCTACTTCGCGTATCAAATTAATGCGCACTTCATGTTCTTCATGTGTGCCATGCGAAAAATTTAAGCGAGCTACGTTCATACCTGCCTCGATAAGTTTTTCTAAAGTTTCTGGTGATTCACTTGCTGGTCCAATTGTACATACGATTTTTGTTTTTCTCATTTTCTGCCCACTCCGTTTTTATGCAAATTATATTGAAAGTTCTTTCATTAAAGAATATAAACCTACATCTGCCTCATGATTTTTTTCAAAAGCTTCTGGCATATCATAGTCGATTACTTTATGATTGCGAATACCAACCGCTCGACCAAATTTACCTTCTATTAGTAATTCTACTGCGTGTGCTCCAAACTGACTTGCAAGTACACGGTCTCGTGCTGTTGGAGAACCTCCACGTTGAATATGACCAAGTACAGAAACACGTGTCTCTTTCCCAGTTTTTTCTTTTAAAAGTTTTGCCAACTCATTCCCAGACATTACACCTTCAGCAACAATGATAATACTATGCTTTTTACCCCGTGCTTCACCACGCTCTAAACGTGTCACGATGTCCGCTAAATTATAATCTTCTTCAGGAATTAATACTGTTTCCGCACCTGCAGCCAAACCTGCCCATAATGCGATATCCCCAGCGTCTCGCCCCATTACTTCAACAATGAATGAATTTTCATGAGAAGTCGCTGTATCACGAATTTTATCAATGGATTCAACAACTGTATTCAGGGCAGTGTCAAAACCAATTGTATACTCAGTGCCTGGAACATCATTATCTATCGTCCCTGGTACACCAACAACTGGAAATCCTTTTTTCACTAAGTCCATTGCACCACGATAGGACCCGTCACCACCGATAACGACAAGACCATCAATACCAGCTTCCCGCATTTTCTCAATGCCCTGCTGTTGTACAGCATCTTCTTTAAATTCAGGGCAACGTGCTGAAAATAAATTCGTGCCACCTCTTTGAATGATGCCACCTACAGAACCTAAATCAAGTGGCTCATAAGTGCCTTTAATTAGACCTTCATAACCATGCTTAATCCCAACAACATCAACTCCATGATAAGCTGCCTTACGAACGACTGCACGAATGGCTGCGTTCATGCCTGGCGCATCTCCACCACTTGTTAAAACGGCAATTTTTTTCATTGTCGAACAACCTCCTGCAGTTATCTATTATTATTCACATTAACACGAAAAAACAAACTATGTAAGGGTTCTGGAACGACAAAAACATAACTTTTACATAAAAAATGAAAAGAATGCGCTTTCACACACTCCTTCCATCGAAAAAAATCTAAAATCTACCATTTTTCCAATAATACTATGTATTATTGTCCTTATTTCATCTTTCAATACCTAAAATCTAAATCGAGTTATCCTTCAGTATATTGTCCGATTTTTTTAAACTTCTCATACCGGTCTTCGACCAATTGTTCACCGTTTAAAGAATGTAATGCTTTTAATGTGTCACTGATACATTCTTTTAAATAGAGTGCCTGTTTCGCTACATTGCGATGCGCGCCTCCCGTTACTTCTGGAACAATACCATCTATAACACCAAGTTCTTTTAAATCAGGTGCGGTAATCCGCATTGCTTCAGCAGCTTGCTTCGCCAGGCTCCCATCACGCCATAAAATCGATGCAGCTCCCTCAGGAGAAATTACCGAGTATGTTGAATTTTCTAGCATGAAAACACGGTTTGCTACTCCCAATGCAAGTGCACCTCCGCTGCCTCCTTCTCCGATAACAACGCTGATGACTGGTACTGTTAAGCCAGCCATTTCCACTAAATTACGAGCAATCGCTTCACTTTGACCACGTTCTTCAGCCGCCTTACCAGGATACGCACCTTTCGTATCAATAAAACAAATAATTGGGCGGTTGAACTTCTCTGCCTGTTTCATTAAACGTAATGCTTTACGATAACCTTCTGGATGAGGCATACCAAAGTTACGTCGGATATTCTCCTTCGTAGACTTTCCACGTTGATGTCCGATAATAGTTACTGGCTGTCCTTCGAAAATGGCAATCCCTCCAAGAATTGCCGCATCGTCTCCAAATGTTCGATCTCCATGTAGCTCAATGAAGTTTTCACACATTGCCTCGATGTATTGAAGCGTTGTTGGACGCTCAGGATGACGTGCAACTTGCACACGATCCCACGGTTTCATGTTTGCATATATAGATTGCTCTAACTGTGTTAAGCGTGTTTCAAGCTTTTCAATTTCGCCTGTCATATCTACATCTGCTTCAGCAGCAATTGTTTTTAGTTCATCAATTTTTTCTCGTAATTGTACAACTGGTTCCTCAAAAGCTAATGTTTTAGACATGTTGCACGCCGCCTTTCGTATGCATTTTTACAAGCACTGTCACTTGTTTTCGTAAATCCTTACGATGGAAAATTGCATCAAGTTGTCCATGCTCTAATAAAAATTCTGACGTTTGAAAATCGTTTGGAAGCTTTTCTCTCACTGTTTCTTCAATCACTCGACGACCAGCAAAGCCAATGAGTGCTTGTGGTTCAGCAATATTAATATCACCGACAGAGGCAAAACTTGCAGAAACGCCGCCAGTTGTTGGATGCGTCAAAATGGAAATAAATAACAGACCTTGTTCACTATGGCGCTTTAATGCCACGCTCGTTTTTGCCATCTGCATTAACGATAATACGCCTTCTTGCATACGTGCACCGCCACTTGCCGTAAAAATAATAAAAGGTAAACGTAATTCCGTTGCTTTTTCAACAGCACGTGTAATTTTTTCTCCAACGACAGAGCCCATTGAACCCATACGGAAATGGGCATCCATAATCGCTACAACAATTTCTACTCCATCAAGTGTACCAAGGCCAGTCAATACAGCCTCATTTAATCCTGTTTTTTGTTGATCGGCCGTAATTTTCTCTACATAGGCTGGGAAACCAAGTGGATTACTTGTTTGTAAATGGTCGTCCATTGACACAAATGAACCTTCATCTAAGAAATACGCTACACGTTCCTGTGCAGTCATTTTAAAATGATGCCCACATTTCGTACAGACTTTATGATGCTTTTCTAATTCTTTCGTAAGCTGGATATGACGGCATTCTGGACACTTTGTCATGAGTCCTTCTGGAAATGCCTTTTCCTGTCCATCCTGTTTCTTTTTTCGGTTTCCACTAAATAAATCGCGTATTGCCATGTCTGACTCCCCCTTTGTTGTCTAAATGCTTTATACAGTGCCCATCCACTGTTCGTAAGCTTGTAATGCCTCTTTTTCATAACCAAGCTGCATCGATTTCAACATTGTTTGAATGATTATTTTTTCTTCTTCTGTTGAGTTTCGATTTAAACGGTCACCGTCATAAGCTGCTAATTGAAACCAGATTTTTAGTGCAAGGCGATTGCCTGTCGTAATTAATAACTCTCGTAAAATATCCCGACAATTTACCGACCCTTCTATTTCTAGTTTCACAAAGAAACTGTCCCACACTGGTAATGTTCGCAGAATCTCTGTACAACTTATTACGCGGATAGCTTCCTTTTCATGAATTTGTCGCGTGAATTCGACATCTTTTTTTGATTTTTCATCTTCTAATATAAACATCGACAAGACTTCTACGAGCTGATGCTTATGTGTTGAGGCAAGAAAAGTACCTCCACCATGTCTCGTTTCAATGAGTCCAAGCAATTCTAAACTCCGAAGCGCCTCTCTCACAGAGGAGCGGCCGACCCCTAGACGCTCAGAAAGAACTCGTTCAGAAGGTAGCTTCTCTCCAGCTTGAATTTTCTCCAAGTGAATAAGCTGACGCAACTGCTGAACGATTTCTAAAAACACTTTCTTTTGTTCGGTTTGTTTATCCATACGATTAACTCCCCTATCAAAAAAGTGGTCTGACCACTTTTTAACGTTGACTCTAGCTTACAAAATAACTGTATAAATGTAAAGAAAAAACTGCATAGAGTTTATGCAGTTTCTAAAATCTTGTTTAATTTCATATTTTTTTCGTCGTTTGCGCATGTTTTGCTTTCACTTGAGGCTTGCCAAACCGCAGTTCCAGCGATCCTTCAATGTATAACAATTCATCTTCTAATAACATTTCCTCGACTAACTGAAACACCTGAGGAAATAATGTCACAGAAACCATACCGAATTCATCTTGGAGTTGAACAAAAGCCATTTGCTCACCTTTTTTTGTGCGGATTTTCTTCACTTCTTCAACCAGGCCAATCATTTTTACATACGTGCCCTCACGCATACTTTTCAGCTCACGGCACGTAGCATTCACATCACTCCAAAATACTCTTTCCTTAGAGACAGGGTGTGCTGTTATATAAAAGCCTAGACTTTCTTTCTCATGCTGCAGCTTTTCCTTTTGCGACATGACTTGTGCCTCCATATACTTCGGCTTACCGAATGCAAAAGTTGTAGCTGTTTCAAGATCGATATCCTCTGTTGGGCGTAAGAGTTCTGCCTGCTTCAAAGCTGCCTCTAAAGTTGTCAGCAACACCGCACGATCCTTCCCTAAATAATCCAGTGCTCCAGCGAAAATTAAAGACTCCATCACTTTCGGTTTAAAGTGCTGTGCACTTAAAGCAACAGCCATATCAAATAAATTATGAAAGGCATCTTGATTTGTTTTTCTCAAAGCTACTACCTTCTCTAAAAACGGTTGTGGCACACCTTTAACGCCCGATAAACTATAGCGAATACCATTATTTTCGACAGTAAAGAACTTTGTGCTCCGCTGCAAGGAAGGTGGGTAAAATGGAATGCCTTTTTCCTTCGCTTCAGCGACAAGCTGCTGTATTTTTTCGGTATTACCTGTCGCATTCGATAATAAAGCCGCATAAAAACTTTTCGGGAAATGTGCCTTTAAATAGGCCATATGATAAGAGATTATACTATAGGCTACCGCGTGACTTTTCGGAAAACCATAGTCCGCAAAGCGTACAATTAACGCATACACCTCTTCTGCAATGTTTATAGCAAAACCTTGCTTCATCGCTCCACTGACAAATGCAGCACGTTGCTCCTCTAGTACCTCGCGCTTTTTCTTACTAACCGCACGACGTAGTAAATCAGCCTGCCCCATCGTAAAACCAGCCATGACAGAAGCAATGCGCATAATTTGTTCCTGGTAGACAATAACACCAAACGTCTCTTTCAAAATTGGTTCCAGTGTCGGATGTGGCATAATGACAGGCTCTTTCCCCGCTTTTCGTCGTGCATAGATAGGTATAAAATCCATCGGTCCTGGACGATAAAGTGCGTTAACAGCGACAATATCTAAAAAATGCGTTGGGTGAATATCACGTAATGCTTGCTTCATCCCTTCAGACTCTAATTGGAAAATCCCGACTGTATCGCCACTTTGTAGTACTTGGAATGTCTTTTCATCTTGCAACGGGATACGTTCGAATTCAATCCATGGCCCTCCCGCTTTATAAATTGACCAACGTATTTGCTCTAATATAGTTAAATTGCGTAAGCCTAAAAAGTCCATTTTCACAAGTCCGCTCGCCTCGACGTCTCCCATTGGCCATTGGGTTAAATAAATATCGTCATGCCCCTTTTCAATCGGTACGGTATTTACTAACGGTGTTGGTGATAACACAATTCCAGCCGCATGTGTAGAAGAATTTCTAGGTAAGCCCTCTAGTTTTAACGACACTTCATACCATTGACGATGGTATTCACTTTCAGCTAGCCAGCCTTGGAAATTTTGTGATTCTGTTATTGCTCTTTGTAACGTCATCCCTGGTTTATTAGGAATCATTTTTGAAATTTTTTCTAATGTTTCTGCCTCAAAACCAAAAACACGAGCGACATCTCTGGCAACAGCTTTTGCAGACAAAGTACCAAAGGTAATGATTTGCGCTACATTTGCCTTACCATATTTTTGTGCAACGTATTGAATAACTGTTTGCCTTTTACTATCGACAAAATCAATATCTATATCAGGTAATGTAACTCGTTCAGGGTTTAAAAAACGTTCAAATAATAAACCATATTCAAGAGGATCAACACGGGTAATGGATAAGCTAAAAGCGACAAGTGAACTTGCCGATGACCCACGCCCTGGTCCTGTTAAAATATGATTTTCTTTTGCAAAGCGCATAAAATCAGCAACAATCAAAAAATAATCCGCATAGCCCATCGAACAAATAATATCTAACTCATAATGAAGTCGTTCACGATAGGCTGTCGGTATTTCCGACTGCTGAAAGCGTGCAGCAAGTCCCGAAAAAGCTTCTTTAATGAGTAGACTTTCAGCTGTGTCATCACCTGATACAGGATATTTCGGCATTTGGACATGTGCCTCTGGGATTTTCGCTATACAGCTAGCGAGCATCAATGCACTTGCTTCAAGCCATTGTGGACGATCGACAAACCATGCACGCCACTCTTCCCTCGTTGGTGCAAAATGCCACTGTAAGTGAGCTGTTAGCATTGTGTCACTGAGCTTTTCCCCCTGTTCAATGGCTCTAGCAACCTCAAAGGCAAAGTGATCTTCTGGGCGTAAAAAATAGCTGTCCTGTGCGGCAACGATCCTTACGTTTTCAGCCTCACACCATAACGAAATAGCCGTTTCCCTTTCCGAAACAACACCTGCTGGTCTTGCAATACCTATAAAAAATCGCTCTGCAAAGACAAGATGGAGGGCACTTGCGACCACAGTCCATTCCTCTAGCTCTGTTGAGTGACCTGAAGAAAACATTGCTAAACAGCCCGCCGAATAGCCTTCAAGCCATTTCCATGGTAAGACCTCGTTTTCTTTAATAGAAACGGCACTACTAATCTTTAATAGATGTTGGTAGCCTTCTTGTGTCTGTGCATACAAAACAACTGGGATTACAGTTTCCTGCCACTGCACATTCACCGTTAGCCCTAATACAGCATGAATATTGGCCTGCTGCATTGCTTTACAAAAAGGCAAAAGCCCGTACAATTTCGAATTGACGATTGCACAGGCCTGTGTATTCTGCTCTTGTAAAAAAGGGATCAATTGCTCAAGTCGAATCGTACTTTTCAATAAATCCGCGCTCGTATGCATTTGTGTATACACGTGTGTCAAAAGAATCCCTTCCTCTCATTCCATTTTTATTGATATGCCTGACAGATTTCCTGTAAACGTTTTGTTACACGGTCCGCCTCTTCCCATGAATACGCAGTTGCGCCTGAAGCAAGCGGATGTCCACCACCATTGAATTCCTTGGCCAATGTATTAATAATAGGTCCTTTTGAACGTAAACGTACTCGAATTTGATCGCCTTCTTCAATAAAGACTACCCATGCACAAATTCCTTTTACACTTCCAAGACAACCTACTAAAAGTGATGCTTCTGATGGCACAACATTAATATCAGCAAGCAATTCCTTCGTAAGCTTCACAAAAGCTGCACCATTATCATCCATTTGGAAATGCTGATAAATATAGCCTTGTAAATTTAATAGTTTACGTTCCATTTCATACATACCATCGAAGATTTGATTTCGATCAAAATCATATGTAATGAGCTCGCCAGCAATTTTAAAGGTTTTCACGGTCGTGCTTGGGAATTGGAAACGACCAGTATCACCAACAATTCCACCAAATAATAATCTTGCTGCTGCAGCAGATAGCGTCCAGTTAGCTACTTCTTTGCCTTCCTCAAAAAGTTCATAGATCATTTCACTACATGAACTTGCTGTCGTATCAACCCACAGTAAGTCCCCATATGCATCGTCATTTGGATGATGATCAATTTTAATGACCATTTTACCTTTCGTATAGCGTTGGTCATCTACTCGTTCAGTGTTTGCTGTATCCGTAACAATGACTAGTGCATCTGCATATACATCATCTGCAACTTGATCTGGCATTGCTAAAAATGACAGGGATGCATCATGCTCACCAACTGCGTATACTTTCTTTTCTGGGTAATTTGCTAAAAGTAACTCCTTTAAGCCAATTTGTGACCCATAAGCATCGGGATCAGGGCGCACATGTCGATGGATAACGATTGTTTCATATGAAGCAATTGTGTCGATGATTTGTCTTTTCAAAATGGTTTCCCCCAAAATGATAGTAATAACCGTTAGCAATTTTCTTAAATTATCGTTACAATAATGACTAGTTATGCTAGGAGGTTTACTATGCTCAATTTAATTTTTGTATTTGCGATTATCATAGCGTTTGTATTTTATTTTTATTTTAAAACAAGACAATTCCGTTCTACTTTACCGATCGCTAAAAACTGGTATAAAAGTAAAGCAAACGTAGGTCTAGGCGCGTTTATCTTATTGTTCGCCTTAAACCAGGCGTATTTATTCCCTGGTACGTATACCTTTATTATTGTAGCAATTCTTGTCGTTTTAGGCATCTTTGTTGTAATAGAGAATGTTAAAAAGGTCCGTCACTACGGTCAATACGTTAAAGAAGAATTCCGTATTAACCAATAAGTAATAACTTAATCGGACATTAACCGGAGTCTGATTTGTTCTTTGAGTGATGACAACGGAAGTTTCAGTAACCGTTAAACTGCATAAAGCCATAAAGGGATGACCTAGTATTTGCGCTAGACCATCCCTTTTTTGTACACTTAACGCTCTAGTAGCTGGAACATCATCATTGCCTTACCAACAAGTACTTGATGATTAAATACTTCGAAGTCCATTTTAACGAACTTACGACTCATATCTAGAATTCGAGGTTTAACGGTAAGTGTGCTTTCCATTTGCACGGGCTTAATGAAATAAATCGTCATGTTCTCTGCCACTGCATCTCCACGCTTTCGACGCTTCAATGCAAACGAACCAACCTCTGCAAGTAGCGTTGTAAATGCTCCGTAGGAGATCGCCCCATATTGGTTTGTCATTTGTGGTGTCACTTTAAACTCAACGATTAAATTCTCATCGCCAAGTACCTTCATTTCATTCTTAACTAAATCATCAATTGTCTCTCCATGCTGTGGCTGTCTTTGTGCAAGTTGTAATGCCTTCAGCACATCTTGACGACTAATAACTCCTTGTAAGACGTTATCATCGTTAACAATTGGCAGTAGGTCAATGCCCTCCCAAATCATGCGGTGTCCTGCCGAAGCAACACTCATCTTCATGGATCCAGCAATTGGATTTTTCGTCATGACCTTTTCAATTAGCTCATCTTCTTCCCTACCTATAACGTCTTTTACCGTTACCATGCCAATTAGCTTATTATTCATGGTTACGACAGGGAATGCACCATGCGTCGTACGCTCATTCAGCTTATGGAAATGATGAATCGTTTCATCATTGCGAAGTACTGATGTATCTGTCATCGGTACATAAATATCCTCAATAAATAATATATCTTTTTTGATTAATTGGTCATAAATTGCGCGGTTAATCATTGTCGCTACGGTAAAAGTATCATAGCTCGTTGAAATTATCGGTAAATCTAATGAATCTGCCAGCTGTTTGTTAGCCTCCGTTGTATCAAAACCACCTGTGATTAACACAGCAGCACCTGCTCGCAACGCATTTTCATGTGCTCTTATACGGTTACCTACGATTAGTAAGCTCCCTGCATCTGTATAACGCATCATATCTTCTAATTGCATTGCTCCAATAACAAATTTTGTTAATGTTTTATGTAGACCTGTTTTACCACCTAAAACTTGGCCATCTACAATATTAACAATTTCTGCAAAAGTTAATCGCTCAATGTTTTCCTTCTTTTTCTTTTCAATACGAATCGTTCCGACACGTTCAATGGAGCTCACCAAACGGCGATTTTCGGCTTCCTTAATGGCACGGTATGCCGTTCCTTCACTCACTTGCATTTCTTTTGCAATTTGACGTACTGAAATTTTATCGCCCACGGGTAGTGACTCGATATATTGTAAAATCTTCTCATGTTTTGTAGACAAAATATCACCTATTTCTCAAGCAATCAATTCTGCTCTTAGTGTACCATATTTTTTATAAAAATATTGAGTATAAAGTGGTGAAATTGTTGAACTTTGCCCACCGTTTCAACTACGCACGTGGTGTCAATCTATATAGTACAGCGACGTCACAAATTAGAAACAGTTTACTTTTTCACCGGCTTTTAAAATTTGAACCTCTGCATTTTGAACTAAATCTGCAAAAATTTGAGGATCTTGTTCGATTGGAGGAAATGTATTGTAATGCACCGGTACGACAATTTTCGGCTTTAAAAACGACACGGCACAAGCCGCATCCTCTGGCCCCATTGTAAAATTGTCACCTATTGGTAAAAACGCCACATCAATTGGATGTCTTTCGCCAATCAGTTTCATATCGCTAAATAATGCCGTATCACCTGCATGATAGATCGTTATACCTTCGATAAATAGTAAGATTCCAGCTGGCATACCCATATAAATAATTTCATTATTTTCAGTTGTATAGGAGGAGCCATGGAAAGCTTGTGTAAATTTCACTTTACCGAAATCAAATTCTTTCGCACCGCCAATATGCATTGGATGCGCTTTTACGCCTTGCCATGAAATCCAGTTTGCCAGCTCATTTGGTGCAATGACAAGCGCATCTTTTTTTCGTGCAAGCTCTACCGTATCGCCCACATGGTCATTATGACCATGTGTAAGTAAAATAATATCCGGTGCTTCCTCAGAAACCTGCAAATCAGTTTGTCCATTTCCATTAATGAAAGGATCAATTAATATCGTCTTACCATTTGATTGAATTTTGACAACAGAATGTCCATGATAACTTATTTCCATTTGTCATTCCTCCTTGCATTACATTTTTTGCTTCATCATATTAATTCGCTACCCATGCGCTTTTTCCCTTTTTTTGATATGCTTGTACAGGATAAAACTATAGAGAAATATGAGGAGGAAATGATAATGTCGAAGGTTGAGGAAATTCAAAATTATTTACAACAAAATCAAATTGATGCTGCTTTTGTAACGACACCAGATAATGTTTTTTACGTTTCAGGTTTTAAAAGCAATCCCCATGAAAGATTACTAGGTGTGATGATTTTTAAAGAGTCGGAGCCCTTTTTAATTTGTCCTCAAATGGAGATGCCAGATGCAAAGGATGCCGGTTGGCCATATGAAGTAATTGGTCACCAAGATACGGAAAATGCTATGGAAATACTTGCTCAAGCTATCAAAGCTCGAAATGGAGATCCATCTACATGTGCAATTGAAAAATCGCAGCTCATAGTAGAACGTTTAGAAGCTTTACAGCATTCATTTCCACAGGCAAGTTTTGTTCGCCTTGACGAGCAAATTAATGCAATGCGCGTTATCAAAGATGAAGATGAGTTAGATAAATTAAGAAAAGCTGCTGAACTAGCAGATTATGCTATTGAAGTTGGCTGCAAAGAGATTGCTGAAGGTAAAACAGAAATGGAGATTTTAACTGCCATTGAAAGTGCGATTCAAGAAAAGGGTTGTAAGATGTCCTTTGAAACAATGGTATTAAGTGGCCCTAAAACTGCTTCCCCTCACGGTAAACCAGGTGCCCGTAAAGTAGAAAAAGGCGATATGGTATTATTCGACCTTGGTGTTATTTACGAGGGGTATTGCTCTGATATTACACGTACTGTTTCTTTTGGCCAACCTACGGATGCACAGAAGGAAATATATAATGCAGTACTAGCAGCTAATAACAATGCGATTGCAGCCGTAAAACCAGGTGTTCGCGCAATGGACTTAGATAAAATTGCACGTGATACCATTACTGACGCTGGCTACGGACAATATTTTACGCATCGTCTAGGTCATGGACTTGGCATTTCTGTACACGAATTCCCTTCTGTTACAGGTGCTAACGATATGACGATGGAGCAAGGTATGGTATTCACTATTGAGCCAGGTATTTACAAGTCTGATGTAACAGGTGTTCGCATCGAAGACGATGTCGTTGTCACAAATGATGGCGTAGAAGTGCTAACAAAATTCCCAAAAGAATTAATTGTTCTGTAGCGTATAATTTTAATGGCAATGTCATAAAGAATAATTGATTTATGAAGCGCGACAGGACGTAGGGCTGTTGATGGGGCTTTACCTTCAACTTAAGTTAATGCCGATAAAACAAATAAAGGAAGCATCCATTTGCCAATGGTGCTTCCCTTTTTATGTTATACAAAAAGTCCACATGTTAAGAGCTGGAGACGCTAGTTCCACCGCTTAACTGCCACTTTAATTAGCTTAATGTCATTAAATCATCGACATGGATGTATGGTAATTCTTGTGCGTCTGCAACTGCTTTATACACAATATGCCCGTCAAATGTATTTAAACCTTTTTTCAGTGCTGGATTATCGATACATGCTTGCTTATAACCTTTATTCGCAATTTGCAATGCATATGGAATTGTATTATTTGTTAAAGCAATTGTTGATGTACGTGGTACAGCGCCTGGCATATTTGCTACTGCATAGTGCACAACGCCATGTTTAATATACGTAGGATCGTCATGTGTAGTTACACGATCAGACGATGCAAAAATTCCCCCTTGATCAATGGCAATATCAACCACTACAGAACCTGGTTGCATTGAAAGAATCATCTCCTCCGAAACAAGCTTTGGTGCCTTTGCTCCAGGAATTAGAACAGCTCCAATAACTAAATCCGAATTTTTCACTGATTCCGCAATATTATAAGGGTTTGACATTAATGTTTGAACTTCACGCCCAAATAAATCTTCTATTTGACGTAGACGCTCTGGACTTAAATCAATTACAGTTACATCTGCACCCATTCCAACAGCTATTTTTGCTGCATTTGTTCCAGCGATACCACCACCAATAACTGTAACTTTTCCACGAGGCACGCCCGATACGCCTCCTAGTAAAATCCCTTTACCACCATGATTTCTTTCTAAAAATTGTGCACCGATTTGTGTCGCCATTTTGCCAGCAACTTCACTCATTGGTGTTAGTAAAGGTAAAGAACCATTTGCTAACTGTACTGTTTCATAGGCAATACCTACAACTTTCTTATCTAAAAGTGCCTGCGTCAGCTCACGCTCCGGCGCTAAATGTAAATAAGTAAATAATATTTGGCCTTCATAAAAATAATCGAATTCCGCTGCTACAGGTTCTTTTACTTTTAAAATCATTTCCTGTGCCCATGCTTCTTTTGCAGTTGCAACAATGTGAGCTCCGGCAGCTAGGTAATCTGCATCTGTGAAGCTTGAGCCAAGACCAGCTCCTGCTTCGATGTACACTTCATGGCCTGCATGTGTTAATGTTACAACTCCTGCTGGTGTCATTGCTACACGATTTTCATTGTTTTTAATTTCTTTTGGAATACCAATCTTCATGTTTCCTGTCCCCTTCCGTAACCTTTGAAATAAGCATTGTTTCATCAATTCTGCATTAGCGTAATTGATACACCCCTTATGCACTTCCATCTTACCAAAAAAGTGCAAAAAATGCTTTAATTAATGCGGTTTCAAGTGAAATTTATAAGATTTTCATAATGCTGAATATTAAGATTTTTAAAAGTATATATAAATTTAGCAGTAAACGCCTTTAGTTTTTCACAATTTTTCCTTCGGAAAGTATTTCCTTTAGGAAATCATTTGGTATAATCAGAATATAAATATAGGGAGGTAATACAAATGGCTAATCATTATAAAAGCATTGTAGTTGCTGTAGACGGTTCAAAAGAAGCTGAATACGCTTTCCGTAAATCGATCGACGTTGCAAAACGTAACGAGGGTGCTGTATTAAATCTAGTAAATGTTATTGACACTCGTTCATTCGCTGCAATCGAAGCATATGACCGTTCAATTGCGGAACGCGCACAAGCATTCTCTGAAGATTTACTAAACGGTTACAAAAAGCAAGCTGAAGAAGAAGGCTTAACAAATGTAAACCTTGTAATCGAATACGGTTCTCCAAAAAATATTATCACAAAAGAGCTTTCTAACATCGTGGATGCAGACTTAATCATCTGTGGTGCTACTGGTCTTAACGCTGTAGAACGTTTCCTAATCGGTTCTGTTTCTGAAGCAATCGTACGTTCAGCTAAATGTGATGTACTTGTAATCCGTACACCAGAACGCTCTCCAGAAGCTTAATGAAGTAATACATAAAAAGGTATCCAAAACACTTGGATACCTTTTTTATTTTAGAATTTACTATATATTATTATTTACCTTCTAGCCACATCTTCACTTTCTCAAAGAACATAGCAAGTGCTTGTTTATTTTGCATATTTGGCACCTTCGCAAGTAACACTTCTTTTGGCGCTTTATAATTCATACCTTGTTTTTGTAAAATAACAATGCTTTTTTCAAGTGCTTTATTGGCAAACATGGTATCTGGTAATTGGATAATAGCCTGGATCCATGCATGTTTTTGAATATACTTATGCAACTGCTTTGATTGCTCAGATTCAAAAAGATGAGTTGGCGCTAGGAAAAATAAATAACCGCCGTCCTTCGTATAGTTAACAGACTGTTCAATGAATAAATGGTGTGCATAGCTCATTCCTTCGGTTGCACACAATTCATAATCCAATGCCACATCATCATTTGGATAGTAACCAACTGGTAAATCACAAACAATCGCATCTACGGGATCTACTAATAAATCTTGCAGTGCATCTTGTCGGAATAGGGATACGGGTTGTTCTATTAAATCTGCCGTTGCTGCCGCTAAACGGATCAGTAACTCATCAACCTCTACCCCAGAAGCCTCTATTTTACCATCCAGTAAGTTCATAACAGTCAATAGTAAATTGCCTGTACCAACAGCTGGATCCATTATAGAGAGTTTTCCTTTTTCGAAACGCTCAGCAAAAATTTGCTCAACAAAATGGCCTACTAATAAGCCCAACGTATCTGGCGTCATTTGATGATTTGGCTGGGAGCCTTTCCGCATTCCCTTTAAGATGGCAATTTGAATTGCTTTCCGCACATCTTCTTTCGTTGTATCTTCCTGTGAGAAATCAACTTCCCCATCTAGCCATGCCTCTAAACCATCCAGCATGCCCTCTAATAGTGTTGTATTTTGTTCTTTTTCTAGCTTTTCAGCATGCTCATTCAGCAATGCAAATAATTTCTCGATCTTTTCCATACAAAACTTCCTTTCACGCAGAAAGGAGCCGTGACAACAAACTTGTCACAGCTCCTTTGTCTAGTATTATCTTAGCCTAAAAGAAGCGGATTACGCTAGTGCTTTTACAGCGGCAATCGCTGCTTCATAGTTAGGATGGTCTGTAGCTTCTGGGACATATTCCACATATGTTACTTTACCAGCTGCATCCACTACAAATACTGCACGTGTTAAAAGTCGTAATTCTTGAATGTACACGCCATATGCTTCACCAAATGAAAGATCACGGTGATCAGAAACTGTTTGAACAGCATCGATGCCTGCAGCACCACACCAGCGTTTTTGCGCAAATGGAAGATCCACGGATACAGTGTAAATAACTACATTATCGCCTAAGTTTGCTGCTGCTTCATTAAAACGACGTGTTTGCGCATCGCATACACCTGTATCTAATGATGGGACAACACTAAATAAACGAATTTTCCCTTCTGAATCCTTTAAAGAAACAGGTGATAAGTCGTTTGCTAATACAGTGAAAGCTGGTGCTTGGTCTCCAACCTTTACTTCGTTCCCTACTAGTGTTACTGGACCATTTTTAAATGTTACTTGTGCCATAATAAACGCCTCCTTCATCATATGTACATAATATTACTAAATGTGGGGAATTAAATGCAACTGAGACAGCTTAAACTGAAAAATGATCTTTCTGGAGACCTCATGTTTTTCTAATAGTTTCATTGCTTATTTATTTCGCAGTAGATATTGAAACGTTTTATCAATTCATACTTGGATACTCACCTACACTCTGCGTCTGTCCATGTCCGCTCGGGTACAACATATCATGTTGACTTAACAAATAGAAAGGCTGTCTCATTTTTTGTGAGACAGCCCAACCATCAATCTTCTATTTTTTCTTCTAGCGTTTGCTCCAGCTTTTCAGGCTCAGTGTCTTTCTTGGGAAGAGGTAAAGCTGTAGGCTCTTCTTTTTTTTCTACATAGATTTTTTCATGGACAACAGTGGTTTCCGCAAAAAAATCATGTAAGCCTTGATTGTCTGGCAAAATAGCTACAAAAATATACAGTGGCATAAAGATATTACTAATAAAACGGCCAATCCAATCTCGGAAAAGGACATCTGACCATGTTAACTTATCATGTTTTAATGATACCACACGCAAACCACAAGCCATTTTCCCTAAAGTTTGCCCGAAAAATTTTGTCATCAATACAAAATAGCCATAATAGATAATGGCTGAAATAATAGAAATGGGCGCATACCATACTGTTTCTGACAACGACCAATCCATTAAGTAAAAAATCGGGTTTACAAGTATTCCCCCAACAGCTGTTATAAGCAGTCCATCCAATAAGAATGCCCAAAAACGTACCCAAAAGCCAGCTGTTTTTAATGCATAGTGTCTAGTTTCTAAAACAGTTTCTGTCTTATTAGAGAGAGATCCTGGTTCAAAAGAGGGTTGCCCTAGTATAACGAATTCATTATTTGTCATGGTACACCCTCCTTAGTATTCGCCGTATAAGTACATCATTTTTGGCGCTTTATAGTCAGCCATAATCTTCATCAGCATTTTTTCCTCAGCAGACGGGCCAAACATTGAACCAATCTTCATGCCAACGTAAGACTGCCAGCCACCCATATCGTATGTGTATTCAAACAGTGCTGCATCCTCTAAACCATAATCAGCACGTAAAGCTGCAATCGTTGCTTCCTCATCGCCAATTTCATCGATTAGGCCAGCTTCAAGTGCCTTTGTTCCTCCAAGAATACGACCATCCGCTACCTTTTTAACATCTGCTTCAGACATATTACGACCTTTTTCAACTATATCAACGAATTCTTCGTAGGTTTCATTAATCATATCTTGCATCATAATACGTTCTTCTTCTGTAACATCGCGCATCGGGCTTAACATGTCTTTATGTTCGCCTGATTTAAATGTCTGAAATTTTACGCCTACTTTTTCAGCTAGCTCTTGGTAATTGATTGACTGCATGATGACACCAATAGAGCCAGTTATCGTATCACGATGTGCGAAAATTTTATCTGCAGGTGCGGCAATATAATAACCGCCTGAAGCTGCCATCGAATCCATAGATACATAAATTGGAATTTGACGTTCTTCTTTAATTTTTAATAGCTTTTTATAAATTTCTGCTGATTCTTTGACACCACCACCTGGTGAATTAACGCTTAAAACAACTGCTTTTACTGTGTCATCATATAAAATATTGTCTAATTGCTCTAAGAAAAACTGGTGATCATATGCCACCGGTTGCCATAATGAGCTAGATCCAATATCTTGAATCGCACCATCAACTTTTAAGTACGCAATCCTTTTATTAAAATCTTCTCCTTCAATCACCGTTTCAAATACCTCTAAATTATTGCCAGCCATTAGGCTGTCAAAGTTACCAAAGAAATCTGCTTTAAATATTGCAAATATGGTATTAATACCTAGTGAAACAAATAATAATACACCTGCAATAACTAAGGCTACCCACCTTTTAACATTCATGTCTTTCCGCCTCCTCAACACGTTATACGTCCCAACGTCTAAAATGTTTCACTTTTTTGCAATATTATGCAAAAATTTTATCTTATAAATTTCCCCATAAATAATGTCCTTTACACATTAAAAAAATCAAAGTTCATACTATAAAAATGAACTTTGATTTTCGACATTATTTCCTAGGAAATGATTGCTGAGTATACCGATACTTTTCTTGTTGACGTAGTTCGACACGACGAATTTTACCAGAAGCAGTCTTTGGTAACTCCTCTACAAATTCAATCGCACGTGGATACTTGTAGGGCGCTGTTAACGTTTTTACGTGGTCTTGTAGTTCTTCAATAAGTGATTCATGGGCTATTTGCCCATCATGTAATACAACAAATGCCTTTACAATATTTCCTCTTACTTCATCCGGACTCGCTACCACTGCGACCTCTTTCACCTGTTGATGCTTCATCAAAGCATCTTCCACCTCAAATGGCCCAATTGTGTAGCCTGAAGAAATAATTACGTCATCACCGCGTCCTTCAAACCAATAATAACCATCTTTATCTTTATATGCACGGTCTCCAGTGATATACCAATCACCTCGGAATTGTAAGCTTGTTCGTTCTGGATCTTTAAAATACTTTTTAAATAATGCCGGCGTTTCACGATGGACTGCTATATCACCAACGACACCTTCTGCAACTGGGTTGCCAAAATCATCAATAATAGCTACAGTATTTCCTGGCGTTGGTTTACCCATGGAGCCGACACGTGCTTCCATACCTACCATTGTCCCAACAAGTAATGTATTTTCAGTTTGACCATAGCCATCACGTACTTGTAATTTAAAGTTTTGCAAGAATATTTTCATAACCTCACTATTCAACGGTTCTCCTGCAGATACAGCTTGGCGAATTCCACTCAAATTAAAGTCATGTAAATTTTCAAGTGCCGCCATAAACCGATATTCTGTTGGCGTACAGCACAGCACGTTGATTTCAAATTTTTCAAGTAATGATAAATAAGTTGCTGCATTAAATTTCCCCTTGTATACAAAAGCTGTTGCACCACTTCCTAACGTTGCAAGGAATGGACTCCAAATCCATTTTTGCCATCCTGGTGCTGCAGTAGCCCATACAATATCATTTTCCTGAACACCTAACCAATTTGGTGCTGTTGTCCGTAAATGTGCGTACCCCCAGCTATGCGTATGAACAGCAGCCTTTGGATTACCTGTTGTACCACTTGTATAAGCAAGAAATGCAATATCAGTACTCTTCGTCGGCGTAGAGCTTGTATAAGTAGTTGGCTGATTCTCCATTTGTTCTAGCAGTGGTTGCCACGGAGCATGTGCACGACCTATGACAAACTGCTGTACGTCCTCTAAATTTGCTACCTCATCAAATTGCTCAATATACGGTTCATATGCAATAACAGCCTTTGCATCAGCATGTGTGATTCGATAGTCTATATCCTTTGCACGTAACATCTCAGAGCTTGGAATAATCGTCAAACCAGCCTTTAATGCTGCAATATAAACAATGTATGCCTCAACGGACCTCGGCACCATAACTAACAGTACATCTCCTTTTACTAATCCTTGAGATGTTAATACATGTGCTGCCTGATTTGCCTTTTCAAGTAGACTTTTATATGTAATATATTGTATTTCTTCGTTTTCGTTATAAACTATTAAAGCATTTTTAGTTGGATCCTGTGCATACTTTTCAAGTTCTTCTGCAATGTTATACCACTCTGGTGCGAGTAATTCTTGTCTTTTCATGGCATATGCCCCCTTCGCTATGCTCATTATAAAACTCATTTTTCATGATTTTCAATGGAAGGAGCCTTATTTTTAAAAAGTCATGACAACTATCATGCTTCTATATATGGCATCAGTCACTGCTTTTCCTATAATGAAAACTCGCTATTGTACACCGTGAAAAAGTATGGTACATTTTGGTCAACTAAAATCATGATTGCGGGGGGACTCATCCTGAGTTGAGAAGGTAAAACCTGACCCTTTGAACCTGTTAGTTAATACTGACGTAGGGAGCAATACATCTTGTTATTGATGAAAAGCTCTTTTCACGTGGATTCCTTGCACGAAAAAGAGTTTTTTTTGCATGCTTACGTCCATCCAAAAAAGGAGGACTTACAATGATTTTACAAACAATCCGTAAACAAAAGCCACTCATTCACTGTATAACCAATTATGTTGTGGCAAACTTTCAAGCAAATGGCTTATTGGCAATTGGTGCTTCTCCTGTAATGGCCGATGAAGTCGATGAAGTCGATGAAATGGTAAAGATTGCTTCTGCGCTATTATTAAATACTGGTACGATAAATAACCGTACTAGAGAATCTATGTTACGTGCTGGGAAAATGGCTAATACACTTGACATCCCGGTTGTTTTAGATCCCGTTGGTGCTGGGGCAACTACTTTTCGAAAAAAAACAGTCCATCAACTATTAGCCGAAGTTAAATTTGCTGTTATTCGTTGCAATATGGGCGAGCTTGCAGCTATTGCAAATGTGAGTTGGCAGCAAAAAGGCGTGGACAGTGGCAGCGGATCAATTTGCATTGAAGAGGAAGCAAAGCAATTAGCTCAACGCTATGATTGTATTGTTATTGTGACCGGTGAAAAAGATTTTATAACCGATGGGGAACAGATGCAATGGATTGTAGGTGGCCATTATCAAATGACAGAAGTCACAGGGACAGGCTGTCTATTAAGCGCCATCTGTGCCGCAGCTTATGTTGCACATAACGAGCCATTTACACAATTAGTAGGCACTTTATTGGCTTATAAAAAACTAGCTGAACAAGCTGCCTGCTCGACACAAAATATTGGTGATTTTCAAATAGCGGTCTTAAATGAGTTACATCATCTGTCAAAGGACGGTGAAAAGTAATGCGTATCGTGACTACAATTGCAGGCTCTGATAGCGGCGGTGGTGCAGGAATTCAAGCAGATTTAAAAACATTTCAAGAATTAAAGGTGTTTGGCACTTCAGTTATTACAGCATTAACTGCACAAAATACATTAGGTGTGTCAGGTGTTTTACCAATTGAAACAAGCTTTATTGAGAAACAATTTTATGCACTATTAGAGGATTTTCCGATTAGCGCTATCAAAACAGGAATGCTTTTTTCCGCTGATATTATTCAAGCAATCGCAAACATGATGACTAACTTAGATATCCCACTTATTATAGATCCTGTAATGATTGCCAAAGGTGGCGAAAGCTTATTGCAACGGGAGGCAATGCAGGCAATGCGATGTTATTTATTGCCATTAGCAACTGTTATTACGCCAAACATACCTGAAGCAGAAGTATTAACGGGAAGAAAAATCGATAATTTTACATCCATTAGCCAAGCTGCTCAAACACTTTTACAACTAGGCACACAATGTGTTGTCATTAAAGGTGGACATTTAGCTGACATAAATTTTTCGACTGATTATGTATTTTTTAAAGATGGTCGAACATTTTCCATGCAAACGACACGTATTGCAACGAAAAATACTCACGGCACGGGCTGCACATTCTCTGCTGCATTAACAGCTTTTATTGGATGTAAAGTACCTATAGATACAGCTATAGTTGAAGCAAAAAAATTTATTCAACTCGCCATTACACATGATTTATCTATTGGCAATGGGCATGGTCCGACGAATCATTTCGCCTACCATAAATATAAAGATTCTTGTGAGGTAACGATTCATGAAATGTAATGATTTACAGCTTTATTTTATTATGGGTTCGACAAACGTTCATAAGCGCCGTCCATTAGAAGTGCTTGAAGAAGCACTACAATCAGGCATTACTATGTTTCAATTTCGCGAAAAGGGTCCAGGTGCATTAACTGGCCAGGCTTATGAAATTTTTGCTCAAAGTTGTCAAAAGCTTTGCAAACAGTGTCATATTCCGTTTATCGTCAATGATGATATCGAGCTTGCTTTAAAACTTGGTGCTGATGGCATCCATGTTGGGCAAGATGACTTTCCTGTTGCGGTTATCCGAGAAAAAATCGGAAAAATGTTGCTTGGTGTGTCTGTTCATACAATAGAAGAAGTGCACACTGCTATACAGTACGAAGCTGATTATGTAGGTATTGGTCCTATTTTTACAACAACTTCAAAAAGTGATGCCAAACCACCATGCGGTACTGAATTTTTACAACAAGTTCGTACTGAACTTCCTGAATTGCCTATAGTAGCAATTGGCGGAATTGATGAGTCCAATGCACAGAAAGTTTTTAAAGCGGGTGCGAATGGTATTGCTGTTATTTCTACTATTTGTGAAAGTGTTAATATACAACATACTGTTGCCACTTTGAAATCGTTTCAATGCAATAGTACGGGATAAAAACAGTAAATTTAAACAAACTAAAACCAGTGCCTTTTACGGTCACTGGTTTTAAGTTTATAAATGCTTATTCTGCATTTATTGGTTGTTGTTTGGCATACCTTTTAATTGAGATTCTGCCATTTGTACAAGACGTTTAGTGATTTCACCACCAACGGAACCGTTGGCACGAGCTGAAGCGTCAGCTCCTAATTGAACACCAAATTCTTGTGCAATTTCGTATTTCATTTGATCTAGTGCTTGTTGTACACCAGGTACTGCAAGCTTGTTTGAACTGCGGTTGTTGTTGTTTGTCATGTTTCTCACCTCCTTGTGAATATAGAATGTGCGTTATTTGTTTTTTAATACAAAAATTTTATAGGTAAAATGTAACTGCAAAGGAAACCAATTAGCAATTAAATAAAAACCGCCTCAAAATAGAATTTTGAGACGGTTTCTTTCCTATATATATAACAAATTTAAGTTCGTTTAAACAGCATAACAATTGAAGTTTTTTTTTATAAAAGATCTACAAATTTATCAGCAGGTTGTTCTTTTTTCGGGAAAATATAGACCTCACGATTTTTTACAGCGCGATCGATTAGTTCGTCGAAATCAGAAAAGCTTTCGTAATGCTCGACTTTTTCAAGCTTTGGTTTAGTTTTTGGACTAGCGGGCGTGAAAATTGTACAGCAGTCTTCAAAAGGTTGTATTGATGTTTCGTATGTTCCAATTTTTTCAGCAATTTCAATTATCTCTAATTTATCATTCGAAATTAGCGGACGTAAAATCGGTGTATTAGTTACAGCATTTATAGCGGTTAAGCTTTCAAGTGTTTGACTTGCTACTTGCCCAAGACTTTCACCCGTAACAATCGCAAGTGCATCAATTTCTTCACGTACTTTGTCAGCAACCTTTAACATCATACGGCGTGTTGTTGTCATCGACACATTAGATGGCACTTTTTCTTTAATAAGTACTTGGATTTCGGTAAAAGGAATAACATGTAGACGAATATTTGCCCCAAATTTCGTTAATTCATTGGCAAGTACTTTTACTTTTTCCAATGAATTTTGACTTGTATACGGCGGACTAAAGAAATGAATGGCTTCTAAACGGACTCCACGTTTCAACATTAAATATCCTGCAACCGGGCTATCAATACCACCTGAAAGCATTAATAATGATTTACCATTAGAGCCAACTGGCATGCCACCAGCACCCGGAATAACTTGTGCCATCATATAAGTTGCATCATGACGGACCTCAACACGAAGTTCTACATCTGGTTTTTTCACTTTTACTGATAAATTTTGATATTGAGGTAAGACATATCCACCAATTTCACGCTGAATGCCATGTGAATCTAATGGGAATGTTTTATCTGTACGCTTTACTTCAACTTTAAAAGTTAACTGTTCATGTTTAAATGTATCCATAATTGTAATTGCAAGTGATTTCATCGCCTCGATGTCTTTGTCACATGCAGCAACTGGACTGAATGATTGAATCCCAAAAATTTTCGGTAATCCATTTAGTAAAACGTTCATTTGTGCCTCGTCTTGTATAGCGATGAACATACGATCCCGTTCTGTACGTATGTGTAGATGACCTAAATCAGTAAATGCATGGCGAATATTTTCACGCAAGCGACGGATAAAATCCATCTTGTTGCGACCTTTTGTAGATAACTCACCATATCGAATTAATATTTCTTTCCAAATCATAAAGCGTATTCTCCTTTAAGTTCCATTAGTACTTCATGCAGTACTTGTTTAAATTGTGTAATGTCTTCATCCGCTATATAAGCACCAAAGCTTACTCGAATTACACCTTTTTTAAAATGCTCATCAATATTTAACGCTTCTACAACATGACTCGTTTTTGTTTGCTTGGAAGAACATGCACTCGATGTTGACACAATAACGCCACGTTTCTGTAGTGCATTGATAATGACTTCACCTTTTAAGTCACGCACACTAAATGATAAGATATGTGACGCGCCATTTGGTGTCGATAAAATATGCACAGCCTCACCATATTCTTTTAACTCCGTACATATTTCATCTTGCCATGTACGATATTTTTTCGCACGTTCACTCATTGTTTCGATTGCAATACGAGCCGCCTTTGATAGTGCTACCGCTTGTGGAACAGCCACTGTGCCACTACGTAAGCCAAATTCTTGTCCTCCACCAAGTGCATACGGCTGCCATTGTATTTTTTTACGAAATGCTAATATGCCTGAACCTTTAAAACCATGAATTTTATGACCTGATATAGTAATACAATCCGGTCCTTCATCGTCATTAAATGTTATTGGTAATTTTCCAAAGCTTTGCACCGCATCCACATGAAAAGCGGCACGACTTGCTTCATGGACAATTTTTGCCGCTTCAAAAATCGGCTGAATGGCACCCATTTCGTTATTCACATGCATCATACTTACTAAAATAGTATCCTTGCGAACTTTTTCTCGCAATTCATCTAACGACACTACACCCGATTTATCGACGTGTAAATATTCTATTTCAAAGCCCTCTTTTTCAAGTTGCTTCACCGATTCTAACACAGATGGGTGTTCAATTTCTGTCGTCAAAATATGGTTACCTTTATGAGTATTGGCATGCGCTAAACCGAAAATAGCTGTATTATTTGATTCAGTACCTCCTGAAGTAAACAGTACATTTTTCGCCTCAGTTTGCAAAATGTCTGCTACTTGTTCACGAGCACGCATTAATAATTCATTTGATTCTACACCCATTGCATGAATCGATGCAGGGTTGGCATAATACTGCTCATTCACTGCCATAAATGCCTGCATCACTTCTTTATACGGTTTAGTTGTAGCGCTGTTATCTAAATATATTGTATTTACTTTCATCGTTATTCACACACTTTCAAAACGTTAATTTAACGGTATTTATTATAGTTCAAACTTGCTAATAAAACCATTAACTATTATTAGGTTACAAAAAATTTCCTATTAAATTATTTTTTGCTGATATCGCATTATTCCATTTGCTTAAGCTCTATCCTCCTCTTTCCTAATTCATTAGCCAAACTGAGGATAAAGCTCCTATGCCACGACCACGACCTTCATTAGCATGCCATTGCCGTAAATCTAGTTGTCTATTATAGCATAAGGCCTATTGGAATTATGTAACGTAATAATCCACAGTATTCATAATCCCATAATTATAATAAAAATAAGCTTATTAAACCTACTCTCATAAAAATCTGACAAAAAGCTAACCCCTTCTTCTTTGCCATTTATCAAAATCATGACTCTTTGCTAAATTTTACTTCAAGACTGCAATCTATAAAATTTTGGCTATCGTATATCCTAATTCTCATAAGAAAACCACCAACTTCAATCCAGTGTGGTGGTTACTCTTTTCAATATAATCATATTTATACTGTAAATATATATTTGTTATTAACGCGCAACTAAATCCTCTGCGACAATTTCTTGAATACGTTTTAAAGCACCTGGCTCCATTTCTTCAACAGCTGTCCCAGCCTCTTCAAGCGCTTTTGTATAACGGAACTGATGGAATGCTTCTTCTGCTTCTTTTAAACGTGTATTTAATTTTGGGTTTGTTGCTCGATGACGATTGCCATATTGAATAATACGTTCAATCAGCATAACATTCTCAATTAGTTCATGTGCCTTGGAATGAACATCCTCAACACAAAGTGTTGCAGCATTTAAGTTATTATGAACTGTTCCCATGTTGAGTGGTACTTCTTGTAAACTTTGCATCACAACATAAATGTGCTCAGCAGCCTCATCTAAACGTGCATCCATTTCTTCTGGAATACCTGGAATATTTGCTTTGTTTAACAGACGATCTGTATCCTGTAATGTTTTCTTCAGATTTTCTACTTGTGCACAAGCCTTATTTTCATCAATTCGAAGCTTTTTCATCGTATTCGATAAATGATCTTGCTCCTCATGAATACGTTCAAGCTCCTCACTTATTTCAATCAGTTCCTCCTGCAAACTTGAATAGGCAGATTTTTCCTCTGTAACACGCATTGCTAATAAATCGTAACGACGTTGGAGTGCTTCTAATTGTTTTAAAGCAGCTTTTGGGATTTCAGCATCCTTTTCGTTAAGATGATAGCTTTGTTGTACAAAAGTGGCTTCATCATTAACTAAGCGGGTTGAGCTAATGACATTTGTGATGGAACCTAATAATCGCTCACAATTTTGATCTACATAATTTTTTGCAATGACCTCTTTTTCAAGCAAATCATAGAAATGGTCAATTTCTTCATTTATTTCAACAACTCTCGGCTTTACAGAAGATAAATTAAGTTGAGCCAATTCATCTTTTAAATTGGCAAACTCCGTCTCAAGGTTGTCCAGTGCCTCTGCCAGCTCTAAATGATGTAAATAATAAGATTTCTCTTCCATTTCACGTTGACCATTACGTAATTCTTGAACAGCACCTGGTAATTTCACTTGTAGTTCAGTCAAAATAGTTGGCACGTCATTAATATATTCAAATGTCTCTTGTGATTCATGATTCAAACCAATAACAATTTCACGTGCCTGCAAATAGTTACCGTCTCGAGTAAGCTCATCAAATTCTTCAAACTTTTGAACAAATACTTCTAGCTTCTGCTCAAGTGCCGGTAATGCAATCCCAAAAGAGTGTTGATGGGCAAGTAAAGTTTTACGTGCTGATCGATAATATTCTTTCAGTTGTTCAATTTCAATACGATTTTTTTCTTCGCTGCCAATTAATTCATTTAATTCTTCTAAAATTTTATCTTTGCTTTGTTCACACTTACGAACATAATCCTCAATTTCACGTTCAATCAAGGTTGCTTTTTTAAAACGAAGATGATTGACTTGGTCCTCTGCATCGAATAGGAGTGAATCAATTTTTGTCATATGTACATCGATGACTTCATCCCAGCTATTGCGCCATCGTTCAAACATTTCTTCCGTTTCACCATTCATGTTTAATGATTTAACCTTAGAAATTTCCTCATTTATGGGATTATTTTGTATTTGTAATTTTTCATTTTCAAGTTGTTCAATAATTGCGGTATGTTTTCGTCGCATCATAAATCCTACTATGGCTAAAATTAATAGTAGGATAATTGGAATGATGATATACTCCATCGTAAGCCTCCTATTCTACAATATACGAATTGGCTAGTTGTATTTATTATATACTATGTTTTCCCCTTTTGTACTAAAATTTAAGTGATTTTCAGAAAAGTGTATTCACGCCCAACAGACAAGACGGCAACTCCTGTCCTTGAACGTACGGCGTTACTATCTAGACACAAGTCAAATAGCCAAAGGAGTGTATATTTTATGAAAAGAGACGGGCATATCCATAGCCCCTATTGTCCACATGGTACAACAGATGCATTTACGCTATATATCGAAAAAGCTATTGCTGAAAACTTTACGGATATTACGTTTACAGAACATGCTCCGTTACCGCCCGGCTTTGTCGACCCTACACCCGATAAGGATAGCGGCATGAATCCAGCGTATTTAGTACCCTATTTTGAAGATTTACAGCGATTACAAAATCAGTACGCGCAGGACATCCGGATTCGTATTGGGCTTGAAATTGACTATATTTTAGGCTTCGAGCAGCAAACACGTAGCTTCCTTGATACATATGGTCATTTTTTAGATGATGCTATTTTATCCGTTCATTTTTTAAAGTGGCGGGATAACTTTGTATGTATCGACTATTCAGCAGAGACCTTTAAAGATTTTTCAAAAAAGATTGGCTCCGTAGAACATGTCTATGATCTATATTATGATACTGTCCTTCAATCAATCCAAGCGAATTTAGGACAATACAAACCTAAACGTATTGGACATCCATCTCTCATTCATAAATTTCAATTAGCACACAATGTGAAAATTGATGATACAGTCCGGATTCAAAAGATCTTAGATTTAATGAAAAAAGAAGGGTACGAACTTGACCTGAATAGTGCTGGTTTAAGTAAAGCATATTGTCAAGAACCCTATCCACCATTTTCTTTAATTGACTATAGTAAGTCAATTGGGTTACCTTTTGTTTTTGGATCTGATGCGCATGCCGCAGTTGATTTACATCAACATTATAATGTTATATTTCCTAAATGAATAACTTTTAAACGAGGTGCTAGTATGTTTACACAAATAAATTACGAAGGTCCTATAATGGACCAATATAATGCATTAGCAAAGCAATTAGATGCACTACTCACTGGAGAAACGGATTGCATCGCTAATTTAAGTAACGCTTCCGCATTACTCAATCAATTTCTTACAAATATTAACTGGGTTGGTTTTTATATTTCACAAGGCGAAGAACTTGTATTAGGTCCATTCCAAGGCTTACCTGCTTGCGTTAGAATTCCTGCGGGTCGTGGTGTTTGCGGTACAGCCGTAGTGAAAAAAGAAACGATTGTCGTAAAAGATGTCCACGCATTTCCAGGACATATTGCCTGCGATGCTGCCTCCCAATCCGAAATTGTTATCCCTCTTCTGAAGGAAGGTAAAGTTCTAGGTGTGCTTGATATCGATAGCCCAATTACAAATCGCTTCTCTGTTGATGATCAAGTTGGCTTAGAGCAATTTGTCAAAACATTACTTACCCATCTATAAAGACTGTTGTAAATCGGAATACAAATATTAAAAATTGCCCTGAAATGTTGATTTTTTACATATCATTTCGGGGCAAATCTATAAATTTATTTTTTTATGCATTTGTTTGAAGGTAACGATCATGAATACAAAAACGATTTTTCCCACTGTTTTTGGCTTGGTATAGAGCTGTATCTGCATGTAAGAAAACCGATTGAAATGCTGGTCGATAATTTTGATCCCAAGTTATGAGCCCTGCCGATATTGTTACTTGGGGATCTGTTGCGTCCGGAATCATTGCAACAATAGTCGATGCCAGTTCGATTGATTCTTTTTCATCAATATTTGGTATATAGACTGACATTTCCTCTCCACCCCAACGTGCACAAATCCCCTGTGTCCCGATCGTCTCAATTAACTTCATTGCAATTTGTACGAGAATTTTATCGCCAATTTGGTGGCCATAAGTATCGTTAATACGCTTAAAATTATCAATGTCGATAAGTAAAAACATACCCGATTGATCTTTTATAAGGGATTTTTCTACATAGTGATCTAAATAACTTCTGGCATATAGCTTTGTTAAATGGTCCCTATCTACCATTTCCTGAAGCTGATTTCGTAAAATAGAGTTTGCAATCGCTAAAGATGAGTGATGGATCAAAGACTGCATTAACTTAAAGCTATCAAATGAAAAGAAATATGGTTCTTTGTGTAGTACGATACTAAAACCATTTATTTTTTCCTCCATCAAAATTGGGATGGCCATAATCGAACGATATTCAATTTGATTAGGCGTTAGTCGGCTAAAGTCGGCTATAAATAATGGGTCATTCGTATGTTCAAAATGTTGTTCAACATGTTTGATATACGTTTTCCCCTCCTCTAATTTAAATAAAGTTGTACTGGCATCCGTCACTTCAAAGGTATCCTTATTTTTAAAAGCGAAACATACTTCCATTGGTTGAAACGATTTCATTAACTGTTTTTGTAGAAAAAGCAACATTTCGTGAATATCAATCCGCATATTTAAACGATGTGATGTTTCATTAATAAGTTGTAAGTCACTTACGAGGCGATGCGATTGATGATATAATTTGGCATTTTCTAGTGCATTCCCGGATGCTTGCGCTAGCATTCGTACAAAGTCCTTTTCAGTCGTTGAGAAAAGATATGTCGGTGGTGCACTTACTTGTAAAATGCCGTAAATAGCTTGCCTTCCTTTTATAGGTGCATTTAATAAACGACAATTCAGGTCACTTGCCAATTCAGTTGTCAAATCTCCTGATACAAAAGCCTCAATAGTAGCTGGTCTTTCAGATAAGTAATCAAAAAGCTTAATATCTATGGTCGTATGGCGGTCTTGATCATTCGATAGTATCAGTTCAACATTAAATTCCCGGAAATTATCCCTAATATTTTTCAGCACATTTTCTAAAATTAAATCTATGTCCATTGTTGAATGAAATAAATCAGTCATATTGTACAGTTTTCTATATTGGTCCTCATTTGATCTTACTTCTAGGTTCTCACTAAAAATCTGCAAAACTTTCATAAGCGTTTCTATACACTCTTCACCGTAATCAGAAGTCATAAAGTCAGTCCAAGCATCTGTTGCTTCCACAAGTAATATACCAATGGGATCTTTGCCCTCCGGTTGGAAAAGCACCATATCTGTCATCCTGTTATATGCTTCTTTTTCTTTTAATATATAAGGGAGCTTTACCATTTTTTGTTGATAAAAGCTAGTTTCAATCATCAGCCATGACACAGCATTTAGTTTTGTTTCGATTGTTAACGTAGCTACTTCTTGTATAGGTATTAAACTATTACCTTCATAGCTAAGAAAAGCAACATTTACAATTTTCAAGTGCTTCTTTAGACACTGCTTTAATGAATAAAAATACTCATTAAAACTGGTGAGTTCTCCATTGGAACTCACCCAAAAGCTCAAAACATCTGATTTTATATATTTTAGCGTTTGTAAATGGTCTGTCATGAAATCACCTTTTCTATATAACGTACAAATCAATTACTATTAACTTATGATATATTATACATAAATTGTGTCATTTTGACTATGTTATTCTGTTTCACTTTTTAAATTATACATATTATTACCTTATCATTAACTATTTTGAAATAGTGTGAAATCTATGAAAGGGAATTTCCTACTATTGTCCCTTTTCAAAAATAGCTATGCTAATAATTGACGTCTATGAAATAAGCAGTTACAATGAAGTTTGTGTAAAATAAACGCAGCAGTGGTATGATCTTAATATTGTATTTTATTCCTCTATTTTAAAGAGTATTACTAAACGGGTACTCTCCTAAGAAAATAGATGGTGTATTGCGTAACCTAACGGCTGCATAGGCGAAAATACATGAAAATAAAATGCGTTTAAGAATGGGTACTACTGGTTTTTGTTTTACAACAAACAAACCAAATTTAAAGGAGGAGACAACAATATGTCTCGTTATACAGGTCCATCTTGGAAATTATCACGTCGTCTTGGTATCTCACTAAGCGGTACTGGTAAAGAAATCGAAAAACGCCCTTACGCACCAGGTCAACACGGCCCGAACCAACGTAAAAAATTATCAGAATACGGTTTACAATTACAAGAGAAACAAAAACTTCGTCATATGTATGGTATGACTGAACGTCAATTCCGTACTGTATTTGACCGCGCTGGTAAAATGAAAGGTGTTCACGGTGAAAACTTCATGATTCTTCTTGAAACTCGCCTTGACAACTTAGTTTACCGTTTAGGTTTAGCTCGCACTCGTCGTGGAGCTCGTCAATTAGTAAACCACGGTCACGTTATGGTAGACGGTAAACGCGTTGATATTCCATCATACAGCGTTAAAGCAGGTCAAACGATTTCTCTTCGTGAAAAATCTCAAAACCTATCTGTAGTTGGTGAAGCGATCGAAGTAAACAACTTCGTACCTGACTACTTAGCATTTGATGCAGACAAAAAAGAAGGTACATTCACTCGCCTTCCAGAACGTTCTGAACTATCTGCTGAAATCAACGAAGCATTCATCGTAGAGTTCTACTCTCGTTAATCAATTTGCTCTGCAAATATGACGACAAAAGCCCTGAAATCCCTTGTATATCAAGGTTTCAGGGCTTTTTACATTACTTTCCTACAAGCACCATTCAATTCGAATTTTCTTTTTTCCCACTTTTAACCATTAGTACGGAAACCAATCCGATACTAAGTGTTGTAGCAAGAAGAATGAAAGCTACGGAAAAGCTACCAGATTGTATAAAATAAACAGATATGATAGGTGCAACACTTGTTCCAGCAAATAAAATTACCGTATACATAGAGACCGCAATACCACCCATGTTCCAGCCTAACTGACTAACAAGTGTCACTAATGAAGGAACAGCAAGAGCAATCCCGCTAACAAATAGAATACTAATTATAGTTAAACCAACAACATAGCTACAGTTTAACGTTCCACCTTTAGTTTTCTTTGTATAGATGTTAATAATTTACTCACTAACTTCTCAAATACTTTTCGTTCATCAGGCTCCAAGTCAATCAAATTAGAAGCACATGACGACCAATAAGTCGGCAAAACTTCAGCAATAAAAGTACGCCCTTCATCAGTTAAACTCACATAAATTTTCCTCCGATCTTCTTTACTATGATTCCGTACAATAAGATTTCTCTTTTCTAGCCAATCAAGCATTGACGTTGCTGATGCTCTCGTAACCCCTAATCGTTTAGCTAAAGCAGACGGAGTCGCACGTCTCTCTTCATGCAGTGTCAGCAATAGTAATAAGTCTAATTTACTTTCTGTAATTCCGAAAGGAGCTAACTCATTGTCCGTTACATCTAGAACATAGTCACTTAGCCATAACAACATTAATCCCAATTTCGCATCCTCTTGATTTGTTTTACTTGAAGAGGATGTCTGAATCAGCTCAATATATGGCTCTACCCCTAACACTGGTAAATCATCTTCGTTCGTGTACGTTTTCTTAAGTTTTGTCATTGAATCACCTTTTAATTAGATTATCTAACTATAAATCATTCTAACTATAAATTTTCTCTAATGCAAGAACTTTTATTTCCATAAATTTCTCCAAACTAAAGCTACTACTCTTTTGGAGCAGCCGCATTTTGTATGTAGCTTTACGATGTACGTTGAAGAAACGGTTAGATTTATGTCATTCATGTATTGCCCTCTATATTTATAACAAACAATAATAATTCCCCTCTTAAGATTGTAACAATCTTATGTACTTTAAAATAGTAATTGGCATTTTCAAAATAACATAGTCACTACCATTATAATAAAAATAAAATATCAGTTATTTACTATTCAAACACTCCTCAAAACAGAACCATTTTCCAAAAAATATATTTTACTTTCATAGTAAAATATTTTCTAAAACATATTAAATTCAATATTCTTATACAAAACTACTTTATCCACATTCTTTTATTAACTTAACTTTTTTGTAAAATAATAACACAAATAAAATTAACAATTTTAATAAAAATACGAGTTGAACTTTTACAAAAAATAGAATAACATGAATTCCGAAAGGTGGTTCGCCATCATTCAAGCAATAACAATTATTTTAAAGGGGTTGGAAACATGTCAGACGTTCTAAAGCAATTTGTCATGCCAAAAACAAACTTATTTGGACCTGGAGCAATTCAAGAAGTTGGTAAACGGTTAAATGATTTAGAAGTGAAAAAGACATTGATCGTAACAGATGAGGGCTTACACAAATTAGGTTTCTCAGAACAAATTGCTAACATCATTACAGCTGCTGGAATCGATGTTGCAATTTTCCCGAAAGCAGAACCAAATCCAACAGATCAAAACATTGAAGACGGTATCGCAGTGTATCATGCAGAGAACTGTGATTCAATTGTCTCACTTGGAGGCGGTAGTGCACATGATGCAGCAAAAGGTATCGGAATTATTGCTTCGAATGGTGGACGCATTCATGATTATGAAGGTATTGACAAGTCAGAAAACCCATTAGTGCCATTAATCGCGATTAACACAACAGCTGGTACAGCAAGCGAAATGACACGCTTTACGATTATTACAGATACTGCTCGTAAAGTGAAAATGGCGATCGTTGACAAGCATGTAACACCGCTTGTATCGATTAACGATCCAGAGTTAATGATTGGCTTACCGCCAGCTCTAACAGCTGCAACTGGTTTAGATGCGTTAACACACGCAATTGAGGCTTTTGTCTCTACAAATGCAACACCAATTACGGATGCTTGTGGTGAAAAGGTACTTCAGTTAGTTCCTGAATTTTTACCACGTGCCTATGCAAATGGTGCAGATTTAGAAGCACGCGAGCAAATGGTATACGCACAATTTTTAGCAGGTATGGCGTTCAATAACGCATCACTTGGCTATGTGCATGCAATTGCTCACCAATTAGGCGGTTTCTATAATCTTCCGCATGGTGTATGTAACGCGATTTTACTACCTCATGTTTGTCGCTTCAACTTAACAGCACGTACAGAGCGTTTTGCAAGAATCGCTGAATTGCTAGGACAAAATGTAGAGGGCTTAAGCAAACGTGATGCTGCTGAAAAAGCAATCACTGCCATTGAAAGCTTATCGAAAGACTTAAATATTCCTAGTGGTTTCCGTGAATTAGGCGCGAAAGATGAGGATATTGAAACTTTAGCGAAAAATGCAATGCTTGACGTATGCGCTGCAACAAATCCACGTAAAGCAACATTAGAAGACATTAAGCAGATTATTACAAATGCGATGGGACCTGTAGTGAAAACAGCAGAGTCGCTTGAAGCTGTCGCACTTTCATAAAATAAAAATATGGCGTGTCTCATTTTGAGGCACGTCTTTTGCTATTGCCACGAAAAAAAGCCAATCATTGTATACAAGGGCAACACCAGCTATACTTTTCTTAAAAGAATTGGGGGGAATAAATATGCGTTTAATCTCAATCTGTCCTAGTAATACAGAACTCGTCGCCTATTTAGGTTTGACAGATCAGCTTGTCGGTGTTGATGATTTTTCTGATTGGCCTGCAACAGTAAATGAACTGCCGAAGCTAGGACCTGATTTATCGATTAACATAGAGGCGTTAGAAGCATTACAGCCCGATCTCGTACTCGCTTCCCTGAGTGTACCAGGCATGGAGAAAAACATAGAGGCATTACAAGAAAGAAATATTCCTCATCTTGTCTTTAACGCTAACTCTCTTCAGGAAATTGCGCAGGACCTCCTAACACTAGGTGTAGCCTGTGGTGTTGAGGAACGCGCTAAACAAATTGCTAAAGATTACTTGCACTTTATTGAACAACTTCGTATGATTGCACAATCGATTCAGGATAAACCGACACTGTATTGGGAATGGTGGCCGAATCCCATTTTTACACCTGGAAAAATAAATTGGCTCACAGAAATTAGTGCCATTGCAGGGGGATATAATCTATTTCAAGACGTGACGTTAGCAAGTGTGCAAACAGACTGGAATGACGTCGTACGACGCCAGCCAGATTATATTATGATGGCTTGGGTAGGTGTTGCTTTTGAGCGAATTCAGCCAGCCAATTTATTGAAGCGTCCACATGCCAAAGAGCTACATGCTGTCCAGTTGAAACAACTCCATGTTATGGAGGAATGGCTTTACTGCCGGCCTTCACCTCGTTTAGTTGAAGGAGCATTAAAACTTGCGAAACTTCTTCACCCTAAAAGTTACCAGCATCTAACTCTCCCCAGCTTTTTACAATATTAAAATGACAACATCCCCACGAATATAATCGAGGGGATGTTGTTATTTGTGAGACCAATTTTTACACAAATTTAACCATATGGTATTTTTTCTTGCCGCGACGTACAATGCTAAACGCGTCTTCTAAACGATCTTGTGCATCGATAATATAGGCTAACTCAGTAACTTTTTCACCATTTACACTAATTGCACCATTTGTAACATCTTCACGAGCTTGACGTTTTGATGGTGAAATACCAGCTTCAACTAGTAAATCCACGATGTTTTTATCCTCTTTTGCCATTTCAATAGAAGGAACATCTTTAAAGGCATCCTTCATCTCTTCAGCAGAAAGTGTTTTTAAATCGCCTGAGAATAATGCCGCTGTAATACGAATTGCTTGGTCTAATGCAGCTTGACCATGAATTAAGCGAGTCATTTCTTCTGCTAACGCTTTTTGTGCTTTACGCAGATGTGGCTCTTCTTGAACAGAAACAGCTAACGCTTCGATTTCTTCACGTGTTAAGAACGTAAAGATTTTCAAGTATTTTATAACGTCTGCATCGGCTGCGTTAATCCAGAATTGGTAGAATTCGTATGGAGAAGTTTTTGTGCTATCTAACCATACAGCACCACCAGCTGTTTTACCAAATTTCGTGCCGTCTGCCTTCGTTACTAATGGAATTGTGATACCAAAAGCTTTTGTTTCTTCTTCATGTGTTTTACGAATCACTTCTAAACCAGTTGTAATATTCCCCCACTGGTCAGAACCACCGACTTGAATACGACAATTGTAGTGGTTATATAAATGATTATAATCAATACCTTGAATTAACGTGTAAGCAAATTCAGTAAATGAAATTCCCGTATCAAGGCGGGACGCAATTGTATCCTTAGCTAACATGTAGTTGACATTGATTAATTTACCGTAGTCACGTAAAAATTCAATTGTATTAATTTTGCTAATCCAAGTTCGATTGTTGACAAGTTGTGCACCGTTTCCATCTTCAGCAAAATCAAAAATACGTTCTAATTGACCACGAATGCCTTGCACGTTCTTATCAATTTGCTCAACAGTTTGCAGTTGACGCTCTTCAGAACGACCTGATGGATCTCCAATCATCCCCGTTGCTCCACCAACAAGTAAAATTGGACGATGGCCAGCTTTTTGGAAGCGACGCAGTGTCAATAATGGTACGATGTGACCGATATGCATAGAGTCAGCTGTTGGGTCTACACCACAGTACAAAGACACGGATTGATCCTCTAATAGCTTTGCCATACCTTCTGCATCTGTCTGTTGGTAAAGCAGACCGCGCCATTCTAAATCTTGTAATAATTGGTTTGTCATAGTTCTTCCTCCTAATTTGTATTCTTACGTGCAGAGAAACAAAAAAGTCCCTACACGCAAATTAATTGCATGCAGGGACGTTAATAACTAACGCGGTACCACCCAGCTTGAAGACGTCATCCATCTTCCTCTTCATTCAATCGCCTTTATCGCAGGCGCGCACGTCTAAGCTCCAAGCACGTAATTCGTCTCTACACTATGACCAGCTTTCACCAACCGCTGGCTCTCTATACAGGGAATATAGACACTACTGCAAACTCTTCATCACTAGAAAACTATAAGCACTATTCTATACGAATCTTTTTCAATGTCAATAACTATGTTCGAGTCAATTCAATATATGCTATAATAGACAAGATTTTAGGAGGTCGATACCTTGAAAGATTGGATTGAGAAAATCAATGCAAAGATCGATGAATTACTCGAACAAAAATGGATGAAGACATTACGTATTTCAGGCAGTGTTACCTGGAACTTATTTTTGCTATTTTTAGTCTTTGCATTGGTAGGCACTGTATTTGTCGGCTCGGTTGGCGCCGGCTATTTCGCCTCACTTGTAAAAGAAGAGCCACTGCGCTCAAAAGAAGAATTACGCAAGCATATTTTCAACTATGAGGAAACCAGTGAAATTTATTTTGCCAACGATATTTATATTGGGAAATTACGCACGGACTTAGATCGTCGTGAAACGTCACTAAGTGCTGTGGCACCAGATGTTATTAATGCAGTACTAGCAACGGAAGATGAATATTTCCGCGAACATAACGGCATTGTTCCTAAAGCTGTAATCCGTGGTCTACTGCAGGACGTGACAAATTCAGCCACACAAACAGGTGGCTCGACATTAACACAACAACTCATTAAAAACCAAGTGTTAACAAATGAAGTTTCCTATGAACGTAAAGCAAAAGAAATTCTCCTTGCTATGCGTTTAGAGCACTTTATGACAAAGGAAGAAATATTAGAGGCTTATTTAAATATTATTCCATATGGTCGTAATGCATCAGGTCGTAATATTGCTGGGATTGAAACAGCAGCTGATGGTATTTTTGGTGTAAAGGCGAAAGATCTAACCTTGCCACAAGCCGCTTACATAGCTGGTATTCCGCAAGCACCTTATGCCCATACTCCGTTTACGAACACAGGTGTACTAAAAAGCGAAGAGGCTCTTAAGCCAGGTATTGATCGTATGAAAACAGTTCTATACCGCATGAAAGAAGCAGGCTATATTAACGATGCACAGTACGAAGAAGCACTAAACTATGACATTACAGCAGATTTCCGTTCACCAGAACTTGCGTCAGAAGATCGCTATCCTTGGTTAACGTATGAGCTTGAAAACCGTGCGAAAGAAATCATTGCAGAAAAGCTAGCTAAAGATGATGGCGTGGACCCAGAACGCTTGAAATCAGAAAAAAAATTAAATGAAAAGTATATGATTTTAGCAGACCGTGACGTCCGTTCAAAGGGCTATCGTATTTATTCTACCATCAATAAAGACATGTACGATGCCATGCAAAAAGCGGCTGATAATTTTAAATACTATGGCCATACGTATACAGGTAAAGGTAAAGATCCCGTAACAGGAGAAGAAGTTGATATCGAAATGCCTGTACAGGTTGGGAGTATCTTAATCGAAAATAGCACAGGGCGTATTTTAAGCTTCCTAGGTGGTCGTGATTTTAAAACTACTGAGTTAAACCATGCGACGCAAGCTTATCGCCCAAACGGCTCGACGATGAAGCCATTACTTGTCTATGCACCAGCAATTGAATACGGTGTAATTGGAGCAGGTAGCCCGTTAGTGGATGTAAAATTCTCTATTGGCTCTTGGAGTCCAAACAACTACATTGCTAGTGATGAGCGTGGACTTATTCCTGCACGTGAAGCATTAGCAGATTCACAAAACATATCAGCATTACGTTTATATAACGATATTATTAATAGACGCCCTGCTGAATATTTAGCTAAAATGGGCTTCTCAAAGCTACAGCCTGAAGATTATACGAATCTTTCAACAGGTATTGGCGCTTTAGAAGTGGGAACGACTGTTGAAGAAAATACCAATGCATTTGCAACATTTGCGAACGGTGGTCAATTTATTGAATCTTATATGATTGAAAAAATTGAAGACTTAGATGGGAACGTCATCTATCAACATGAAGTTGAACCTGTTCAAGTATTTAGTCCTGAAACATCATATATAGTCACAGATATGATGCGTGATGTTTTAACAAAGGGCACAGGAACAGTTGCAAAAAATACATTAAAATTCTCTTCTGATTTCGCTGCCAAAACTGGTACCTCACAAGAGTACAAAGATGTTTGGTTAGTTGGCTATAATCCGAACGTTTCACTCGGCGTTTGGATGGGCTATGATAAGCAGCGATCATTATATGCCTTTAATAATACGTACTTGCAACCAAGCGTCCGTATTAACAAACTCTGGGGGACTTTAATGAATGCCATGTACGATGCGGATCCAAAATTGATTGATGCTCCAACGAACTTTAAGGCACCAAAAAATGTTGTGACTGCTTCATTCTGTGGTATTTCTGGCTTAGCACCTTCTGCAGCATGTTCGAATGCAGGACTTGTGCGCTCAGATTTATTTAATGCTAAAGTATTTTTACCATCACAGCCAGATGATAGCTTAGCATCTTCAAGTGTTGTCACGATTAATGGAAAAACGTACAATGCACATCCAAATACGCCATCCGAATTTGTAAAATCAGGTGGTGCTGGTATTAATCAAGCCTTTATTAAACGTATGTTAGGCCGATTAGGTGGTAACCCTGGAAGTTTACTTCCTAAAAATTCATCGTTATCGAACTCGTCCGTATCAGCGGTTGATTTCCCAGCAGATGGAAGCTCACCAGCAACTGTAACAGCATCGATTAGTGGTAACACCCTTTCTTGGTCTGGTTCTTCCAATGATGTTGTCGGCTATCGTATTTACAATGTGACAAATGGCGGTAATACCCTAGTCACTTCAGTACTTGAAGCAACACAAAGTATAACAGTCGCAAGTGGACAAGCCTATGTAGTCGTTGCTGTCGACATTACAGGGTTGACATCAGGACAATCGAATGTCGTTTCTACGGGCGGTAGTGAAACCGAACCTGAACCTGAACCGGAAGAAAATCAAGAGCAACCACCTACTCCACCTACAAACGGCAATGAAGGTTCGGGTAATGAAAATGGTTCGAACAATGGAACTGGTTCTGGAAACAATGGCACCGGCTCTGAAAATGGCAATGGCTCCAACGGTTCAAACAACGGCAACAACAATGGTAATAACAATGGTAATAACAACGGCAATGGCTCCAATGGAGAAAATAACGGTGGCACAACACCACCTCCAGAAACGCCAAGTCAATAATAAACAGACTTACTACATTCAAATATGATTGTAGTAAGTCTGTTTTTTTGTCATGATAGAGAAGGCGATTAAATGAAGGGGTGGATGTAGTTATGAAACTATTAATTTTAGGTGGTACACGCTTTTTTGGTAGAAAATTAGTTGAGCTTTGTCTTCAAAACGGCCATGATGTGACGATATTAACACGCGGTCAAAGTGGGAATCCTTTTGGATCTCGAGTAAAGCAACTCATTGTTGATCGAGATGATGAAGACGCGTTAGCCCAAGCACTTACTGATATGTCATGGGATATTGTTTACGATAATATTTGTTATTCTCCAAAAGAGGCTCAAGAAATCGTGCAAATTCTAGAAGGTAAAACGAAAAAGCTTGTATTTACCTCTACGCTTGCTACTTATGAAGCAGATGGTATTGTAAAAACAGAAGCAGATTTTAATCCGTATGACTATGAAATTCGCATGGGAGACCAAAAAGATTTTACTTACGGTGAAGGTAAACGCCAAGCGGAGGCGGTGCTATTTAAAAACGCTTCATTCCCTGTTGTGGCGGTGCGGTTCCCAATCGTTGTTGGCGAACAGGACTATACACGTCGTTTACACTTTCACGTGGAGCGTATAGTAAATGAGCAGCCAATTATATTGACAAATGCTGAGGCAAAAATGAGTTTTATTACCGATGATGAAGCTGCTGCATTTTTATATTTTGCAGGTATTTCTACAATAGAAGGACCTTTCAATGCCACAGCAGGTGGTGCTATTGCATTAAAAGATTTACTTGGACTTATTGAGGAAGCTAGTGGTAAACGAGCGAAAGTTTCACTGTTAGGAGGCGATGCCAATGCACAATCTCCATATGCTATTCCAGCCGATTGGTATATGTCGAATGCCAAAGCACAAACAGTTGGCTTTACGTTTAGTACGTTAAATGATTGGCTACCTAAGCTGATTAACACAATGGTAAAGGAACAACAAAAATCAATTACACCTCAGCGGAATTGATTCCTGATTTAAATTTTGTAGTTAAAATGCTAAACAGTTTGAGGTGATGGGTAGAATACTACACTCGTTAATAAACTATTATTTCTGATAAAAAGGTAATCGGAATGATCACATTCCAAATACCTTTTGTCGTTAATCTCAGGCGTTCACCCTTTAATATTGAACGCCTTTTTTTATAATAATATCGTTGTTAAAATTGCTATTGCTTCATCGATCTCTTCTTTTGAGACCGTAAGTGGCGGAAGTAAGCGGATAACATTCGGCCCAGCCCCCACTAAAAGTAAGCCCTTTTCTTCAGCTTCTGCAATATAAGGTGCTACCTCAGTATCACCGCAGCCAATGCCGAGTAATAAGCCTTGCCCTAGTACCGTATAAGTAGTAGGTAAATTCGCTTTCAACTGTTGTACGAAATACGAGGATACATCTTGCACATTTTGTAAGAATTCCGCTGCGAAAACGTGATCAATCACTGTTTCTGCCACACTCATTGCGAGAGGATTACCGCCAAATGTTGTACCATGTGTTCCCGGTCCAAATGTATCATAGAGTTCAGCTGTTCCAAGTATCCCTCCAATCGGGAAGCCTCCACCTAAGCCTTTTGCTATTGTTAGGATGTTTGGCTTCAACACAGTTTGTTCATAAGCAAAGCGGGTCCCAGTTCGCCCAATACCCGTTTGAACTTCATCAACAATCAGAAGGATGCCTTTCTCCTCACATGCTTTTGTAATTGTCGCTGCAAATTCCGATGTTACGCTATTAACGCCACCTTCTCCTTGAATCATTTCTAGCATAATCGCTGCAACTGAGTCATCAACTGTTGTTTCAAGCGCTTCGACATCATTAAAAGGTAAAATCGTAAACTTATCTACAAGTGGTCCAAAGCCATTATGAACCTTCCCTTGTCCGGTTGCAGACATTGCTCCAAATGTGCGCCCATGAAAGGACTTTTCAAATGTAATGATATGGTGTTTCCCAGTATGCTTACGTGCCAGCTTAATGGCCGCTTCAGTTGCTTCAGCACCGCTATTACAGAAAAACGCATAAGAGAAATGCGTATGTGCCACTAATTTTTGTGCAACCGTTTCCTGACCAGGGATATCAAATAAATTGGAGATATGCCATAGCTTCTCACTTTGCACTTGTAATGCCTTTACAAGTGCGGGATGTGCATGCCCAAGACTTACAACAGCGATACCACTTGTAAAATCTAAATATTTTTTTCCAGTAGAATCTTCAACAACAGTTCCTTGCCCTTTGACAATTTGTGCACGGCGTTTGCCGTAGTTTCCAAATAAAGCAGTCATCTAATCAGTCCCTTCTATTCGATTACGCCTCGACGTAATGTGTCCTAGATGTCACTCGATGAACATCTCAAAAAATTAGTGACATCCTCGCTACGAAAATCCAACTCACTACTATAAAGAAGCAATACTTTTACTAGATGAAGTTATAATAGTCGTACCTAGTAAGGCATTCCCGACAATTTGTACAGATGGGATACCGGCATTTAGGCAATCAATGGCCCCTTGTACTTTAGGAATCATTCCACCGTAAATATGTCCTTGCTCAATCCACTGAGCTATTAGGCAAGGCGTTACCTCTGTTTGGTATTCATGTTCAATACGAATACCTGCTACATCTGTGACAAGCAACAAGCTGTCTGCGTTAATTGCAAGTGCGATTTCACTTGCAACGGTATCACCATTAATATTAAGTGCCTGCCCCTCTTCATCAGCCCCAACACAAGCAATTACAGGGACAATGCCAGCTTTTATCAACGTTTCTAACAGTGCTGAATTCACTGACTGCACCTCTCCGACAAAGCCGTACACATCTTTATCTAAAAAATTCGCTACAATTAATTGATCATCAAAACCGTTTAAACCAACTGCCACAATACCCGCTGTTGTTAATTCATGGACAAGTGCTGGATTCACCTTACCGATTAACGTTGACTGTACAATATCAATCGCTGATTCATTCGTTACACGGATGCCATTTAATGCATGAGATGCTACGCCACGTGCCGCAAGCTCGCGATTAATAGCAGGGCCACCTCCGTGTGTGATAATCAGCTCCACCCCGTCATCCTGCAGTTTTTTAAAGTTCTCAAAAAACGATTCATTTAAGCCTTCAAGTGTACTACCACCAAGCTTAATGACCATGCGCTTACGAGCGGTATGATGCATTGATTTGAACGTAGTCATAAGTTAAATCACATCCCCATGCATGCCCCTTGCCTTCACCAATACCAAGTGACACATAAATTTTTACTTCATGCATTTTCAAAATTTGAATTAGCTCATCTTCTGAGAAAGGAATCGGCTCGCCGTTTTCTACCATTGTAGCGCCACCAATTTGAATGGTAATTTTGTCAGGGTCCACTACTGCACCACTGTAGCCAACCGCAGCAATAATACGTCCCCAGTTTGCATCACAACCAAATACTGCCGTTTTTACAAGCGGCGAACCAACAACTGTCTTTGCAATCTTACGCGCTTCCTCATCAGAAATCGCACCCTCCACTTCCACCTCTATTAGTTTCGTGGCTCCCTCTCCATCTTTTGCAATCATCTTTGCTAAGTCTTGTGCAACTGTTTTTAATGTATAGTAGAATTTTTGCCAATCAGGATGGGCAGTTGTTAAAGATTCATTGCCAGCTAAGCCATTGGCCATCACTACGACCGTATCATTTGTAGATGTGTCCCCATCCACTGTGATTGCATTAAACGTAAGATTTGTTATATCTGACAGCGCTGCTTGTAATACATCCGATTCAATATTGGCATCTGTCGTAATAAAACCAAGCATCGTTGCCATATTTGGCTCAATCATCCCTGAACCTTTTGCAACACCAGCAATAATGACTTCCTTGCCATCTACGATTGTGCTATAGCTCGTATTTTTCATGACAGTATCGGTTGTCATAATTGCCTGCGCAAAATCGATTGCACTTTCAAGATTATCTTGCGGCTCTAATTGAGCAATACCGTTCTCGATAGGCTCCATTTTCATAATTTCACCGATAACGCCAGTTGAGCAAACCCCAACTAGATTGGCCTCAATCCCTAACTTCTCAGCTGTTAAAGTTTGCATTGCTAACGCATCCTGCACGCCTTGCTTGCCTGTACAAGCATTGGCATTCCCAGAGTTCACTATCATTGCTTGAATTTTTTTAGTTGTGTAAACTACCTCTTTTGTTACTGTTAATGGGGCAGCCTGTACTGCATTTGTTGTAAATACACCAGCTACACTTGCCGGTACATCACTCACTAACACCGCTAAATCTTTTTTCTTGTGCTTTAGTCCACAATGCATCCCAGCTGCCTTAAAGCCCTTAGGCGATACGATATTTTTACTTGATAATTTTTTCATGATATTTGTTGATGCTGTTAATGTCATAATGCAATTCCTCCTTAGGTTGAATGAAATAAATTAGGGACTGTCTAAAAAACCGTTCAATCAATAACACCCATCTTCCTGTATGAAAACTCCGCCTCGCTTTCCCTTTCCGTGTCACTACGTTTCACTCATGCTTTCCATTCGCAGGAGTATATGCGCACTTTTACCTTTGTATCAGAAAAATTAGCATAATAGGATATGCTCTATTAAATGAAGAACGGCACAACATCTAGGCCTGTTGTTTGTGGTAAGTCAAACTGAACGTTCATATTTTGAATTGCTTGGCCTGCTGCCCCTTTAACTAAATTGTCAATTATGCCAACTATTGTGGCCCGTTCTGTACGGCTATCAACTTTCACGAAAATATCACAGTAGTTCGAGCCCCTCACACGATTCGTCGAAAGACTATTCACATCCGTGACAATTCGCACAAATGGATGCTTTTCGTATGTAGTTTGTAAACAGGCTATCAATTGTCTTTCTGTTACATCCGCCATCACGGGAGCATACGCTGTTGATAAAATACCACGCGTCATAGGTACTAAATGAGTATTAAAGGAAATCGATGTGTCAACACCTGCAAACATTGAGATAGCCTGTTCAATCTCTGGTATATGTTGGTGCGAATTTGTTTTATAAATGGAGAAGCTTTCATTTACTTCACTAAAGTGGGTCGTTTGCGATGGTTTATTACCAGCACCTGAAATACCACTCTTCGCATCAATGACAAGAAAACTTGGATCAATTAATTTTGCTCTTAATAATGGTAATAGTGATAGCAGGACTGCTGTTGGATAGCACCCTGGATTTGCAATAAGAGATGCATTTTTCACCTTGTCTGCATTCCATTCTGTTAAACCATAAACACTTTGCTGAATGATTTCTAACGGCGCAGCTTTTTTACCGTACCACGCTTCAAAGCTTGTAGGATCTTTTAAACGGTAGTCACCTGACAAATCAATTAACTTCGGACCTTTTCCTACTAATGGCGGCAATAGCTCACTGGTCACCCCCGAAGGTGTACTTGTAAAGACAACATCAAATTTCTCTAGTGTCTCATAATCAATTTTTTGCAATGGCATATCAGCAATATTAACTAAGTGTCCAAACTTTGAAGAAAATACAACACCCTCTTCTGAGGATGTAAATAAATCAATTTGCTCCACTGCCTGATGATTATGTAAAAAGCGAACGAGTTCTAATCCACCATATCCTGTTGCGCCAACTATTCCTATTTTCACTGCACTCACCCCTGAAATAAGTTAAAAACAGTATACGTCTGTATAATTATTAAGTCAACTGAATTTTTATTTATAAATAGTATTTTCATAATAATCAGTTATAGAAGCATTCTATTCCTACTCCTTATCACGTATTCAGAAAAATAAGGCGAGAAATCCTTCGCTAACCGAATGAATTCCCGCCTTATCTTTATGCATTATTTCAATAAAAATCACTTACGTATCAGCGTCAGCAAGTCCACATTGTGACTGGTGTCTCCTCATGATATTAATCTTCCATAGTAGAAAGATCCCCAGTTGGTAAATTTAGTTCCCATGCTTTTAACACACGGCGCATAATTTTACCGCTTCGTGTTTTCGGAAGCTTTTCCTTAAATTCAATTTCACGCGGTGCTGCATGAGCTGACAAACCCTTTTTCACAAAATCACGAATATTCTCGATCAAAGCATCTGATGGCTCAACACCCTCACGTAAAGATACGAACGCCTTAATAATTTCTCCACGCACTGGGTCTGGTTTACCGATAACCCCTGCTTCAATTATGTCTGGATGCTCCAGGAGTTTGCTTTCTACTTCAAACGGCCCAACACGCTCTCCAGCTGTCATAATAACATCATCAACACGTCCCTGGAACCAGAAGTACCCTTCATCATCCTTATAAGCTGAATCTCCAGACACATACCACTCACCTTTTAAGAAGTATGATTCATAACGTTGTGGATTACCCCAGATTTGGCGCATCATGGCTGGCCAACCGCGACGTACTGCTAAATTCCCCATTGTGAATGGAGGTACTTCATCACCTGCATCATCCACAATTGTCGCGTGTACACCAGGTAGTGGTTTTCCCATTGAACCAGGTTTGATATCCATACTTGGATAATTGCAAATCATATGCGCACCTGTTTCAGTCATCCACCATGTATCATGAATACGATGCCCTAATTCCTCGTATCCCCAGCGAATAACCTCTGGATTCAAAGGCTCTCCAACCGATAATACGTGTCGAAGGGAAGTTAAATCATAGCTTTCCAGTACTCCACTACCAGCGCCCATTAACATTCGGAATGCCGTTGGTGCACTATACCAAACTGTTACACTATAATCCTCAATAGCCTGATACCATGCCTGTGGTGAAAATCTTCCACCTACAATCAACATTGTAATGCCATTTAACCATGGTCCAAAAATACCATAAGATGTACCTGTTACCCATCCTGGATCAGCGGTACACCAATAAATATCATCCTCCCGTAAATCAAGCACCCATTGTGTCGATTGGTACTGCTGGAGCATTGCATTATGTACATGCAATACACCTTTTGGCGCACCAGTTGATCCAGATGTATAATGTAATATCATACCATCCTCACGGTCTACCCATTCAATATCAAACTGGGATGACGCCTCTTTCAAGCGTTTATTGAAGTCTAAAATTTGTGCTGTTTCCTCAATATCAGTACCTACTAAAAAAACCTGCTGCAAATTAGGTAACTTGGCTAATGGTACACGTTCAAGCAACTGTGGCGTTGTTACTAATACTTGTGCATCACTATCCGAAAGTCGATCGTATACCGCTCCCTCCATAAACGCTTCGAAAAGCGGCCCAACAATCACACCCATTTTTAACGCGCCTAATAATGTGAAATAGAGTTCAGGTGAACGTGGCATAAAAATAAATAAGCGATCGCCTTTTTCTAAATTTGTCGCTGATTTTAAAACATTAGCAGCCTTGTTCGTAAGCTTTTTCATTTCATTGAAAGAATATGCTTCTTTACGCTTGCCATCATTGTAATAGAGTGCAACTTTGTTTTTGCGATAAGTTTCGGTATGTCGATCAATTGCCTCATAAGCCATATTCACTTGACCTGTTTCATACCAATTAAATGCCTTTTCTGTCTCTGCCCAATCATGTGTTGCTGCTGCATCCTCATAATTAGGCAAATTGTACTGCAGTGGTAATGCTTTTAATATCTCCATTGTTTTCATCCCCATGAAATTACCCCTTCCTTTGTTTTCGCTTTAGTACATTAGTGCGCAAATTCCAAATCGATTTTCCTTCGATATCCCCCCTTAAAATCCGCCACCTTCTCCAAAGAAAAACACGTTATGCAGCAATTGTTATACAACAGTTTGCGTAAATAAAATACAATAAATGCTTATTCAACAACATTCATCTGTTAAATAACAGTTGCAATATAATTCTATTTTACACGAATTTATCAATGTTGTCTCAATATTTTTATTTTTCCAAAAACGCAGTTATAATTTACAAAAATAAGCGTTTTTACGCGAGAAATCAGCTATAATGGAATTATTAAACTCAGGTGGTGTAATTATGGAACATAAAAAAACTTTTTTTTCTGTTACAAAGGAAACAAAGCATGGTACCGTGTATGTGGAAGGACCTGTTCCTCCAGAAAAATTAGCTACATATTCATTCCACGAAGGCTTGGTTGCCTTTAGACCTCCAAAGCAACAACAGCAAGCCATTATTGAAATTGCAGGACTTCCTGAAGGACGAATTATTATTATTCGTAATGAAGACATTATCGTAGGTTATGTAACCTATTTGTACCCCGATCCACTTGAACGTTGGGCTGAAGACCGAATTGATAACATGATTGAGCTTGGGGCTATTGAAGTAATCCCAGCCTATCGTGGAACAGGCACTGGTAAAACGTTGTTAGCCGTGTCTTTCATGGGGGATGAAATGGAGGACTATCTCGTCATTACAACTGAATATTATTGGCATTGGGATTTAAAAGGTACCGGTTTAAATGTATGGGATTATCGCAAAATGATGGAGCGAATGATGAGCTCCGCTGGCTTTGAATATTTTGCTACTGATGATCCTGAAATTACATCACATCCTGCGAACTGCCTCATGGCACGTGAGGGGAAACGTGTGCCACCCGAGACAATGGAAAGATTTGATAGACTTCGTTTTAGAAATCGCTTCATGTATTAAAACCACACAAAGGGGATGAGTATATGATTGTAGAAGAAATTATGAATGAAGAGCCGTACACATTGGCCCCAACAAACACTGTGTTGGAGGCACTGAAATTGATGCGTGAAAAAAAAGTACGGCATTTACCTGTCGTAGATGATGAACGACATGTTCTAGGCGTTATCACAGAGCGGAATATCAAAGAGGCATTACCTTCCTCGTTGCTTGACGAACCAAATTCACCAGTATTCAATGCCGCTATTGAAGAAATCATGGTGAAAAATCCACTTGTTGGTCATCCTCTTGATTTTGTAGAAGAGGTCGCACTCACTTTTTATGAATCCAAGGTAGGCTGTTTACCAATTGTCTCAGGTGGAAAATTAGTTGGCATCGTGACCACTACTGATTTGCTCTATACATATATCGAGCTGACTGGTGCCACTGAGCCAGGTTCTAAAATCGAAATACGAGTATCCGATACACCTGGTATATTGTTTGAAATTACGAAAGTTTTCAATGAGCATCATGCAAATGTCCAAAGCGTCTTAGTTTATCCTGATTCTGAAAATACACTCAATAAAATTTTAAGTGTCCGAGTAAAAACACTCAATCCATTAGCGATGATTGAAGATCTCCGTAAAGAGGGCTTCGATGTACTCTGGCCAAATTTACCAGGTGTTTCTTTATAATGAAAAAGGCCGTATTTGTTTATTCGCCAGAGCAACTCGGATATAAATTTTCAGATACACATCCTTTCAATCATAAACGTTTGACGCTTACAATGGATTTACTAAAAAAGATCGATGCGCTCGATGATGTTGATATCGTTCCCGCACGTGTCGCAACAGAAGAGGAACTTTTACTAGCACATGATCCTAAATACATTGACATCGTGAAGAGAGCGGGACATGGCAAGCTGACCGAGGCACAGGGTGAAAGCTATGGTATCGGCACCGAGGATACACCGATTTTTAAAAATATGCATGAAGCAAGTGCTCAGTTGGTCGGCGGGACATTAACAGCTGTCGATTATGTTATGGAAGGGAAGTCTGAGCACGCCCTAAACCTCGGCGGAGGGCTACATCATGGCTTCCGTGGCAGGGCTTCAGGTTTTTGTATTTACAATGATAGTACAGTAGCTATTCGCTATTTACAGGAAAAATACAAGGCGCGTGTATTATATGTGGACACCGATGCCCATCATGGAGACGGCGTACAGTGGAGTTTTTATGAGGATCCTGATGTATGTACTTTATCTATTCATGAAACGGGACGCTATTTATTCCCAGGGACAGGGAATATTACCGAACGTGGCAATGGCCAAGGTTATGGTACTTCTTTTAATTTTCCAATTGATGCATTTACTGAAGATGAAAGTTTCCTAGATATATATGAAAAAGCTATGCGTGAAGTCTTTGAGTTTTTTAAACCAGATGTTGTCTTAACACAAAATGGCGCGGATGCCCATTACTTTGATCCTCTGACACATTTATACGGTACTATGAATATCTATAAAGAAATTCCAAAACTTGCGCATAAATTAGCACATGAGTATTGTGGAGGAAAATGGATTGCTGTCGGTGGCGGAGGTTACGATATTTGGCGAGTTGTTCCAAGAGCTTGGTCTATGCTATGGTTGGAAATGACAGATCAAGAATTACCAACAGGCGCTCTTCCTCAGGCTTGGTTAGAACGTTGGCAACCAGAAGCACCCGTGCCTTTTATTCCAACATGGGAGGATCCTACCCCTCTCTATGAACCTATTCCACGAAAAACCGAAATCGAAGAAAAGAATGCACAAATGTTAGCCAAAGCGTTACATATAATACGCAATGAAAAACATGTTTAAACGGAAGGCCTCATGCTGATCACGAGGCCTTTTCCATGCTCTCCGTTATCGAGCAAAAGTTTTATCTGTTATTTTAAGGGTTTAATCTGCTACTTTAAGAGTTTTATCCGTCACTTCTATAGTTCTATCCGCCACTTCTAGGGTTTTATCCGCCACTTCTATAGTTCTATCCGCCACTTCTATAGTTCTATCCGCCACTTCTATAGTTCTATCCGCCACTTCTATAGTTCTATCCGCCACTTCTATAGTTCTATCCGCCACTTCTATAGTTCTATCCGCCACTTCTACAGTTCTATCCGTCACTTCTACAGTTCTATCCGTCACTTCTATAGTTTTATCCGCTACTTCTACAGTTTTATCCGTCAACAACTATCGATCTCAATAAAAAAACACGTAAATCACAGCCTAGAATTTACGTGTTTTTCATAATTATTTACTTTTTACAGATTGTCGCAGTTCAATGCGATACGGTAAAATAACTTTTTCATTTTCAACAGGCTCTTTGCTCATTAGCTTTGTCAGTAGACGCATAGCAACAGCACCGATATCGTATAGCGGCAATGCTACACTAGTTAGTTGCGGACGCACCATACGTGCTAACTTTGAATTTTCAAAACTGATGACCTCGATATCATCTGGCACACTTTTACCTGCGTCCTGCGCCCCGTGAATCAACCCAATCGCTAGTTCATCGCTACCCGCAAAATAGGCTGTTGGGGGATTTTCAAGTGAAGATAGTGTTTCCCAAGCCTCTAAGCCTGTGTCATAGCTGGATTCCTCTGCAACAATGAGTGATTCGTCTATAGTTAAGCCTGCATCTTGTAGTGCTTTATTATAGGCTTCAAGCTTAAATTTGCTATTAATCGTATAAGTAAGTGGACCTGTTACAAAGCCAATTCTCGTATGGCCATTTTTAATCAGTAATGTAATGGCCTCATTGGCCGCCTGGAAGTAATCAATATTCACAGTGGCAATCGTTTGCGATTCGTCAACTGAACCTGCAAGTACAATCGGCACAGGTGAATGATCCATCGATTGTCGCATTTTTTCAGTTACTTCATCACTCATCATCACAATACCGTCCACCTGTTTACCCAACATAGTATCCAGCAGTTGTAACTCTTTATCTTCATTTTGGTCTGAGTTGGCTAGAATGATATTGTAACGATACATTGTCGCAATATCCTCCACACCACGTGCCAATTCCGCGTAAACATTGTTTGCAATATCCGGGATAATCACGCCAACTGTTGTTGTTTTCTTACTTGCTAAACCTCGCGCTACTGCGTTCGGACGATATTCTAATCGTTCAATTACTTCTAAAACTTTTTTTCGTGTTGCCGGTTTTACATTTTGATTACCATTGACTACACGAGAAACTGTTGCCATGGAAACATTCGCTTCACGAGCAACATCATAAATTGTAACAGTCATCGTACGTGCCTCCCTTTTTTCCTTATATAGCCTTATCATACGATAATTTTCATACCATTTTCAAGAAGAAGTAAGTGCATGAATTGAAAAACCAAGTACAAATAGCACTATTATAGACATTATTTTGTCACCAAAAAACTCTTTAATACTATTATTCAAGAAACGCATACAATCTTATACAAATTGCTAATCATTCATTATGTAGAATTTCTTTTCGATAAAGTGAAAACGCCAAGCAGTGGGAGTTTTTCATCCCCACTGTTTGTGAGTTGAACCAATCGGGTTTTACCGAGCAGTTAATCGTTCTGGGCGTCTTACTGACCGTTATTACGGGATTAATCAGAACCACCAGTATAACTGGTGGTTTGCTCTGCGCGTGAAACGCTGGGGTACTGGCCCATGTCTAAAGACATCCTGAAGGTCCGCCAACCGCACTCCGTTTCCACACCAACCGCTAAAGCGGCTTACTTATTTTTTCTTTCTCTTGATTTCTTCT
>NZ_JBMGUV010000019.1:0-106708 GCF_049058285.1 Lysinibacillus sp. UGB7
GACTTACGCCATGCCCGCGAAAAGCGTCCGCCGGAGTGGAAATCAACGGGCTCGTATAGATACTTCTATATTAAAAGAAAAAAGATTGTAAAGTGATGAAAAAAATGTTTCCATCACCTTTTTTGCTTAAGAATTGTAGCATGCAAACCTAAAGAAATTACTGTTATTTAAGGATTCTTAAAAAATCTTATCTAGGTAACCAGGATGAAGATTTTTGTAAAACATCTGACTTGTCAGAAGTATTGATAGCCTCTTGAATAAGGTTTAACTCTGAAGCCGAAAGATCCCCAACCATTTCCACTTTTTCGAAGTCTATTTCTTTATTAGCTCCTGAAAGCATTGCATGAACTATTTTCATCATCATAGTATTCCCTTCCTTTCAATTTCTTTACAATTATAATACTATAAAAGAAGCAGGTAATAACCGCAATTATATTAGAGATAACCGCAAATTTTTTATTCTGGGAAGGATTAAAAATTATGAATGACAAAAGAAAAATACTAGTTTTACAGTTTATATTTTTAATAGCTCATCTTTTTTTAATCTTAACCATGCTTACACCCTATATAGGCATAGAAATACAATCTAACAACAATGATAATGTTGTCATTTCCAATGTATATGCTAATGATGGTTGGGCGCGTTATACAAATCTTACAGCCGGAGACATCATCTTAGCAGTAGATGATAAAGAAATTACCTCTATAAAAAATTATAAATACAATAATTGTTTTGTTCATGGTTCCTCAATAAAAGTTATAAGAAATAATGAAATTAAAAACATCCAAGCACCACCTAACTCACTTAATGATACTTTTCAGGAAATTATTATTCCTAGCATATTTTCCTTAACTGTATTTATACTTACTTTATTTATTTTTCAACAAAATAGTAAAGTTGCTTTTTATTTAACAGGATTTCTTCTATCAGTATCTCTTAGTTTTTTTGCCTCTACAGAATCTGGACGAGGGGATATTGTTTCAAGTATTTTAATATGTGTTTTTTTCCCACTTGGTTCCCTTTTCCTTACACTTTTCATTCATATGTTGTTATTGGAAAAAGGCATAACTAAAAATAAATGGCTAACTTTTTATAAAACCAATAGTGTCATTTGTCTGTTCGTTATTTTTCTAAAATTAATGACTCTTACTTTCAACAATTTTCTCGATGTTATCAGTACTATACTAATTTTAAGCTATTTTTGCCTCAATATTTGTTTTTCAATAATGCTCTTACTTTATTTTTATCTAGCCACTAAAGGCTCTCATCATGAAGTCTTTTTAAAATGGTTAATATTAATTCATGTATGTGCCTTTATCCCATTTATTTTTTTACACGCTGTACCATATATTTTTAATCTTCCCTATCTGCAAGATGATGTAGCAGCTTTTACGTTATTTATTATTCCTATAGGTTATTCTTATATAGTCTTAACTAACCGTTTAATAGACATAAATTTCATATTAAAACAGATTCCATATTATACATTCTTAACATTTATCCCCACTTTACTTTTAACTATTTTAGTAATAAGCGAGAGATTTTACACAGAAAATATCGTTCTGTATTTTATGATTTTATTTTTGGCCATCCTTATTATTAATATTGTTACATTATTTTCAAAAGAAAAAATAGATTTTCATTTAAAAGATAGTTTCATATATAATCATTCCTATTTGTCAAAAAATTTAAATGAATTTGCTCAAAAATTACCTTCTGTTATGAACGAAAACGATTTAGAAAATTTACTACTTAATCAAATTACAGAAATATTAGAGCCACAAATTCTTCTATTAATAAGGTTAAATAATGAAACACTAGAATTTCAAAGCATTGATTATAATAACAATAATTCAGAGAATAAGCTTACTGATTTCATCAAGAAAAAGCTAAAAAACAATACTACTGATACTTTAATTGGCAACCCGAATTATCTAGGAATTGAACTATATCAAACTGAACACTTTGTCACCTATTTATGGATAAGTCAAAAAAGAAATAATACCACTTTTAATATGCACGAAAAAATGTGGCTAATTAATATTGTCAAGTATGTAAGATTGGTCCATGAAAATTTAAATATAGTAAAAAATATTATAAAAACAATAGAACAAAGAGATACTACTAATCATCAATCATCTCATACTCTTTCTAGATTTTTATTACAGTTAGGTGAACAAGAACGAATAAGACTGGCGTCTGATTTACACGATTCAGCTTTGCAAGATCAAACAATTTGGTATCAAAAACTAGATAAGGTAATACAAAATTCAAGTACCTTGCAAGAAGAAGAATTAGCCACATTAATTAAAGTAAAAAACGGTTTATTGGATGTTATCAAACAGCTTAGGGAAACTTGCAGTGAGCTTCGCCCCAATTTTATGATGAATACAGACTTTACAGCTTCGTTAGAAGAATTCTGTAAAAAAAAGCAAATGAAAGTGAGTTATATTTTGAAGTACGAATTCTATGATATTTCCAATTACTCCAATAATCATAATTTAACTATTTCTATTTATCGGGTGCTTCAAGAACTACTAAACAATGCGGAAAAACATTCTAAAGCCGCTGTTGTTTCAGTGGAGATGTGGGAGGATAAAGATTATATATTTTTAGACTATAAGGACAATGGTGTGGGCATGAACAATTCTATAGAAAAATATACTGAAAACCATGTTGGCCTTATTGGCATAAAAGAAAGAATTCATATCTTAAATGGTGAAATTGAATTTATTTCTCAAGTCAATAAGGGATTACAAATTCTAATAACAATTCCGAGGTGATAACAATGACTCAAATATTAATTGTAGATGACCACCCAATGGTTGGTCTCGGTACAAAAAATATACTAGAAGAAGTAACAAATTTTGATATTACTTATTTGTTAGATAGTCAACAGGTTATACAAGCCATTAAAAAAAAATCATTTGATATTTACTTACTAGACATTAATATGCCTAACTGTTCGGGAATTGAATTATCAAAAAAAATCTTAAAAACGCATGCTGATGCTAAAATCATTTTCTATACAGGATTTGACTACTCCTTTCAATTTAATACGTTAATCGAACTAGGTATTTATGGAATCATAAGTAAATCTGCCTCATATCAGGTTTTAGTTTTGAATATACAGGCTGTGTTAAACGGCTATGTATTAGTACCGAGAGAAATGCTGATACGGTCGTCACCTTCAAACTTTTCACAAGGTTTATTAACTGCTGATCATCGTCAAGTGTTTTCGCAAAAAGAGCTAGATATATTAGAGAGTTTAGCAAAAGGTTCCAGCAATAAAGATATTGCAGATGAACTTTTTATGAGTATTCGTGCAGTTGAATATAATCTAACAAAAATATATAAAAAGTTGTGTGTCACCTCTCGTTCCGAAGCAGTTGCAAAAGTATTAAACAAAAGTCAAATATAATTTTTATTACTGTAGTCACGCGTTTTTGTACAAGGAGGAATTTTTTAATGGAGACACGCTACAACATTCAATTACGTGAAGAATTAATACTAATAGCAAATCAGCTAATTGAGACATCTTTTACAGATCACTACTTGCAAAATCTTGCCCAAAGTTATGTAAGTTTTAAATTTCATCAAAGTATTAATTTTGCCCTACTAACCGAACTTCATTATTCCATCTTTAGAGAGCAGCAAACTTTTAAGGAAAAAAGAGAGCTTCAAGTAGTTATGGAGCTCATTATTTTAGCAGCAGACATTTTAGATGATATTCAAGACAAAGATGCAGCTATTTATCCTTGGTCTGAGGTCAATTTTGATGAAAATTTAAATATAATTATTGGTTTCTTACTATCTGCGTTCAATCAAATTACTTTATTAGATTGTTGTTTCGAGGTTAGAAATTTCATGAGCCAGCAAATTCATAGCCTATTGTTGCAATCCATTAATGGACAGCAAAAGGATATTTACAATCGAATCACTACTGAAACAGAATATTTAGAAATGGCTAGCTTGAAATCAGGTTCACTTATGCAATTGGCCTGTGTATTAGGAGCGGGTAATGTCTCAGAAAAAACATTGGATATAATTAAAACATATTCTAACTATCTAGGTATCATTGCTCAAATCCGCAATGATGTGCACGATTTGTTAACAGATTACCATATAAGTGATTTACATATAAAAAAAATAACTTTACCAGTCCTTTACTATCTTTGCATAGATGACGACGATTTTCGCCCTATAAAAAATTACTATAATAGTAAGCAAAACTTTACTCATTTAGCAGATTCAGAAAAAGTCCATTTTATGAAAATCATACGTCATGGTGGAGCTATTCAATATTGTAATGTAATCGAAAAAATTTACCACCGTAAATTTATAAATAGCATTGAAGGTTTACCTATCTCGAACATAGCACGCGAAAAGCTAATAAATCTAAAATTTTAGCATCATGTCATATAGTGTAGAAATAGGAGTCTACATGCATTCAACTTAGCAAGTAGACTCATTTTTTTCCTTAAATAAAGACGACTCACTGATCTCTCAATATATCCAATCTTCGATTAATTTTTTTTCTTTTTCTATTAAACATTAAGCGCTTTAGCTTATTTCCTGTATTGTTATACTTCAAAAATAGTTCATCCGGGTTATTAAAAATTCCTAAATCATCTGTTATAGAAAAGCTTTGAACAAATACACTTTCACCAGTCCAACATAGATTTATATTATCCTTATCTTTAACAGCAATTCCATACCCTATAAAACCATCATTAAAACTACAAAGTCTATTTTTTACTTGTTCCAAATAAGAATCATCTATAATTACACCTTCAAGGGCAATCCATTGATCATTTACATGCACCTCTGTCCATGCGTGGACAATTTTATTGGGCGCTAATAGGTACGTGATACCAGTTAATGCACCCTTTTGCATCTTTTTATCAATAAAGAAACCATGAATTCTACAAGGAACGCCAACAGCTCTTAGTAAAGCCATTAACAGTGTACTTTTTGTATTACATTGCCCATAGCCATCTTGCAACACTTCCGAAGCAGGTATATCATCTCCTCGGTTATACCCGAACTTAATTTCATTTCTGACAAAATCATAAATCTGCCTGATTCTATCTTCATAATCTAAGTTGCCCCAGCCCTGTTGTTTTACTAGTTGCTGAAACATTTCATCATTAAAATTTAACATTGCTGTCGGTTCCAAATATTTTTCCATCTTTTCTCACCCTTTTCAGTTATCCTCCACAACAATCTTTTAACTTTTTCTATATATTTACTATTATAACAATTGTTTTCTATCAAAAGTATGGTATCTTACTACTCAAAATTTTCCTTATTTTTTGCTCACTTTGAATTATGTATGAAAGTTAATCGAAATATTGCGAATAAAATAATGACTATCTACATATCGAAAATCAATTTTAATCGGTAGGGATTTACTTCTCCCTACCGAAAACTTAAAGAATTTCTTCTACTTGTTTCTTCCTTAAAAAAATTAATGATAAACTAAAGATACAAGTTAAAAGTAATCCACACCAAAATGCTTTCGTCATCGCCTCCGCAATATAACCTTGTGCGTCACTCTGTATAGTATTTTGAATATGATTAACTTCCTTCTCTATATTTGCTATTTCTACATTTACCGTCGCAGTTACTTTCTTTTCTATGTCTGGAGTAGCATTAACTTCTACTGCTTGAGGCATTTGTTTTAACGTTTCCTCCAATTTCTTTGCAACAAATTGATTTTGCATTTCCTGAGGAATTACAAAATTCTCTACTTTTCTTTCCCCTTCAAATAACGTATCTTTTTTTCCTTGCAGATTCTCAATCGCAATGGTTTTTACAGCATCAGGCATATTGCTATTTTCAAAGCGTGCCACCCCGTCTGCAACAACATCATTCGCATATTGATTTAGAAAACTTAGTGTAATGGATACAAATAAAGATACGCCAAGAGCTCCTCCAAGATTTCGTGCAGTGGCAAAAATACCTGACCCTAAAGACACATGCTTTTCTGAAACAGAAACCGTACAAACAGTTACACTTGTAACCATGATGATCCCTAACCCCGTACCTAGTAAAGACATCATGGTAATGAGCATAGAAAATTCTGTATCAGGTGTTAATTTCAATAAGAACACAAAACCTATAACTGTAAATACATAGCCAAAAAGCATTGGAATCTGATAACCAATTTTATCAATTAATCTTCCAACAATTGGTGCAACTACTAACATTACTGCTGATAATGGTGTAATTAAAAACGAAGCGTGTAATGTAGTAAACTCCTTCACCTGAGTAAGATAAATTGGCAATAAAATTAACGTTCCCATTAACAAAATGCCACCTAAAAAGTTCGAAAGAATTCCACCTAAATAGTGTTCATTTTTAAATATTGTAAAATCAACTAAAGGTAAATTTGTCCGTTTCTCTATAAAGATAAATAATAGAGTGGCAATTAAACTAATAGTGAAATATATATAGATGGTTGTAGAAGTCCAGCCTAGTTTTTCACCCTGTAATATGGCAAATGTTAAAAAATAAAGCGCAATACTAACGACGATCACGCCTAGTACATCCAATTTAAATGGTGATTTAACGTCTCTACTTCCTTTAAAAGCTACTAAGATGAAAGGGAAAGCTATCATGATAACTGGCACATTTATATAAAAAATCCAACGCCAATTTATAAATTCAGTTACAACTCCCCCAAGACTTGGGCCAATAGCTACTGCAAGCGCACCAACTGCTCCCCAAATGCCCATTGCCAGCCCTAATTTTTCAGGTGGCACAGCAGTTCTTACGAGCATCATACTAGTAGGTATAATCATAGCTCCTCCAATTCCCTGTAAGACACGAGCAGCTATTAAAACTTCTACCGTAGGTGCCATGCCGCACAAAAGGGAGCTAATCGCAAATACAATAACTCCAACTAAAAAAATTCTAATCCTTCCAAAAAAGTCTGCTATTTTCCCTAAAGTAATTAACAATATCGCTAGTGTCAGTACAAAGGAATTGATTATCCAGGAAGCTAAATTCAAATTAATGTGATAATCATTCATTATATTAGGGAGAGAAATATTGACCACCGTACTATCTAAAAATACTAAAAACAAACCTAAACTAACCGCTAGTACTTGCTTCATACCTCCATATTTAGGCTCAGTTTGATTTGGCATTTTCAACCCTCTTTCATCCATTACATGGAATATTGAATCAACTACAGCTGCGTAGGCACATCCAATACAATTTTTCCGATTAATTCTTTTAACACATCTGGCGTCGGTCCCATGACTGTTCCCGCCATACTATCGCGAATGTATCTCTCTATTGGTGTATTGGCTGAATAAGCATGGCCTCCACAAACTTTTAAACCTATTTCTGCCACTCTTAGTGCTGTTTGACAAGCCATTACTTTAACCTCTAATGTACTAACCATATCTACTTCCTTGTTTTCCATCCGTTGCACAAAGGCATTTAAAGCTGTTTCCGCTTGATCACATAGTACTTTCATTTCCCCTACCATTTGTTGAATACTTTGGAAGTCAGAGAGATTCGTATTAATATGTGTATAAAAGCGTTTCTTCACATAGGTTACTGATTCGTTATAAATCGCCTTAGCAATCCCAATATTTACTGCTGAAATACCAATCTGTCCCATTGGAAGCAATGCTTCACGCGTAATTTTAAAGCCTTCTCCTTCTTCTCCAATAAGCATCTCTGGATTTAAATACGCATCTATATTTAACGGTGCACTTTGATTACCTCTCAGTCCCATGCCTTCCCATGTGCCACCTACTTCAATTCCATCATAATTACTCGAAACTGCGAAAAAGTTACTTTGCATAGAATTTTTAGCAAATGTTGCTTTGGAGTTTATGACATACAAATCTGCCTCTCCTGCGCTTGTCACCATAATTTTATTAGTTTTTAAGCGAAGGCCGTTGTCAGTGCTACGTACCTGGCTTACAGGTAAAAAGAAATAGCAGCCTGAACCCGCTTCACTCAGTGCAATCGTTGTAAGACAATGACCTTGTGCAATTTCACTTAAAATATTTTTTATATAATCACTATCTTTTCCATATAATAAAATAGAAACTGCCGACATATGTTGCACATAGATAAGTGCCGTGGAAGCACAAGCTTGAGCTAACCTGATAACTGTTTCTTTATATAAAGATAGAGGAGCTTCTAATCCGCCCAATTGCTGTGGAATTATTAAGCCTAATAAGCCATTTCGTCCAATCTCGTTAATATTTTCTCTCGGGAAAGCTCTCTCTTTATCAATATGAGCCGCGTTTGGTGCAACGAAATCAACTATAATATCATCCAATTTTGTTAAAATATCTTGCGTTAAACTCTTTTCCTGAATGTTACTCATTTTATTGCCTCCTCTTTAAGAAGTATTGGTGAAAATCTTGCATCGTCGCACAATGAATCCACTTCAAACGGTATGCTTTCGTTGTGCCGCTTAATATCCTGGACAACGATATTTCCATAAATAATTAAATTACCCATTTTTTCTCTATTTTCTTTGGAAATCTTTACTGTTACATCCTCAAATCTATTCCACCGTTCTCTCGGCTCAATCGTAATGCCGTTATTACATAAATGCTGGCAATTTCCTAATGGCTCGTTATAGAGTCTGAGTGTATGGCAGGACCTCGAAGTGGATACCATTGGGTAATGCAAAAAACCATTAACTTTTATCCCTTCATCTCTTAGCAGGTTCACTGAATTTTTCATGTAAGCATTTAGATCTGCATCTATTTCTGCCACACCATGTTCTTTTAGTAGCTTTATCATTGCAGGATTTGCAATATTCAATTGTAAGTAATTCTCTTTAATTGTCTGATCTTCGTACTGTAAAATATCTTCATACCATGGGCAGTTCCCATAACTAAAAGCTAATTGTCTGCCTACCGATAAGGACACTGTTGACGGCAGTTGCTGTTGTGCTAAAAAACGCATTGTTCCCCAATCATTGATGATTAAATTTATTTCATAATGAAAAAAACGCTGCATCCTCGTAAAAAATTCATTCATAGCTGTTTCGAATAAAATAGGCATTTCGATTTTGACTCGTTTATCTCGTTCCAATAAATAAAGGATATGTTGCTCTTCAATGCCATTCATTTTATAGTGGCACCCTGAATGTCCTAAAGAAACAACTTGGTAGTTCCCTAAAATTTCTTCAGTTATTTCATATAAATATTCGTGGTGAATCCGTAGTTCTTTTAATGGCGTTTTCAAATAAGCACCACCTAAATGTATGTTTTTGTAATAGCAGTTGATTTGTAACTACATCGGCATTTTTCACAAAAGCGTGGCACCCATTTCATAATCCACATTAACTGCTCCTGCTCCATTACTTTCATTTTTTGTTCTATAGAGAATCCAGAAACGCCCATTTCTTTCCATTCATTAAACATATTGACCACCATAGCTAATGTAACAGGATTAGGCGCCTCCCTTCCGATAAATTTGATAGCAGTCACACCAGACGAGACTAAATCTTCTAAATTACACAAGCTACAATCCGTTGCGCTATCTAAAATATGATGCTGATTTATTTGATTGTTCAATGGGGACAGTAATCGATATAGTGTTCTAACGCCTTCTCCCATTTCATTATTATTTGGACTTTCCCATAAGCGACAATAATTAGCTATGCTACCTGTTCCAAAATTGCCTGTAATCATTAGTTCTACATCTAAATTTCGCAGTGACTGAATTTCTTCTAATGTCATGGACTGTGAAATCGTTATACGTCTTACACCTAATTCTGTTAAAATTTCTGCCCCATATTTATTGACTGGCGCTAATTGCGAACCCGAAATCATTTGAATATTCTTCTCTACATTCTTTAGAAGATTTAGAGATTGCATAGAAGAAATTGTAATAGCATCTACACCTTTCTCAAGGGCTCTATAAACATGGCTTTGAAAACTTGTCTCTAAGCTGTTTGGAATGAAAGGGGTATTTGCCATAAATATGACTTTAATTTGATGAGCTTTAGCCATAGCCATAATGTCGTCTAAATCATCCCAATCCGAAAAGTGGGCAGGGTAGTCAGCTACTGTCTGAAACTTATTATCAAAAGACATCTGCTGAAAAAGTGGATTAGAGACGCCAAAATAGATTTCATTTGCACCCGCCTCTATCATTTCTTCCATCATAAATTTTGAGCGCACAGGTGCCACCATTTTTAAATTATCCATTTTATTCTTCCTTTCTATCCTACAGGGAGAATGCTCCTTAGACGGGTGACAGCTTCTGTCAGACTGTCAACAAGATAATCAATATCTTTATAGTCTGTATAAAGGCCAAAACTAATACGAATAGAAGATTTAATTCTTTCTTCAGATAGTCCGAGCGCAAGCAATACATGGGAGAGTTCAGCCTTTTCTGCACTACAGGCAGAACCAATAGACACCGCAATTCCATATAATTGACTTAAAAGAACCGACAGGGCTTCTGCTCTAATATTCGTAAAGGATATATTAAAGGTATTTTGTAAGATATCACCTTCAATTTCCGGACTATTCATCTCAATTTGTTCAATGGCATTTTTTATTTTATCTAAGAAATAGTTTCTTAAAGCAAATGTATTGTGTTTATGTTGCAATAAGTCTTCCCTCGCTAAAGCACAAGCTTTACCAAATCCAATGATACCCAATAGATTTTCAGTACCTCCTCGTTGGCCGTTTTCTTGCCCACCACCATGAAGTAGCTGAACCAACTGGTTGGTCCCATTTTTTAAGTACAATGCGCCCGCACCCTTAGGACCATATATTTTATGAGCCGCTAGCGATAGCGCATCCACTTCTAAATCTTGAACATTTATAGGGATTTTCCCAAGCGCTTGTACAGCATCTACATGAAAGAAAATATCCTTATTTATTTGCTTAACACATTTCGCCATCTCTTTAATTGGTTGAATGGTACCAATTTCATTATTCGCGTACATGATCGAAATTAATGCAGTATGTTCATTGATAGCATTCTCTAAATCTTCTAAAGCGATAAATCCATTAGCATCTACAGGTAAATAGGTAATTTCTGCACCAAGTGAAGCTAAATAATGACACAGCTCTAAGGTCGCCGAATGTTCGATTTTAGAGGTGATGATATGAAATGGTCGCTTATCACAGGCAAAGAAAAATCCTTTTAAAGCAGTATTGATTGACTCTGTACCGCCAGAAGTAAATAAAATTTCTGAGCAATCTGCGTTAATTAATGCAGCTACTTGTGAACGCCCCTCCTCTATTTTTTCTTTTGCTAATTGACCAAAAGAATGTGTGCTTGAGGGATTACCAAATATCAATAAATTATCTATCAAAATTGAAGCCACTTCCTCACGAAGAGGGGTAGTGGCATTATAGTCAAAATACTTCCCTAACATAAAAAACCTCCTATGCTTCACTAAGTATTTGCTCAAATAAATCATGTAGAATATTTAAACAATGCATTTGTGGAGGTTCTAGATCTCCAAGCATACGATCAATTTCATGCGTTAACAGTTGACCTATTTCAGCTATGGATTTACCGATAATATAATCTGCAAAAATATCAGCCGTTGCCAACGACGTAGCACATCCGTATGCCTTATATTTTGCATCTACTACCTTTCCATCCATTACTTTAATTTTCATAAAAATCGTATCTCCACAAACAGAATTACCAATTTTCAATTCTCTATTTGCATCAATCATATCTCCTGAATGTCTAGGTTTGCTGAAATAATCAACAATGATAGAATTGTACATATTAGATTCCTCTCTTATACTTCTGTCATTTGATTTTTTTCTTCAGCCGCATCCATATGCTTCTCTAAATTAATAGCACAACAGCCAATTTCTGCTCCTGCTACTCTTGATAGATAAACAACTTTTTGGCCGTTTCTTCCACATTCGCATGTATTTTCTTTCTTTAAATACACTAGATCCTCTGTTTGAATAAATCCTGGATATGAAAGTGAAGTAGGATCAAATATGGCTAAGACCCCTCTTTTTCCTTGCGGTACTTCTTCAGCTAAATTTTTTGGATTTCTTAAAGAAAAGTGAACCCAAGGCGGCACATGCTTCGATTGTTTCTCGCACTCAATGGCTAAAATATTTGATTCAACTAATCCATACATATCTCTAACATTTTCTTCTGGGATACCTAAGTATTCAGCACATTCTTTATTGTATTGTTCACGAGGAATTTCCATACCGGAGAATCTTTTCCAACCTCCTAAATTAATAATCATCGTCTTATTATCTAGTTTTAAATGAATATTATTTGTTTTTAGGTAATTTACTAATTTATAAATTAAAAATGGCGGTCCAATAATGTGACGCGTATGAATATTTTGCCATTTTTCTAATGTTTCAATTGCCTCCTTAGGTTTAAACGACGCTCTTTTAACAAGACATCTCGTTGCATCAAATAAACCTGACAGCATATTTAACACCTTGACCATGCCCATTTCTGGCATTTCTTCTGGAGATGGGAATAAGAAGAGACCAGCTCCTCTAGAAAAGGCAAACATTTCTCTATACATCGCATATATACTAAAGACACAATTGTTTAATGTTTCAGCATCTCTTCTAGATATACTTGGTATGCCACTTGTTCCAGTACTACGCATTTCAAATTCAATATTTTCTAAAGAGGTTGACAAAAGTAAATGTGAGTCAGGTCTTTTAAAGCTTGTCACCGGAATTAATGGTATTTTTTGTATATCATCTAAAGTCTGAACATCGGCAGGCGTAACTCCACTATCTTCACAAAGCATTCGATAAAACTTATTGTTTTCGTAATGATGTTGAAAATTTTGAGCAATTAAATATCCTTTTAGTTCATTGACCTTTGCTTCATCCCAATGAAATAATTGTTGCGTTGCCCCAATTGCTGTTGTTACAGGATTAAATCCTAATTCCTTTAAATTTTCCATAGCTGTTTGAATCGATACCATAATACATGTCCTCCTCTTTTATTATCTTTAATAGAAGCCATAAAGCCTTCTTAAGGTTGACTCTTAGCAAAAGCCAACTACGATAATTTACTATTATTACAAAAATTGTAATAATCATCGACATAAAAAGATTAACATATCTATCAACGTTGTAACCCCTAATCCAATACCAATAAAAAAGTAAATCCCGCATTCTTTTGCGGGATTTACTCATAGAACTACAGTAGAAAAAGTAGCATAATGTATTATTTTCTCAATATACTTCAAATTTCATTTGGCGAGCTTCTCATACTTTAATCTAATAGCCAAGCCTCATTTCTTTATGATAGACTGTAGTATATTTGATTAGAAAAAAAGGGGGGCTATGGATGACCCAGCAGAAGTCGAATAAGGCGGCTTTGTATATTTTAATGTTTAATATGTTTATCGCAATGGGGAGTATTGGAATTATTATTCCTGTTATGCCTGAGTATTTAAAAATATTTGGGGCTGCAGGACAAGTTCTTGGCATGCTTATCGCAACGTTCGCCTTGGCACAATTTGTATTTTCTCCAATTGCTGGGAACCTATCCGATCAGTATGGACGAAAAAATTTAATTATTTTTGGCCTCATAGTAACTGGTCTTGCACAGATTTCATTTGGGCTTTCAACGGATGTTTGGATGCTCTTCCTCGCGCGTTTCTTTGGAGGTTTAGGTTCTGCCTTCATTGCACCTCCAATTATGGCTTTTGTAGCGGATGTTACAACATATGAGGAACGAGGCAAGGGAATGGGTATGTTAGGGGCAGCTATGTCTCTTGGCTTTATGATTGGTCCTGGTATAGGTGGCTTTTTATCGAAGGTTAGTCTGCACTTCCCATTCTATACAGCTGGATCTGCAGCTATATTAGCAGCTATTCTATCATTCTTTCTTTTACCTTCTACAAAACCAAGCACATCACAAAAGGCACAAAAGCAAGACAATCTTGCGAAGCAAATGGTACGCTCTGTCCAAATGCCTTACTTTGTAATGCTCATCATTATGCTTGTATTCTCGTTCGGAATCGCTAATTTCCAAACGACATTATCATTATTTGTCACAAACAAATTTAACTACACACCTACTGATATTGCCATTTTATTGGTTGTTGGTGGTGCTTTTGGTGTTGTTGTACAAATGTTTATTATTACACCTCTTTTTAATCGTTATGGTGAAATGAAAGTTGTGTTAGTCAATTTATTTATTGCAGCCGTTTCTATTTACTTAATTTTATTTGTATCTGGCTTTGCACTTATATTAGTTGTAGCAACGATTTTCTCAACAGCGACGACATTGATTCGACCAGCTGTCAACACGCTCATTTCTAAACTTGCTGAAAACGAACAAGGTTTTGCCGCTGGTCTTAATAATGCATATATGAGTTTGGGTAATATGATTGGTCCTGCTTTAGCAGGTATATTATTCGATTGGAATATGAACAGTCCTTATATTTTTGGGGCTATTATTTTAATGGCCTGCTTCTTCCTTGCCCTCATCTGGACATTGAAAAAAGCTCCACATCTTATGCAACCTGATTCTAAATAGTGTGGAAATTTATTGACTACTTTTAGTAGTATGTTACATTATTAGGTGGACAGCGCTTGTGCAAAGTGACTTTAAGCGTGCGACGTGTATGGCTAGTCCTAGATGGGAAAACATATATTTCAAAAAATTTAATCGTTTCAAAACCACTAGGGGTGTCTTTCTAAGACTGAGACGTGTATATATACACGGACCCTTTGAACCTGATCTAGTTCGCACTAGCGTAGGGAAGTGGCGACACTTGCTTTTTAACTATGTAAATGCAAGGCCGCTTCCTTTCGTTATGAGGAAGCGGCTTTTTTGTGGCATTTTCAACAGATGCCGCTTGAAGTGATGTCCTGTGGGTTATCAGCGATTTCCTATATGCTATCAGCGATTTTTTGCGTTCTATCAGCGTTTCTTGGTGTTCTATCAGCGATTCTTTACATGCTATCAGCGATTTCTCGTAATCTATCTACGTTATATCAGGTTCTATTTGTGGTTAGAGCTATTTACCAAAAAGGAGTGTAAAATATGCCAATTCGAAAATTAACCATCATGGCATTATTAGTTGCCATTGCTGTAGCAGGCTCTGCTTTTGTGTCGATTCCAACAGGAATTGCACGTGCCTATCCTGTACAACATGCCATTAATGTTATAGGAGCCATTTTACTAGGCCCCCTACCTACCGTTATCATTGCCTTTGTCACAGCCCTTATTCGGATTTTTACAGGAACAGGTTCTCTATTAGCTATTCCAGGTAGTATCATCGGGGCATTGTGTGCAGCTCTTGCCTATAAATATAGTAATAAGGTGTGGCTCGCAGGTGTTGGTGAAATGTTTGGCACAGGTCTTCTTGCTTCTCTCGTAGCAGTACCTTACGCACATCTTTTAATGGGTTCATCTGTTACAGCATTGTTTTTCATGCCTGCTTTTTTAACATCAAGTGTTATTGGGGCAGTCCTAGGAATTGTCGTTGCCAGCAATCTACGCAAAACGGTACTTGTCAAAAGCTTTAACATGACACTTTATTAGGAAGAATTTTATCGATTTCTTTAAACAAAAAAATACAGTGCAAAATAATCATACCTTTTGCACTGCATTTCAATATAGAACATTAAATTTTATTGGCGTTTCTTCATACCTTTTAACAGCTGCGCTACGTTTGTATCTTCTACCTGCGCTTGTGCATCCTCCACACTTGGCACTTTCCGTTTCGTTTTTGATAAGAAGTTCCAGCCAAAACGTCGGATTGTAATATCTATGAAGAATAGGAACATCCCTGCTAGTAGCAGCCAGGTTGCAATATTTTGGCGCTCTGCCCCTTGTTGTGTGAAATCGCGGAACACTTCCTGCGGTTCCTCTAACACATTGCCACCAGTTTGCTTTGTAAGTTCTTCCACTAGTTTTTCATTTACTGGACGTAATTCATACTCGGCACTATACGGTACACTTAATCCAGCCTGATAAATCGCCTGCTCTTCATCGGCTATTCGGAAGAAAATAAGTCCTGGTTCTGCCTGTACAATCGCACGAACTTGCGAAGCAGATAACGTTTCGAGTTGCATCTCTAGCTCTTCACCTGCTTCATTGACAGCGACAATATCTAAAAACGCAGCTTCATTTGTTGGATCTGTAATAACAAAGGAGCCATCTGTATCCAGACGTACATCATATGCAACATCATTATAGCTTGGTAACATTTGCGAAATCATCGTTTGCCAAAATGTACCCCAATCCTGCCATCTTGCCCAGTCTCCTGTCCATTTTCCTGTAGAGTCTGATGTGAAAGCGAACGTTTTTCCAAGACCATATTGCCACTGTGCAATAACTGGGTCTTCTTTCTCGCTTTCTGCAATAACAGAAGCACCCTGCTTCGCTGTTGTGCCAATATATGCATTCATTTGTGGCACACCATTTGCAAATAATGCATTCCAGCCCGATGCATTATAAATTGTTGGGTAGAAAGGATTGTCTTCAATATACGTACGTGAAATCATTGCTGTCTCACGTGATAATATTGAAGGTATCATCTGTTCATCAATAACGTCATAGAAACGTCCGCTACCCATTTCGCTTAAAGATTGAAGTAAATTGCCATCTGCATCTTGTCCAATCGCAACTGTAGATAGTGTAACCCCATTGTCTTTCCCAGTTGCAATTAAATCCTCATAATTCCCTGGTTGTGACTGTCCGTCAGTTAATAAAATAATATGCTTACGTTGCAGTTTCTGATCGGCCAAATTTTCATATGCCTTTGCAAGCGAGTTATATATTTCCGTACCCCCACCAGGAGTCACTGATAAAATCGTATCGACTGCTTCTTCTTTATTGCCAAGCGGTCCGGTTTCGATAATTTCCCAAGGACGATCATCAAAGGCAATAAAGCCAAGCGTATCCTCGTCACGAAGCATCTCAACTGAACGTGCTGCCGCTTCCTTAGCAAGTTCTAACTTTGTACCCTGCATACTTCCCGAACGGTCGAGCACGATAACAAGACCTAAAGACGGCAATTGTTCCTTGCCTTTAATCTCCATTTCCACAGGTAACAATGTTTCGATTGGTGTTTTAAAATAGCCACCCAAGCCGAAGCTATTTTCACCGCCGACCATCGTAAAGCCGACACCGAAATTTTTCACTGCTTGCTCAATAACGCCCATCTTTGCCTCACCAACTAAATGCCCTGGAACATTATCAAAAATTATCGCATTATATTGTAAATAACTTGATAGCTCATTTGGCAAACTGCTTGCATCTACCACATCATAGGAAATTGACTTCGTCCCCAATGCCCCAGCAATAGGTGATGCTGTGTCATAACCGTTCACTATCAGTAAGTGAGGCTCACTTTGTACCATCGTGACACTCGTTAATTTATTATTTTCAAATATGGCATCTTGGTCTACTTGAACAAGTGCCTCGTATTTGACTAATCCTTCTGCTGTTGCCGTATACTTATACGTAAATACATTCGATCCTTCTGCAAGTGCCACTGCCTCTCGATGAATGAGGGCATCATTTTCGTACAGCAATAATTCGCCTTGACCTGCTGCTGTTGCATTCACTTCAGTGACAAGTTGCTGTTGTTCTCCTACATAAGCAACCTGGGGTGTCACAAAGCTTTTTAGCGATACATCATTAGCAACAGCCTGACTGAATGGCACAACATCTACACTAATATTGGAGCCTTTTAATTTGGTAGCAAACGCCAATGCATCACCTTGTGTTTCATTGGCGTCTGTTAATAAGACCAGCCTTGTAGCTTTTTTCGGATTGACAATACCAGTAGCTAGTTGAAGACTTTGCTCAATATTTGTTTGATCCGTGTCTTTCATAGCTGTAAATTTAGGTACTTCCTTCAATGAATTAGATAAAATCGTTTCTGTTTGTAATGTCGAAGAATAAGAATAAATCCCTGCAAGTTGTTCATCCTTCTTCGACTGTAAACTTTCCTCTATAAAACTAACCATTTCTAATTCTGTGCCCTTCATGGACGCAGAGCGATCGACTAAATACAGTATCTGTTCTTCTTTAATTGGTAATAAAATATATGGTGCTGCGAGAGCAAAGACTAAACAACATATTGCTACCATACGAATACCAAGTACAATGAGATGGCTGTTTTTCAGACGTTGACGTGCGCGCCAATATGTCCATACAAAATACGCAAACAATGGCAGTAATAACAATAAGGCTAATGGCGTATCAATTCGTAAATCCACGACGTCGTTGCACCTCCCACTCTGTCACAAGTAATACTAAGATAATGAGTATGAGCCAAGGTACAAATGAAGTCTTTGATACTTCTTCCTTGCCATTTTCTTGTAATTCTCCAAGCGTATAACTTGTGCCTTTTTCTATGACACGTTCTTGTGCTTGGAGTTGCACGATGAGGCGTTTTTCCTCACTATTTGCGCGTGCTGTGTAAACACCTGGTTTCATGGGTGCTGTTAATAACCCATTGGTGATTGTTGATAAAAACTCATCATCCTGTGAATAAACACTCCACTCTCCTTGCGCTAAAGCAACTGAACGCTGCTCATTTGGTGTGAAAATCCCAAGTGAACCAATTGCTTCAGATAATTGTTGTTGGGCACTCCATAAGAATAACGGGAATGATGGGTGTAATGGCCAATCTGTATCAGCAATATCGGCCAGTACAATAATATCTCCTTGTGGTGAGCGTTGAATAAATGGTTTATCTCCAACAGTGGCAATTGTTTTATAGCCATCAAACGCAGGATAAATGGCACTTACATAAATATCATTTAAGTCACTGAATGCAAATAAAGCGTCATTCGTTGCTTTCACCACACCACTCATGTCAATTTTTTCAATATCATCTCGCCCAAATAATACAATCGGCTTGTTCATATCTTCCAGGAGTGCTGTTTGATTTGTCACCACGGTCGCATCTTGATTCTCTACCAGCTGTAAGGACGGAACAATTTTCACGCTGCTATTTATTGTTTGGAATCCCTTTTGAATAAGCTGATGCATACTTTGATCGACTACTACTTTAGAAGTGGCTGTTTGTAACAATACTGACTGCGTATTATCAATCGCATAATCATCCTGTCCATCAATGATAGCCGTCATCGAATCCGCTAATGGTAAATCTTTAAATGTTTTAGTTACAGCTTCGTTTGCTGGCAATGTTATCTTCTCCGTTATAACGTCCTCATCCTCAGCATTTTGTAGCGTAAGTGTCAGATTGTGTTCCTTGTCCGTATCATTTTGCAACTGTACAAGTGCCATTGTTGCCTTCCCGTCTGTTGTAGCAGCAAATTTTGTGATGGCTATATTCGTTAAATCCTTCGCAGACCCCTGTACAATCCATTTCACCGAATCTTTTTCCATTGGTAATTGCTTCTTGTCGAGTGTATCTGTAAAGACATAAATTGATGTCGGTGTGTCACCGACAAAAGCTTGCGCCACATCAAGTGCTTTATTCATTTGTGCGGTTTCATATGTCACTTGCAAATCCTGGACGGCTTTCTCAATATCTTTGGGATTTGTTTCTTGCTGTAAAACAGCCTGTGGCGTATTGCCAGTCGTAATAAGTGTTACTGGTCTTCCATCAAGTTGATTCACTAACGACAACATTTCCTTTTTATGTGCATCAAATGTTGATTGCTCTTTTCCAGCTAACATCGTCGCGGACGTATCAACGATGAATATTGTTTGTGCACCAGCAATCGTTGACTTTTTAAAATATGGATTCATCAACGCGAGTACAAGTAACAGCAGTGCTAACAATTGCAAATAGAGCAATGCATTTTTCTGTAAATGCTTTAAGTATGGGGATACACGTGTCTCCTGCATAATTTCCGACCAAAAGAGTGTTGAGGACACGGTTTGATCGGTATATTTTTTTCGAAAGAAATAATATAGTAGGACAATGACCGGGATGATGGCCGTCCAGCTAAAAAGTATTTGACTAAAGCCCAATACAGCTCACCTCACCTAATCCAATGTGCTTTTAATAATTGTTGAAAAACGGCATGTTGAAGTCCATCTTCCACCTTGAGTTGTAATTTTCGTACGCCGAAGCGTCGACAAATGGCCTCAAGCTCTTCTTCGTGTAAACGTCTTCTTGCCTCATACGTATCAAGTACCTTTGATGACATCGTCACATTGACATCACTGCCCGTTTCACGGTCAAGTAAACGAACATCACCACTATAATTGGGGGATAGTTCTTCCTGCGTGATGATTTGTAGAATGCGTACATCCCCTGCAAAACGTGGCAATCTTTTCAACAGCTGTTCCCATTCTTCGATTGGTTCTAGACCGTCTGTCACGATAAATAGCACCGTACTATCTTTAGGCATTGCTTTTAACGCTCCCTGTGCAAAGCTACTTGTATAGGTCGCTTCTTCAAGATCGGTCACTACTTGTAAAAAGGCACGGCGATACATGGCACCTTTACGACGAAACGGTGGCTTGACGTCATGTTGTACAAACGAAAATGATAATCGATCATCACGGCCAAGCACCATTAAGCCAAGTGACGCTACAATTTGTCGAGCAAAAGTCCATTTTGCTTGCTCATTCATTGATTTTGTGGCGTCTAATAAAATGTGCACACGCATCTCTTGTTCATCTAAGAAACGTTTAATGAAATATTTATTGGTTCTTGCAAAGACGTTCCAATCCACCTGTCTTACGTCATCACCTAAGTGATATTCACGAAAATCTGAGAAATCGAGCGATGCCCCGAAACGTTGCGAACGGTGCGAGCCCTTATGTTGTCCACGCAATTTGGAGGCCGTCGCCACTTGGAAGCGACTAATTTTCGCTAACCAATCTTCGGGCAATAATATTTTCTGAGTCATCGACTAATGCCTTGCTGTACTTTTTCTAAAATAATGTCAATCACATCATCTGCTGTTTTACCTGAAGCCTCCCCTTCATAGTTCAGCAGCATACGATGACGCAGTACAGGCTTCGCTACGGATTTAATATCCGCAACTGATACATGGAAGCGTCCATTCATCAGTGCTCTTGCTTTTGCAAGCCTTATTAAACTTTGTAAGCCACGAGGACCACTACCATACATGGCATATTGCTTCACTTCATCTATCGCACCCTCTCGTTCAGGATGTGTTGCCACAACAAGGTCCGCTGCAAATTCAAGCATTTCATCTGCTACAAGTACTTCCTTCACCATTTGTTGTGCCAGCAGGAGTCCTTCTGTGTCCATTATTTTTTGCAGGCTGATTTCCTGCGCCCCAGTTGTTCGCTTCATAATCTCCATAAGTTCACTTTTCTCTGGATATGGAACGAGGATTTTGCAAAGGAAACGGTCCATTTGTGCCTCTGGTAATGGATATGTTCCCTCCATTTCAATTGGGTTTTGAGTAGCTAGGACGAAGAATGGTTTAGCCATTTTTTTCGTATCCCCTAAAATTGTTACGGTCTTTTCACCCATTGCCTCAAGCAGGGCACTTTGTGTTTTCGGAGTTGCTCGGTTAATTTCATCTGCTAATACCATTTGACTAAAAATTGGCCCCGCTTGGAAAGTAAACTGCTGTTTGCCATCTGCTGTTCGCTCAATCATACTCGTCCCTGTAATATCCGCAGGCATTAAATCTGGCGTAAATTGAATACGTGAGAAGGATAAATCAAGCACCTCTGAAATTGTGCGAATCAGCATTGTTTTCCCTAATCCTGGTAATCCCTCTAGCAGTGCATGACCGTCTGCAAGAACTGCGTATAATGTATAATCAATCGTTTCCTCTTGACCAACTATAAAACGATGGATTTCTTCTTTTACTTGTTGTAAATTTTTACTCATCTCAACATACTGTTGTTCTGTAAATGCCATTTCTCTTCCTCCTACTGCGACTCAATTGACGTGAAATAAGATTGCACGACATTTTGTAAATCTTTTGGTAATTGCAAACGCTCTGAGCTTTCTAAAAAACTGTCTTTATAAGCGCCTATAGCTTCATCATATGGTCGAATCGATCCCTTTGTAATAGGGCCATTTCCTTGTTGTTCTGAAACATGCGAGCCGTCTCCTAATGCTCCACCATCTACAGATGTTTCACTAGAGCCTCCAATTCTATTTGGTGTCGTTAATAAATCACGACTGCCTTGGCCTGATCCTGCACCTTTCCCACCTGACCCAGAACCCTGGCCAGAGCCAGAACCTGATCCAGAACCATTTCCTTGACCCTGACCCTGACCCTGACCTTGACCCTGTCCATTGCCTTGACCATTACCTTGTCCTTGTTGATTGCTTTGTTGAGAGCCTTGCGCCTGACCATTCCCGCTTGCCTGTTGCGAGCCATTTTTGGCATTATTTTGTCCTGCTTGACCTTGTTGACTGCTTGGTTGTGAATTGCCCGATTGATTTTGATTGGCATTACTACTGTTTTGTTGATTGTTGTTTGCGCTATTAGCACTTGCAATAGCATTTTGTAATGAATTACTTGCAGGCTTACCCAGCTTGCTCATTGCTGTTTGAGTAGCATTCGCATTTTGCGTTAGGTTCTGCTGCATTTGAGCAAGCTCTTTTAACTGTTCGACTTCTTCCTTCGATAAGCCTTGACCTTCAGCAGCACCTTCTTTACTTGCTGTTTGCTTATCCTTCAATTGCTGTTCCTTTAACGCAAGTTCTTTCTGCTTTTTCACGACTTCACGTAATGCCTCTTCAGCTGTATCTGCCTCTTTTAATGTGTTTTGTAATTCTTTTAACTGCTCTTTCACTTCTTTTGTTTCTGCCTTTTTTTCTAACTTAGCAACTTCTTTTTTTATGTCCTCAATGACTGCCTTTTCTTTTTCTACCTCAATGGCTTCAATTTGCGTAGTAGCCGGGAACATATAGAGCACCGCTAACATGATACTTGTTGCAAATAGTCCAATGAATGCCTTTGGTCGAAACAGCGCTTTCTTTCTTGCTTTAAATTCCGAGAACGCTTTTTCTGCCTTTTGGACTGCTTTTGCAAGTAGTGATTGAACCAATGGATCTTCGTCTTCTTTAAATGACAAAGCTGTAACAAGTTCATTATGTGAAAAATATTGATCGAGTGTGTGTAATGCCTCTTTCTCTCTCACGCGCTTCCACCACACAAAGACGATTGTTGCAACTATCCCAACTATAAAAACAGCTAATGCGCTTTGACGGTAATATGTCCAGACAAATAACCTTGAAACAAGGATGAGTGAAGCACTCGAGAGCAATGCCAAAAACAAGCCGTACTGTGCGATAGGAATACTTCTTTCGAATGTTAAACTCGTTTTTGCACGCTGAATATATTTTTGTAATTGCTTACGACGCTCCATAAGGTTTCCTCCTCATCGATTGCTTTTCATGTTGGCACGTAATTTTTTAATGGCAATTGTTAAACTAAGTACAATAATGACTATATAAACTAGTAAATAAATAATCCACACTGGTAAATCAACACCTGAAAGTTCTGCTAAAGCATCCCCCATTTCTGGTGAAATAAGTGTCAGCATTAATGCTCCTGGGTTTATAGATGCCCAGAAGTAAGTCATATAGGAAGTACCCGTCCCTATGGCATTCCCCATTTGATGGAAAGCCATTGTTAAAAAGAAGAAAAACGCTGTGATTCCACCTAAAAAGATAATCGAGCCGTACGTAGCAATCATGGCAACTATTGTTTTCTTCGTAATTGTTGAGAACATTACCCCGATACTACCAATCGCAATAACCGTTACTAAATAAAATAAAAATATAGAAACTAATTGGGAAGGTGATACCCCACCAAATAAAAATACTAAACTATACAAAGGTAGCCCTGCGATTAGCATTAATACTAAAAATGCCACCGAAGAAAATAATTTCCCAATCACAATTTGTGTGGAACTTTGTGTTGTTGTTAGTAAAATATTTAAAGTTTGCTTTTCGCGTTCACTACTAATAGCACCCGCTGTTAAACTTGGAGTGATAAATAGAACCAACGCCATTTGTAAAATCGTTAACACAGCAAACATCATAAAACTCGTATCGGGTCTAAAGAAGCCCTTTCCTGTAAATTCAGTCGTCAGTAGTAAAAAACCTGCGATAAAAATACAAATAACCGCTAAATAAAACATTAAGCCTGAAAAGCTTTTAAAAGAACGAAAGCGTAACTTCAATTCTTTTACGAGTACCGGATTATAAAATCGCTCCATCAATGATTGTCCGCTCCCTTCGTAATCGCCATAAAGACATCTTCTAAATCCTTTTCTTCTTCACTTAGTGCATAAATTGGTAAGTCTTTCAGTATTGCTTTTTTGAGAAGTGTTACTTGTTCCGCATCTGTTCCTCGGTAATTAAAGGCTATCTCTAAGCGATTGTCCATAACATCAATGGATGAAATAAGTGGATCTTCTTCTAAAAATGCACGTACCTCGTTTAAACGCTCTACTACTTTTATAACAATGCGCTTTTCCCCTTGCAATTGCGCTTGAATCGTTGCAACATTGCCATGGGCAATTAGTTTTCCATTATCTATAACACCAATTTCATCACACATTTCCGCCAGTTCAGGCAATATATGTGAGGAGATTAGAATGGTTTTCCCCATGGATTTTAAATTTCTTAAAATATCACGCATCTCTACGCGCGCACGCGGGTCAAGTCCAGAAGCTGGCTCATCCAAAATCAATACTTTCGGATCGTGGATTAAGGCGCGAGCAAGACATAACCGTTGCTTCATGCCTCGTGATAGTAAATCTACATAATCAAAACGCTTATTTGTTAAATTTACAAGCTCTAACAGCTGTGGAATTAACACTTTCCGTTCCGTCGCACCAATGCCATAACTAGCACCATAAAAATCTAAATATTCATCTACTTTTAGCTGATCATAAACACCAAAGAAATCTGGCATATAGCCGATTTGCTTGCGTACTTCCTTTGGTTCCTTGATGACGCTTTTGCCGTTGATAAGGGCATCGCCAGAAGTCGGAGATAGTAATGTTGCTAAAATCGAAAATGTTGTCGATTTACCAGCACCATTGGCTCCAACAAAGCCGAACACAACCCCCTCCTCAAGTGATAGGTTTAAATGGTCTAACGCTGTAAAGGAGCCATATCTTTTGGTTAAATCACGAATTTCAATCATTCCTTCGCCACTCCTTTCAGCTCTATATCTGGTAATTTTGTCTGTTCGCCAGTTTGATCTGGTCCAAATTTAATTTGTACAAGTAGTTCATCATTTTCATTTAAGTATTGGGTAATATTTTCTGTAAATGCTTGCTTTGTATCTACTAGTGGCTCAAAGATGCTCGTTTCATTATTCCAAATGGAAAGCTGCATGCGCTTCACGTCCTTATTTGAAATAACAAGTTCATTTAATGATTGAACGGATGCCATAAAATTATCTGGCAAAGCCATCGTGACTTCAAATAAACCATCTGATAGATACCAGTTATTTAGTTGCTCGTCTATTTTTTCATAATAGGCATTCGCTGATTGCGGACTCACTGTATAAGTAAAGTTGGTACGTTTCATGGTAAATGGACCTGACAGATTTACTTTTCCTTCAAATGGCTGGATGAAATAAGAGATAGGTGACATGTTAGCACTTGTTTCAAGCTCTACGCCAACAATTGCTTGCTCTGCCCAAGCCGTAATTACAGGTTGCTTGTCACTTTCTGCAAGCGGTAGTGCGAACGTTTTCATGCGCTCGATACGTAGTGGGTCTACATCTTCTTTCTTCGTTGGGTAATTATAATTGTAACTATTAAACGAAGACGGCTTTTGCAGGACCGTTGACTTCAGTTCTTTGTCTACCTTTAGTGTTCCGTTCGGCTCTATATCACCAAGCTTTACTTCCTTAATACCCGAGATTAACGTTACATCTTTCAACTTGAACGGGAAATTATTCTTAATGGACCCGGAAAGTTTTTCATTTTTTAACGTAATATCGATATCCATCTTACCGATGTTTTTTGCAGTTGTTTTTCCTGCAAATGATTGAACAGACCAATAACTTAAATTGCGTAATGTTAATGTTGAACCATTAGCATGTTCCTTAATATACGATGTTTCATGTAAATCGCCCATTGTTCCAGTAAAATTATTATTTCTACGTAATGCCAGTGCAGTTGTATCTTTATCTGCCTCTACAACAAAATCACCGCTACGATTTGTTAAAATCGATTCTACATAGTAGCCGTTTACACTACTATCCTCATTTACTTTATAAAAAGCTGATTGCTGTGCTTGTGGCTGAACAATACGATCTTTAGCGCCGAAAATAAAGAGCGCAATAGATAATGCAACTGAAATGGCCGGTATTAACCACCATGCATGTTCACGCTTATCCATCTTTTTCAAGACAAAATACAAAATAGGTCCGATAATTAAAATATAGAGAACGATGACGATTAACATGTAGCTGACGGACACTTCGAATGATGGGAATAGTTCATTTATGGTACGTAGCTCATAAGAAATCTGATCCATTGTTGATTGACCTTGCATTATACCTTGTTGAGACAAACTTTGAATATTTAACATGTTTGCAGTTAATGCTAAGTATCCATCCATTGAAGCTAAAGGCTCATCCCCTAACGAAAACGTTGTTTGCACAATTTCCCCACTACCTAGCTTTTTCTTTGCAGCTAGCGTTGTATCATTATCTTTTAAAACAGGAACGCTTCCTTCATTATCCGTTGCTGTATAGACGGAAATATCCTTAGTAAAAATACCTCCGCCAGATAATTTTGTTAAACTATTTGCTGAAATCGTCTGCATTTGTTGTGATAAAGTAAGCGGTAAATAATCTTTAAAAATGCCCGCTGTTGTATTTACTTGATCAGAAGCACCAAGAAGTAAAGTACCTCCATCCTGTACCCATTTCAGTAGAGCTTCTTGTTGATTTTGAGATAAATCCACAATGGAAATTTCATCGACGGCAATAATATTTGCCATCGCGTAGCCCTGTGCATCCTCTGGCAAAGTAAAATCTTTTATTTGATTCAAATTAAAAACTTCCACATTACTTGATGGAATAAATTGCGATAAGCGCAAATAAGCAGATAAGCGATCGCTTTTCTCCGTTAACGTATAGACAAATATTGCTGATGGATCTAAAAAGTTTGCTTGTAAACGTTTTGTTCCTTTATAGGCAACTTTTTTCCCTTTTTCAATGCTCCCCTCATAAAAGGCAAACAAATCCGCATCTGAATAACTATAGTCTGCTAGTCCATCCAAATATAACTCAACAGTTTTTTCTTCACCTGCTGCTATATCTAGAGGCAGTACAAGTGCCGATGCAGCCTCATAGGAACTTGAGGCATTAATTGCCATGTCCCCCGAAAAATCTGCACCATTATTTTTTATTGTTACTTGTAATGGCACTACAGATTGATATTTTGCTTTTCCTACCATTCCAGCTTTCGCCTGCACTTCTAAAGTCGGTGCGGCGGTCGCCTGTGAAACAGGAAGCATAAAGCTCATAACAAACATTAATAGTAGAATAAGTGCCGTGATCTTCGTTTTTTTCAAAAGCTCAACCCCTTTTTTACTTAACATATAGATGATTACATAATTATACGATTTAAATTGCATTTTGTTCCATTTCTTATGATATCTTCATGAATATTCATAAACTCTTAAGATTTAGATAGGTAGACAAAAAAGGGCAATCCCAAATGTGATGCATAAATCACCTTGGGACTACCCCTCTTTTTTTGTTCAACTATGTTCTATTTTGTATAATCAAACAGGCAACGCGCATGATCTTGTACGACTTCTACAAAAGCCTGTACTTGACGTAACTCAAAAGAAGATTCATAGCCTATTAACCATGTATCTCGCGTTAAACCAAATTCTTTTTCATTGTTAGTCAGCGCAATTTTATTGATACCATCATGCTCATTTAATGTGATGGAAGGGAGAATGGCATAACCGATTCCATTCAATGCCATTTGCTTACAAGTCTCAATCTGATCAACCAAGATTTGTCGTCTCGGATTCGATGCAAAATGTCGTTGCCACCATTGTTGAATTTCCTGATAATAATTCGAATCACTTTTAAATTGGATGAATGGGCGATCTGTCGTTAGCACATCTTCAATGGTTTTCAATTCTTGATCTACTAAGTAAAGAGTATCACGGAAAAGGTGAATCTTTTCCCCCTTCCAGTCGACCTGTCCACGTACAATACCAATATGCGCCTCTCCCTCATACAAGGCCTTGACAATTTCCGAGCTCCAACCAGTCATAAGCGAGATTTTTGCTTCAGGATATTTCGATACAAAATCCTTTAATATTTTCGGAAGCCAGTTTTGTCCGACAATTGAAGCGCAAGCAATTTTAAGTGTACCGTTGACTTTTGTTGTTAAAGATTGAATCGTTTCAAAAATTTCTTCTTTTTTAGCAAGCATCTCGATCGCATAAGCGATAACTAGCTCACCAGCTGGTGTCGCTGTTAGTCCCTTCTGTGAACGAATAAAAAGCTGTGCACCCCATTCTTTTTCAATCGATTGCAACCGTTGTGAGAGCGCTGGCTGCGATAAAAACAACCGCTCAGCTGCTTTCCGCATATTACGTTCCTCAGCTAATATTTTCAATATTTCTGCTTCCGTTGCCATCAATTACCTAGACCTCCATTACAGGCAAAGGGGGCCTCATGATTTACATCCGAGTCCCCTCTTAAACTACTTTTCTGTTTGATAAATATATTTTTTTAACTGCTTTAATATAACACGTCTCGTTAAAATCCCTGCGAACGTACCTTCTTCGTCCACTGCACATAAAAAGGCATGATTAATGACTAAATCTAATGCACGTTGAAATGTATCCGTCAGTTTGATAACAGCTATATTTTTATCCATTATCGAATCAACTTTTATATCAGGTAATTTTTCATATTCAATATGATCGAGCCCTAAAATCGCCTCTGTAATCATTTTCATACTGAGTAACCCTTGAAGTCGATATTTCAAATCTAATACAGGTATTGACGAATATCCTGTACGTGTCAGTACCAGGAGTGCATGTTCGGCACTATTCCCAATCTGTACATGTGCAACCTTTTCGGATGAAATAACAAATTCACTAATTGGCATTGCTAATAAGTCTTTGCTGTTAGTTGAAATCATGAACTTCTTCTCCTTTTCTGTCCTTGCTTTGCAGAACAGGATGCTTCCCTTTTATCATATCATAATTTTTCCGTATATGACCACGACAAGGTCGAGAAGAGTTTTTCAAGAACAATGAATGATTTTAGCATTTTGATCAAAACTAAGTATCAAATCTGCTCACGCAAATTTGATACTTAGTTTTAACTATACTTTTAATACCCTGCCTGACTCCAGTAGTAAAAGATAACAATGCCTAAAAAAAGTAAGAAGATAGCATACACCCAAACAATTGGATTCAGCATTGTTGCATATTCTTCCACAGTTTCAGAAATTGGCGTATCTTTTTCTGAATTTCGTTCCGATGTCATTTTGGCAATTCGTAAAGTGGAAACGAAAGAAATGACAGCAATGATGGTAATCGCAATAAGAGCTGGTATTAACCACATACCCATAAGGCAAGACTCCTTTCTTTACCCTTAGTATGCGTCAATCCAGCTCTTCATTATGCAAAAAAATTATTGATTAAAATGGGTATTGATTTAGCCATTGTCCACCATCAAGTGTGACACATTCACCATTCATATAGCGTGACTTATCGGACATCATAAATGTAGCTAAATCGGCCACTTCCTCAGGTGTCCCAATTCTTCCTAATGGTACTGAATCAATTGTACGAGCAGCTGCCGCTTCTGATTCCCACAATTTATCCGCTCCGCCTGTGCGTTCAATTGGACCCGGAGCGATTGCATTTACACGAATTCCATATTGTTTGCCCCATTCGACCGCTAACGTTCTTGTTACTGATAATACACCTGCTTTCGCTGCTGCTGAATGAATCACACCAGCGCCTGCATTCCAAGCATAAGTTGCAACCATATTAAGCATCGAACCTTTTATATTGTTTTTGATCCAATACTTTCCAACGGCTGATGAACAGTAAAATGTACCATTTAACACGATATCTACTACAGCTTTCCAACCGTTAGGCGTTAAATCCTCTGCGTGGACAATAAAATTGCCAGCTGCATTATTCACAAGTCCATCAATTTGCCCAAATTTTTCAACGGCAAATGCGATCATTGCTTCCGCATGTTCGGGCACTCGGACATCCATTTGAAATGTTTCAATTGTTGCGCCTGATTCTAAGATAAATTCTTTGGCCTCTTGCAAACGCTCTTCATTACGACCCGTAATAATCACATTTGCCCCTTCTGTAACGAATTGCTTCGCCATATAAAGCCCCATCCCACTTGAGCCACCAGTAATAAGTATTGTTTTGCCTTGCAACATACTAATTCCCCCTTTATAAAATGAATAGCCATTCATTCATAAATTCTACTATATTTTCTCGAAAATGTCATATAAATTCTACAAAAATACGCTTCAATCAGTTGGCATCATACTGACCGCTATTGCAGGATAAAGTAAAACTTCCTTCTCTACAAACAACGCAATCAAAAAAAGCGAGCTATTCAACGAATAACACAAATCTATGCACGTCGAAAAGAAACGATTGATCGTGTATTTGCTGCTGCGTAAGATATGTGTTGGACAAACTTACGACGGATTAAAAAATTGTCCTTGCAGGCGATGTTTATTTTTGCTGCCATGAATTTGAAGAAGCAGCTAATTAGACATGGCTACGTCCAAAAATGGAAAAAGAAGTTGCTCGTAGCGTACTAACCTCGTTAATAGGGGCTATTTGTAACGAATATTTCTGATAAATTTTCAAAAGGTATTCGGGGCATTACGAATACCTTTTGTCACTATATGAAAAGATAATATCTTTTCATATAGTACGTTCAATGATTTTCAGATGTAAGCATCTCTAATTGATTTTGCTTCTTGCTTCAATTATTTATATTTTTCGTCATCCTATCCATCACCTCAATCATCTATAAACGTACAAGAGTTGATTGGAGCGCAGGCGGCGACTTCTGCGGGAATAGCATGAGCGAAAAGGCCCCACAGGAGCATAGCGACGAGGAAACTGAAGCCATGCCCGCGGAAAGCAACGGGTTCATATAGATACTTCTATATTGAAAAGAAAAAAGACAGTAACCAAAACCAATTTTTTGAGTTTGTCTACTGTCTGAAAGATATTATCTTTTTCATTATCTTTCTAAAATTCAAAATGATAAGCCATTTTATACAGCTCTATTAACTCATCATGTGTTGGCTCTTTCGGATTATTACCTGGGCTACCGCTGGCAATTGCATCAGCAGCCATTTTTGGAATTGCCGCATAAAAGGCACCTTTGTCAATGCCCCATTGCTGTAAATTACCAATGTTCATGATCTTACACATTTCCTTTATTGAAACAATCGCTAAATCGGCAAGTTCATCTTGCGTTAACCAAGTCCCATCTTTATTAAAAAAATTACCAAGGTCTGCTAATCGATCAACACATGCATCTTTTGAATATTCTAATACTACTGGCAGTAACATCGCATTAGAAATTCCATGCGGTACATGAAATAGTGCCCCGACAGGACGAGACATACCGTGAACTAAGGCTACAGAGGCATTGGAGAATGAGAGACCTGCTTGCATTGAACCAAGTGACATGGCCTCACGGGCATCAATATCGTCTCCATGTTCATAAACTTTCAGTATGTTATTGACAATTAACTCCATCGCAGATAATGCAAGTACATCAGAGTATGGATGTGATAAGCGTGATAAATAGCTCTCGATTGCATGACTCAATGCATCAATGCCGGTTGCCGCAGTTATTGCTGGCGGCGAAGTAATTGTTAACATGGGATCAACAATTGCAATAGTTGGCATAAACGCAGGTTGCTTAATCATCATTTTGATGTCATTTTTCGTGTTTGTAATGACAGTTGCATCTGTTGCTTCCGATCCTGTACCAGCAGTTGTCGGTATCGCGATGTGTGGAATCGGTGTATGGTCAGCAACCTTTTTCATTTTCATATAATTCCCTATATAGCCACCATTTGTCGCGACCACCGCAATGGCTTTCGCTGTGTCAATGCAGCTGCCTCCGCCTAGTGAAATGATGACATCACAGTTCTCTGCTTGCAAAATATTAAGCCCTTCTGTTACAAACGAATCAATTGGCTCAGTTGTTACCCCTAAATACGAAACTACATGCAATCCTTGGGTTGTTAAGAGTGTGTTGCATTGATTGACAAAACCTAAACTATTCATAATCGGATCACTGATAATCAATGCTCTCGTCCCTAATTTTTTTGCATAAACCCCTACTTCTTCAAAAGAATCTCGACCATAAATCATCGTCCCCGGAGAATTTACTGTGAAAATTGTTTTCGTTTGAATCATAACGTCTCCCCCTTACCTATTGTGCTGTATATCCGCCATCCAATACAATCGCCTGACCCGTTAAACCTTTTGCCACATCACTCGCTAAATAGAGCGCAAGTCCCGTAATTTCTGAAACATCTAGCAAGCGTTTTTGTGGAACAAGTGGGTAAAGAACTTGCTCAAGTACTTCCTCAACCTCGATACCATCCCGTGGGGTGCCAGTAAAGGCATTGCACTCGTTTGACCACCCGATACTAAATCAGCCATAACTAAAGTACCACCAATTTATAAAAACCGAAGCATAACAAGCCTTTGTAAAAAAAGCTGTACTCATTTATCAAGAGTTACAGCTCCTTTCTTAGTTAATCGTTATTACTTGGGAATGCAAATGTTGATGCAGGGGACGCATTACTTGTCATCCAGCGTTCTGAAACGGTTTTCGTTTTTGTAAAGAAACGTGCTTGATCTGGCCCAAACATATGACCTTCGCCAAAACGAGACCCTTTGAATCCTGCAAAGTTGTGATAACCGACTGGAATCGGAATAGGAACATTCACACCAACCATTCCGACATCAATTTCAGTTGTGAATTTACGAGCAGCAAAACCATCGTTCGTAAAAATTGTGACACCATTTCCAAGTTCATGCTGATTGATTAGTTCAATCGCTTCATCTAATGAATCAACACGTACAACATTACGAACTGGACCAAACACTTCTTGTTCATAAATCTCCATACCTGGTTTCACGTTATCTAGTAATGTTGGACCTACAAAGAAACCTTTTGATTCTTTGACAATTTCTAAGTCACGACCATCACATACGACAGTCGCACCTTCTGACTCTCCGCGATCGATTGCTGCTAAAATGGCATCTTTAGATTGCTGTGAAATCACTGGACCAAAATCACTATCAGCCTCCGTATATGAACCCACTTTTAATGCAGAAATTTTCTCCTTTAAAATAGCAACAAGACGATTTGCAGTGTCTTGCCCTACAGGCATAATTGTAGAAATTGCCATACAACGTTGGGATGCTGCACCGTAAGCCGCACCAATAAATGCATTCCCTACTTGCTCAAGATCTGCATCCGGCATTACGACCATATTGTTTTTACCGCCACCAAGCGCAGTAACACGTTTACCGTATTTTGCCCCTGTTTCATAGATATACTGTGCAACCGGTGTCGATCCTACAAATGAAATTGCTTGTACTGTAGGGTTTGCTAGAATTTCATTTACAGCATCCTTATCACCATTGACAACTGTCCAAATGCCATCTGGTAAGCCGGCCTTTTTCCATAATTCACTGACATACAATGAAGTCATTGGTACACGTTCAGATGCTTTTAATACAACCGCATTCCCGACAGCAATGGCCATACTTGTTTGGGCTAATGGCACCATTATCGGGAAGTTAAATGGTGAAATTGCTGCTACAACCCCTAGTGGATATTTAGCTGAATAGGCGTTTATTTGACCACCAACGTTGACAGAATACTCGCCTTTTACTAAATGAGGTGCGCCAATTGCTAAATCTACAGATTCAAGTCCTCTTGTAATCTCACCTGTCGCATCCTCTACTGTTTTACCACTTTCTCTACAAATAATTTGTAATAATTCATCTATATTCTCAGTGACCAAATTACGGAATTTCAATACGATTTCTGCACGTTTAGATACTGATGTATCTCGCCATTTTGGAAATGCTGTTTGTGCCTTCGCAATGGCCTCACGAGTCTCTTCTTCCGTTGCTAGCGGAACTTTTCCGATAACCTCGCCTGTTGTTGGATTGTATACCGAACCATATCGCCCACTTTTTCCCTCGATCATTTCGCCACCAATGAAATGCGTTAATGTTTTAACTTCTTGTGCTGTTGTCATCGTATTGTCCTCCTTTAAATTTGTTTGATTTTGCATCTTTCTTTTAAACTTAAATAAGCATCTGACATATCATTTTTTTCATAGCCTTGTGCTGATATATAGCTGGATAGATTCACTAATTGGCATGATGGATTTGTGTTGAATTTATAGCCATCGATAATCTCATATAACCTAAGCCGACAATTCCTATACTCTCCTTCGTTTGACTCCCTCGTGTCTTAAAAAACCACAAATTAAGCTGGATGATACACTAGCCAACTTTATTTTTTTGTCGTAACATTAAGAACGAAACAATTTGAACGACCATGGTCATTGACTGCGGTCAATTAAATCATAATCAATGTCAATCTATCACGTCAATTAAAATTTGTTATTTTCTGAAAAATTGTTATATAAATTATTATAGTATATTTTGGGGGAGGAAAAGGAGTATGTATTCATTAACTACTCGCCAGAAAAGGGCGTTAGAAACCCGAGACAAGTTACTAAAAACATCCTTAAATTTATTTAATAAATATGGCTACGAACATGTATCTGTTGAACAAATTACCAAAGCTTGTCATGTATCAAAAGGGACGTTCTATACACACTTCCCTTCTAAATACGATGTTATTTTAGAAAAATTTAAAGAGCTCGATAGTTTTTACAGCACCGTAGAGAAAAGTATTGATCGTAGCTTGCCTGCAACCGAGAAAATACTTTTGCTTTACAAAGAGCAAATGCTGTATTTAACAAACATTGTTGGAAAGGATTTATTGCGGACTGTTTATACTGCTGCAATGACCAACCAAGTAGAAAAAGAACATTATTTAATTAGCCCTCACCGTAAAATTTTCCAGATCCTTAATACTTATATTGAGGAGGGAATTGAACTTGGTGAGTTTCGTCAAGATTTACAAGCGACACACATGCAAAAGATTATACAACGTTGCATGCGAGCGAATGTCTATGATTGGTTAATTCATAATGAAGATTTTGATTTAGTTACTGAAATGGCACACTTTACAGCAGTTGTATTAAATGGAATGACAATGGAGGCTTCTTCATCGTCATACGAAGTGAATTAACATAAAAAAACAGTAGCATTCACCTAAAATGTGTGGTGAAGTGCGACTGTTTTTATTTACTGTTTTTAACTGACAAAATATTTTTTTACTATAGATTCAACGGGCAATGGCTTGTTATATAAATAGCCCTGTCCTTTTTGACAATGATGACGTTTTAAAAAGGCAACTTGTGAAGGTTCTTCAATGCCCTCTGCAATCACCTCAAGTCCTAAATTATGAGACATTGAAATAATAGCCTTAATTATCGCTTCGTTTTTATCATCTTTTTCAATGTCGGCAATAAACGATTGATCTATTTTAATAATATCAATTGGATAACGTTTTAAATAACTAAGTGATGAATAACCTGTGCCAAAATCATCCACTGAAACAAAAACGCCTAACTGCTTCAATTCCGTTAAAATGGAAAACGTTTCATGGACATTTGTCATTGAGCTTTCCGTAATTTCTACTTCTATTAATTCCGGTGAGACATTATACTTCTTCAAAGCTGCTTTAATTTTCCGTGCAAAGTTTTCTTTTCTAAATTGCTTAGGTGAAATATTAATAGCAATACGCACAGGTCGATAGCCTTTCATATGCCACTCTTTTTGATAGCGACATACCTCATCAATAATCCAATCACCTATCTCTATTATTAAGCCAGATGCTTCTGCAATAGGAATAAACTGTGCAGGTGAAACAAAGCCAAATTTACGATTATTCCACCGTAATAACGCTTCGAAGCTATTTATACTATTATTATTTAAATCCATTTGAGGCTGTAAATGAATGCTCAACTCATTAAATTCAATAGCTCGGCGTAAATGCGCCTCCATCAATGCCTCATTAGGGAAAACTGTTGTCATATCTTCTCGATAATAACGGAAATGTGAACGTCCATGCTCTTTAACTGAAAATAGTGCTTGATCTGCTTTTCTGACAAGTGTTTCTAAATCTTTTCCATCCGCTGGGCTAAGTGAGATACCAATGGATACGCTAATAAAGTATTCCTGACCATCAATCATGAATGGTTGTTTTAACACCTCTAAAATTGAATTCGCAATATGCTCAATTTTGTTGATTGATGCATCTTTTAAGATGAAAATAAATTCATCACTATTATAGCGATAAAGTGAGCACTTTGAGTGGCAAAGCTCACTCAGTCTTTGGCTAAACTTGCGCATAAGCTCATCGCCTTTCCCTTCACCAAGGGATTCATTGAATTTTTTAAAACGATCTATGTCCACTAAAATAAGGGCGACCTGCCTATTGCCATTCTTCTTGTCGTTCAAATGATGTAGCCAGTGTTCCTTAAACGCCTTACGATTCCAAATACCAGTTAATTCATCCATTAGTGCAAGGTAATAAAAAGCCTCTTGTTCATTCATAAACGAATCTGCATCTTTTACAAATAGATGCACGCCTACTATTTCACCATGATAATATGTTGGATGCGTACGTAAATAAAATGGTTCGTTACTCAACAATTGACCATGGAATAAGCATTTTGGCATGCTATATGCAGAACCCTTGATAGTTTTTGAAAATAACAATTTAAATTCGTTTAAATACTTGCTTTCTAATAATGAAAAAATATCTAATCCGACCAGGCAGTTTTCTTTTGGTAAGAGGGAGGTAGCAGCAATATTTTGATGAATAATACGCCCTTGTAAATCTGTCGTTAACACAGGACTTACATGCTGTTCAACAAATTGCAGATAGCGCTTCGTGTCGTTCTGTTCTTCACGTAGTATTATAGCGACAATTTCGTCGTCTATTCGTTGCACACTAACTGCAAATGTTTTTAATTGGCGCCCCGTATAGAGTTCCACCGTTCGAACAACATTAAGCTCCTGTTGTAAAATAGTTAATATTTGCTGCCAGCCTTGCTCTGTAAAAAAACAGTTCGCTTTGATGGCTTTTGCATCCTGTAGCTCAATAAAAGACGGTAGTTTATCATTATAATCGACGATATCATATGCTTCTGTATTCACTTTACTTAAGCATACTACTGCATCAAATGGATTGAGCTGTGTCACTTGATGATAGCTGGCAAATTGCGCTACATTCACTTTATTTTTTTTCATTATATCCCTCACTAAGTAGCGTGTTTACTCTATTCAATATCTAAAAAATGTAAATTATTCTTCGTCTAGCGTCGGCTTGAGTGCATCCTTTAAAAAAATCTCCTGACTATTAATGGGGTCCTCACTACGGTCAAACTCCTTATAATGATATTTTCCATTCGAGTCTTGGATACGTGCTTTGGCTGTATCCTCTAATTGTTTGTTCATAATGTCAATAATACGGGCTTTTGCTTCACTTGCATATACAGGGAATAAAATTTCAACACGCTTAATCATATTACGTGTCATCATATCCGCTGAAGATAGATAAACTTTGTTGTCCCCATTGTGGTGGAACCAATAAATACGTGAGTGCTCAAGGAAGCGCCCAACAATACTTGTTACGGTTATATTATCACTAATCCCTGGAATGCCAGGTCGAATACAGCAAATGCCTCGAATAATGAGCTCTACCTTCACCCCCGCAATCGATGCCTCATATAACTTCATCATTAGATCCTTATCCGTTAATGAATTCATTTTTGCACGGATAAAACCATTTCCGTATTTATTATGGCAAGCAATCTCCTCATCCATTAATCGAATAAATTCATCTCGAATATCAAATGGTGCCACAACTAAATGGTTGAAAATCGGCTTTTCAGTATATCCGCTTAAATAGTTAAAGAAATTGGTCGCATCAATACCAAATTCCTTATCTGAAGTAATGATGCCCATATCTGTATAAATTTTTGCAGTTGCATCATTATAATTTCCTGTACCGAGATGCACAAAGCGTTCTATTTTACCGTTACGACGGCTGACAACAAGTGTTATTTTGGAGTGCGTCTTTAAATTGTTCATACCATAAATGACTAAGCACCCAGCTTGTTCAAGTTGCTTCGCCCAATGTACATTATTTTCTTCATCGAAACGTGCCTTTAGTTCTACTAAAACAGTCACCTGCTTACCATTTTCCGCTGCTAGCTTTAATGCCTGGATAATTGGGGAATTACCACTAACACGGTACAAAGTTTGTTTTATCGCTAATACGTTTGGATTGACGGCTGCCTCCGCGATAAAATCGACAATTGGTACAAATGACTCGTATGGATGATGGAAGAAAATATCCTGTTGCAATGCTTTTTCAAAAATATTTTCATCTGATTGTAAATCCAATGGTGGTTGTGGGATAAAACTTTCGTACTCTAAATGCTCACGCCCTACAGCAATCCCTTTTACAAACGAGAACATAAAAGTTAAATCTAAAGGCCCATCAATATGGAAAACATCCGTTCCTTCAATTTCAAATTCCTCTAGTAAGTAAGCAAGTACCTCTTCATTCATTTCACCTACACGCACCTCTAGACGACTGCCCACACCCCATTTGCGTTTCTTCAACTCTTTTTCTATTTCCACCAATAGGTCACGTGCACCTTCTTCGTGAATCGTTAAATCTGCATTACGCGTTAAACGGAAAGCCTGTGCCGACTTCACACTATAGCCGTAGAATAGTTTGTCAATATGCGCTACAATGACATCCTCAAGTAACACAACAACCGTTTCTCCCTCCAATGAAGGTACTTTAATATAACGATCCAAGACAGATGGTACTTGCACAATCGCTACTCTTTCACGATTTTCAGAATCCGATTCATCTTGTTCTAATAATACGAGTAAATTTAATGTCTTACCTAATAGTGTAGGAAAAGGACGATACGCATCAACCGCTACTGGCGTTAGAACAGGGAAGATTGTTTCAGCAAACATTTCATTGATGAACGCCTTTTGCGTACTTGTTAAGTCCTTCATGTCTGCTATATGTACATTATGTTGTGGTAATAAATCATAAATTAGGTGTCGATATACTTCCGTTTGTCGTCTTACTAACGCTTGCGTGCGCTCGGCTATCTTTGCTAATTGCTCCTTTGGCGTTAAACCTGATTTATTTTCAGGCTTATGAAAACCAGCACGGACCTGATCTTGAAGACCTGCTACACGCACCATGAAAAATTCATCTAAATTTGAACTAAATATCGCCAAAAATTTCAAGCGTTCTAGCAGAGGATTATTTACATCCTCCGCTTCTTCTAAAACACGCTCATTGAAAGCAAGCCAACTCAATTCTCGGTTATTATAATATTGAGGCTTTGCAATTTCCTCCAGTAATCGGTTATGTGTTTCTGAATGTTCTTCTTCGTGTAAGCGATCGTTCGTTACTTCAGTTGTCATTATTTTTCCACCCTTCTTCAATAAAGTTAACTTTGATAGGTATCTTTAATGTGCGCTCTAGATGCTTTTTATGTCGATTCGCTTGATATTTTTCAGCGGCCGCATTATTTTTCACATAAACGTCGAGTTGTGCAAAACCGTCACCTTTATGCATCTCAATTGCATGGACAATATTGCGTTTTGACACATTTAATGAATAGACAAACTTTAAAAGTGCACCAAGATCACGTATTTTTCGATATTCTTCACGACTCATCCATTCTGTAAATGGCGTAGCGAATCGCTGATAATAATCTTTATTTTTATACGAAGCCAAAAGTGCTAATTTTACACGTTCTTTGTGGTTCAAACCATCGATAGACTGATTGGCAATTAAATAAAAAGTATGTTGGCTAGCAGAGCTTAATTCTATATATTCGCCAATATTAAAGAACATGGCGGCTTTTCTGAATAATTGCAAGTCCATAGCGTCAAATTGCAAATAACTTAAATGGCAACATTCACGGTACAATTGATCTGCTAAAAGCATTAAATAATCAACTTCTGCCCCGGTGCGTCCATACTGTCTTGCTAGCCTTCTTGCGTTTCCCTCAAATACATTGTATTTATCAAAAGCACTCTCATCAGTTTGTAAAATACGGTGAATAATAAGTCCTTCACGTAGACCTTTTTTCGTTAACTGGAACACATCACTGCCTACAACTTCCATTAGTACACGGAATACTTCTAATGCCGGCACAATAATATCCGCACGATCAGTGGATAGTCCATCTAACTGTTTCAATTCAGTAAAGCTTAAATTCCCTAAAAACAAACTTAGCTTATCTAAATCCTGCTTTGGTATTTCATAGCCGTGCACACTAGCGATAGGATATTCACACTGTTGTTGATGAATTTGGGCGATGTTTCGCGCACTACCACCAATTGCAATTACCGGCAATCCAACCTGTTGAATCCAAGGAAGCGATGTGAACTGCTCCTTCACAAACGCAACGAGCTCTTTTTTTTCACTGCTGTTCAATATGTCACCTTTAACGAAACGCTGCTTTAGAGATACTGTACCGAAAGGAAAACTGTAGGTTTTTTTTAGCTGCTTATTTTCGAAAAGTGTTATTTCCGTACTACCACCACCAATATCAATGGTCACTGCAGATTGCGTTCCTATGGAATGTACTACAGCAACATAGCCGTAGTAAGCCTCTTCTTCCTCGGACAACAACTCAATTTGAATGCCTGTCCGCTCCTGCATTAAAGTAATAATCTTCTCTCTATTCGTAGCCTGGCGAATTGCCGCAGTGGCAGCAGCTTTTACATCGACAACTTCAAAATCATCGAGCATCGCTTTAAAGGTTAACAAAGTTTCTGTAAGGACCTGAATGCCCTCGTCAGACATTTCACCTGACGGCTGCAAATATGTACGCAAACGAGCAACCGTTTTAATATTGCCAAGCTCTCGAAGTCCCTCTTCTTTATCATATTGATAAAGGACTAATCGAATGGTATTCGAGCCAATATCAATAATAGCCATTTTCAAACCATCCAAATAATACACTTCCTTTACGCCGAAAAATCATCCTTGTCTTATTAGCATGTGTTAGCAATACCATGATTTATACAAAAAAGTCGGAACCTAAAAGGTATCCGACTTTCTTTTGTTTATTAATATACTTTCAGGATACCCATTATTAAAATTGTGAAGTATCTTTTCTCCAACTCTATACGATGAGTTGATCTACGCGTAAAATAAGCTCTGCAATTTCTGGTTTACTAATTTGGTCCTCTGCCCCAACCTGGTCACCTTTATGACGGAGGTCATCTGTAATTAAACTTGAGAAGATGATAACAGGCAGCTTTTGCAAGTCTGGGTGCTCTTTAATTTTACGTGTTAAATGATGGCCATCCATTTGTGGCATTTCAATATCTGTTACAACTAATTGAATATGCTCCGTAACATCATTTCCACTTTTCGTAAGTGATTCTAAGTAATCATAAGCATCACGGCCATTTTCGAAAAACTCGACATTCACATAGCCTGCTTCATTCATCGTATCGAATAATAATTTACGTAATAAAGGTGAATCCTCAGCGATTAAAATACGCTTTTCTGAGCGATCGCGTTTACCAAGTTTTTTCACAGATTCGACACTAATACCAGAATCAGGATTGATATCCACCATAATTTTTTCAAAATCAAGTAATAGAATCATTTGTTCATTTTGCTTAATGACACCGATTACCTGTGAAGTCCCACCCTGATACATATCTGATGGTTTTTCAATTTGATCCCATGAAATACGATGAATTTGCGTTACGTTATCTACATGGAATACAACGCGTTGTTTATTAAACTCCGCAACAATATATTTTTGTTGCGGATTACGTACTGCATTTTGAATGCCCAACACTCGCAGCATATCAACAACCGGTAATACCTCACCTCGTAATTGAATAATTCCTTCTACATGCGGGTGCGCGTGTGGAATAAATGTTACTTGAATTGGTTGAATAATTTCTTTCACTTTAATAACATTAATACCGAATTTATTGTTAGCTACTTCAAATTCAACGATCTCTAGCTCATTTGTGCCACTTTCTAATAAGATGCCTTTATGTTCCAAAGCAACCCCGCTCCTTTCTGTTCAACTTCTATTAATAATTCAATTGTATCATAGGCGATACATTTCTCCTACTTGCTATTTCCATTATTATCATTAACTTTTAAATGAACCAGTAGACCAATTACCGTCATCACAATTAATGTGGATAATGCAACGCGGCTTGCTAAGGTACCATAGTCCCTCATCCATAATGTGATCGTTCCATAGATAGCTGGTCCTATTATTGAAGATACTTTACCCGAAAAAGCAAATAATCCGAAAAATTGGCCACGCTTGTCATTAGGTGATAGCTCTATAATATACGTTCTAGAAGTTACCCACATGGAGCCTAACGATATACCAAACAAGCTACCAGCAATCCAAAACATCCATTGTTCCGTAGCAAATACGGCAAAGAATAAAGCAATAATCATGATGAGGGCTACCATAGTAATTGCTCGTTTGGCTCCTATCGCTTTTGTAATGTAGCCAAATACGAGTGAGCCAATAATTGTAGAGACCGTAGACACTAAATAGAGAATAATAAATTGACCGGAAGTAAAGCCAACGATTGTTGTAGCATAAACAGCCATCATTGCAATAGTTGTAGCAATAGCATCATTTATAAAGAAATAAGCAATCATAAAAGTAAAAATTGCTTTATATTGTTTCATATCCTTAAAAGTTTGGATAATTTCCTTATAGCCATCGATAAACTTAATTGTTTTACGTCGCGCTTTTGGAATTGGCGTATCTTTATTAATAAAAAATAATGGCAATGAAAATAATAAATACAAAATCGCCGTTGGAATAAAAGCACGATGGAAATCACTGCTGCCAACATATAAATAAACGAGTAACCCAAAAATTGTACCTAAATAACCTATCGCCACTCCATAGCCAGAAATAAGTGGCATTTCAGCTTTTGAACCTAAGTCACCCATCATGGAATCATAGAATACGAGACTTGAATTAAAAAAGAATTTCGCAATTACGAAACTGGCAACTACTAAAAATAAACTAAGTGGTACGCCTGAAAAATTTGTTGTCCAATCTGAATTCGCAAAAATACCCATCATAAAGGTAAAGAAAATAGAAATAGATGCAAACCATACGATAAATCTTTTTTTATAACCGGTATTATCAATCCATACCCCAAATAATGGTGAAAACACCACAAGGAAAAAACTTGCTAAGGCATTTGCATAAGAAATGAATGTACTGGCCACTTGCTGCATCACTTCATTCGTCCCTAACACTTCATCCATGTAGAATGGGAAAAAAATTGTATTTATATTAGAAGAAAATATTGTATTAGCAAAATCATAAAATGCCCAAGACATTATTGGCAGTGATAAATAAAGTGCTAGCTGACTGCGATGCTGTGCTTCTCCTGCTGGCCTCTGCTTCATTAAACCCCTCCTTTTCTTTTCTTATAATATTAAATTAATTCCATGCTGTATTAAAAAATACCTTTTGTTTAAATAAAATTAATATTATTTACAATATATATTGTGAACTGAAAGACAGATATAACATCACATCTGACCAGCATGGTTATGCAAAGGACTGGTGCGGATTTCACATTTAAGAACGCCTTTTAACATTTATACAATATAGGAGCTACCTAAAAAGCGCTTCAAACAATAGCACACTAAAAACTTTAAGCCTATTGTTTTTAACTTTGGAACAGCCTCCCCAAAAATACATTTAAATATTTCATGATAATGAATGTACTCATTAAAAAAGATATCCAAGCCCCCTCGCTCGGATATCCATTGCACTAATCTTCTGAATCCACCCACATAGCAGACCATTGTTCAATAGCTTTAAGAACTGGCGCGAGTGCATATCCTTTTTCTGTCAGCCCATACTCAATCACTACGGGGGTTGATGGAATAACTGTACGTATTACGATATGCTCGATCTCTAATTCTTTTAATCGCTCCGTTAACACACGACTGCTAATATTCAAGTTATTTTTAATGCTTGAGAATCGTTGAGGACCTTCTAATAATTGATATATAAGCAACGTGTTCCAACGATGATTTAATATTTTCAGTGCCTTTTCAAATCGTGGACAAATTTTTTTTTGCTCCAATTTAGCTGCCTCCAATATATTTTTACCTATTTAAGAGTATATCATTTTTGCCATGGTCAGTTACAAAAATAAAATTTAGTTACTTGACAAAAGTTGTTTTTAAAAATAAACTAAGTTACGAAATGTAAGTAAAAGAATAAGAGGAGTTGTTACACTATGCAAAATATCGGATCAACTATTTTACGTGTCGTACTGGGTATCATTTTTGCAGTTCATGGTTTTCAAAAGTTTCAAGGAGGTATCGGATTCACAGCTGATTATTTTGATGTGATTGGTATACCTGGTTTCATGGCTTATATTGTTGCCATTATAGAACTAGTCGGAGGAGCAGCAATTATTTTAGGTTTAGGTACAAGAATTTTTGGCGCTTTACTGACAGTGACAATGATTGTTGCCATTTTTACTGCAAAACTTAGCGTGGGCTTTATCGGTGCAGACGGCTTAGCTGGTTATGAATTAGATTTAGCTTTAGGTGCAATGGCCTTATACTTTGCGCTTGCTGGGGCATCAAGTTATTCTTTAGACGCAAAACTTTTTGAAAAAGAGTAATGCATTCGCAACTCGCTATTTTCTGTGTGGTAGTGAGTAGCAGCTTATTATAGATGAAAACCCGAAGTATCCATCTTTCTTAAAAAGATGATTACTTCGGGTTTTCTAATTTTAGATTTCAATTTTTAAAGCGTACTCAATAATATACATTATTTCTCTATGGTGACATTACACAAATTACTTTCATACAAATATTTATCGATAAGCCTTAATTAGCGTCTGTGTACCTTTGTCACCATAACCTGCTTCAATTAACTTTTCGTACATGTCATACGCAAGAGCTAAACCTGGTAACACAATACCCATGTTCTTTGCTTCATCTAAAGCGATTTTCATATCCTTCAAAAAATGCTTAATGTAAAAGCCTGGAGCATAGTCTTCCTTAATCATACGTGGCGCCAGATTGCTTAAAGACCATGATCCGGCAGCTCCTGAAGAAATCGACTCTAATACTGTTGGCAAATCAAGTCCAGCCTTTAAACCGTAAGCTAATGCCTCACACACACCAATCATACCAGAAGAAATAACGATTTGATTGCACATTTTTGCATGCTGTCCGGCACCTGCTTCACCTTGATAAACAATATTTGCTCCAAAATGACTCATAACGGATAAGACATTATTGAATGTAGCCTGATTTCCTCCAACCATAATCGACAATGTACCATTCTGAGCACCTACATCTCCACCAGAAACGGGTGCATCTAATGCCTCGACTTTCATCGTCTGTGCATGTGCATATATTTTTTTTGCAAGAGTCGGCTCTGAGGTTGTCATATCAATGACGATATTACCAGCCTCGGCTGTTTGGAATAGACCATTGTCACCAAAGTAAACTTCTTCAACATCTGCCGGGTAACCAACCATTGTAAGTGCAATATCCTTATCTTTAAATGCCTCGGCAGGTGAACTTGCCCAACTTGCGCCTAATACCAAAAGTGGCTGTGCTTTTTCTTTCGTCCGTGTATAAACTGAAACTTCATGACCATTTTGTAATAGATGCTTGATGATGCTAGCCCCCATAACACCAGCACCAATAAATGCAATACGTTCTTTTCCCATATGTAACTACTCCTTTGTTATAAAAGCTATTCGACAAATTCCCGGATCCGATACAATTCATATTACTTGTCGCTCTGAGAACAATGATTAGCCTTTTATATGTGTTTCCAGCGTAGTTGAATTAGTGCAATAATTCAAACTCTTCATATGTCTTGTACTAAAATTTCCGCGTATTGCATATATACCGAATAAGCAAAAAAAAGAGAGCAGGTGATGGGTTATCACTGCTCTAAAGGGGGAAATGAGAATGTTGCTGTGTTCAATTATAATTATTCCCCAATAACTGCTTTTTAAACATCTTTTTTAAAAGTTTTTACTCTGAATACTGAAACAAATCATCATGATCTTCATTTTCTTCAAATGCTGTCTGTCTATAGTAAGTATTCATTAACTGATCTAATCTGCGACTCAGTTGAATGGTTTTTGCATTTTGTAACCCGTTTTCTACACCGGAGCGAATCATCATCTCACGAGTTTGTTCCATTTGTTTCAAGAGTAGATTGACCATTCATACAACCCTCCAACATACAAATAATCATACCATTATTATACATTTATATTTCATTTCTTACAGCATTAACTTCCGACAATGTTCGACAAATTAACTTCTAGGTATTTCCAAATAAGTATAGATTACGCGCCCATTTTGTTGTGCATCTCCTCTATAATGTTTAAAGAAAGGATGATTTACTAGTACTTCTCGAAATTCATAAAACTCGTCCTTATCAATTTCGATACTGTTTATTTCCCCATTTTGTAATTGCTTAAGCATAAGTTCATATTTATCCATTTTTACTATTCCCTTCTTATTTCTTATTTTGTGTAATATATTATGAATTATTCAAAAAAAGCTTTACGTTTCCCTTTTTTTCATGCAAACTGTATATTATTAGTCGATGAAGGAGCTGACTGTCTGTGAAAATAGCTGAAGTTGGAAATATTATCGAGTTTAAAAATGGTTTACAAGGTATTGTTGAAAAAGTAAATGAAAATTCGGTGATCGTTGATTTAACATATATGGAGAATTTTGATTCCCTGGAAATTGAAGAGAAAACGGTCATCAACCATAAACGCTACAAAATTTTAAATGCAAGTGAAGCCTAATAGTCTGAATAGTCCCTTTTTGTCTTAATAGATGATAAGGGACTTTTTTTTTGATAATATTAAAGTATGGAGGTCGGATTATGCTTACAAATTCGAAACAAACAATAATACTTCTCCTTTCTTTATTATTCGTTTATGGCATGCTTGCCTTTACATTTGCTAACCCGGCTGTGTTTTGGTACTTATATGCATTCACCTTGCTCGTATGCATTGCCATCGCTATTCTTGCCGGTAAAATTGAAGATCAGATACCTACTTGGCAATTTTTACTTTTTGGTATTGGATACGGCACAATCACATACGGCATAATACGTTTTGGTTATTGGCTCGCACCATATATTAATGACCAGTTAGTCAAATCCGTACAAAAGTTTTTAACGGTTTATGGTCCACAAAATATTTGGCATTACATTTTACTTGTATTCATTGTAGCCATTGGTGAAGAATTATTTTGGCGTGGTTATGTACAACAACAGATGAAACGCTTTATGCGCCCTAGCTTTGCTGTACTTGTAACAGCATTTTTATGCGCCATTTCCATCGCATTAAGTGGCTTTATGCTTGGGATGGTTGCTTCACTTGTCACAAGTCTAATTTGGGGCTTCTTATATGAATGGCGTAAAAGTATGCCGCTAGTGATTGTCGCTCATGTCGTTTTTGTACTATTATTGTTTTTGGTGTTACCTTTAACATCATAACAAAAAATTTAGGAAACATTTTATCTTTTACCAACGTTTAATATAGAAAAGGAGGGCTTTTCATGCAAAAAAAATTTTTTTCAATGATTGCATTATTACTAACAGCCGTTTTATTTGTGGGGTGTAATACGACAGATAAAACTGAGGAATCAGATGCTGAACAAAATGAACCAGCGAACACAGCGTCAGAACAAAAACCTACTGACAGTGGAACTGCAGACAAAGAGCAAGAAACGCCTACAACAGATGAATCAAAAACAAATGCAGAGGCTAAACCAAAACAAGAAATTAAGTACGTACAAAATGGTGAAGATAAATCAGCAACTGCAACTGAGTCAAATAGCGTTGATCAAGGCTATAAATTACAACAGCTACCAGGATTCACACTTTCACAAGAAGAACCAGGTAGAGATATGTTAGTATCAAACGAAGATGATGAAGTATTTATGCGTATTGAAACAACTACTGCTTCTGAAACAAGCTATGACGCTGTGAAAACATCTATGCAAGATTACATGAATGCAGTCGGCGAAACAGTAGCATTAACTACTGAAGAACTAGCCGCTTTCAAAGATGTTAATAACATTGACGGTTATGTTGTAGACTTTGATACAGAAAAAGTAATCGGTATTGTTTTTGAGAAAGATGGTCTTATTTCAAAAATTACAATTCATGATAATGATCAACAAGATTTAACAGCTGCAATGCTTGCAATGGCAGCTACTATCTCTAAAAAATAATATGCAGTCTTTGTAGGGTCTTAGAAGTCTTTCTAAGGCCTCTTTTTTTTACCTAGTATAATTTTATCGAATTGAACTGTTTCGCGCATTTTGGGCCCTTCTATCGGGTTAAGAGTGGATGCGACTAAATATGCCTAACGACAAATTCATTATCCATGCCATAGGGTGCTTTGCGCATACTAAAAAGAGCTGCCTCAAAAGTCTATTTGAGACAACTCTTTTTAATAAGACAAATCTTTAATCGACAAGCCTAATTTTTTTAATAATATAATGGCCTCATCTTTCTCTTCCACTGTAAGTGCACTCATCAATTTATGCAGATGCTGTTCATGCTCTGGGAACAATTCGCCCATAAACGCTTCTCCCTCAGGCGTAATTTCTGCATAGGTAACTCTGCGATCTGATGGACAAGAAACACGCAATAAAAAACCTCTTTTTTCTAGCTTATCAATTACATACGTAATAGAACCACTGGCAAGTAGTATTTTATTTCCTATTTGCTGTAGGGGTTGTCGACCTTTATGATACAGAAGCTCTAAAACCGCAAATTCTGTTGGATTTAATCCATTCGCTTGAAAAAAGTGATTGGTTGTTTCATTAATTGCTTTATGCGCACGTGATAAGACAATATATAATTTTAAAGATTGCTTTATATCTTCTGACTTCATAGCCTATTCCTCTCAATTCGCTCTTTATATGCCATTATAGCGACTTTAGAAAAGCATTGTCAAAAGCATTCATGAATTTGTATCTTGTTATTGCCTATACGAACATTATTACTTTCCTATGTTACTAAATAAGCAGAATCTTTCGTTGAAACATCTAACGAGTCAATCTGATTGAATGTGTAAAGTGGAAACTGCATATGGAAGCATGTCCCCTTCTGAATTTCACTGTTCACACCAATTACACCTTCATGCTCTTCAATCACTTTTTTCACGAAAGCAAGGCCCAGTCCTGTCCCTGTTGATTTTGTCGTGTAAAAAGGTTGAAATAGATTTTGAATCGTATTATTATCCATTCCACTGCCTTCGTCTTTAACCATCAATTCAACTAGTGCACAGTCTATAACATTCATTTCTACTGTGATCGTACCACCGTTATGCATAGATTCCATGGCATTTTTAATAAGATTCATAAATACTTGCTTTAATCGATTTTCATTGCCACCAATATACACTTGAGTCGATGAAGAAATATATTGAATCATTATTTTCTTCATAAGCGCATCAGGTAACATGAACTCGATAACTTGTTTTACAATATGATTTAACTCGATTAACTCCACTTTCATACTAGTCGGCTTGGACAATACTAAAAGCTCAGATAGAATTTGTTCCATCCGCTGTAGCTCACTATCAATTACCGATAAGTACATGCTTGATTCTTCATCTGCATTCAGCTTTAGTAGTTCTGTAAAGCCTTTTAAAGAAGTTAATGGATTACGAATTTCATGGGCTATACTTGCAGCCATTTGACCAACAACATTTAAAGCTTGTTGATGTTCAATTTTATGCTGTAATTGTTTCTTTTCAGTTTCATCATTAATAACTGTGACAATAATATTGTTGTATTCATCAAAAATGCTTGAAATTTCATAGTAGCATGTACTACTCACTTGTGTTTCGTCAACAACATGGATATTGGCATGCTTATCACCCATGAGCTTAGAAAGATAAGTTGTAATTTGTCCTTTTTTCATTGAAAATGAATCAAATATATGTTGATGAGCCTTATGCAGAAGCTGAGTCTTTTCTATTTTTAAATACATTTCAGCATACTTATTTAGCCCAAGAATAATACCGCTAGCATCACTTACAATAACAGCATACGGTAAATGATCATAAGCATTGAAAGATTGTGACTTCTCCTGCTCTTGACTAACATACAATTCATGGGCCATATCATAATTTAATGTAGCAATTTGTGCGACGATTTCTTCAGTATTTGGATCATAAAAACATTTAAAAGACATCATTTCAAAATCATTTCCAGCCGTTCGAATATTAAATATTTCTTCTGATCTTAAGTCACTTTGTAATTGGTTGACGAATTTTGCCCATTTTAAATTAGATGGCTCGTCCATTGATAAATAGCCAATATACGTTAGATTAAGGTTAAAAAGTTTAATAGCAGCCTCATTCACATTTAAAATTTTTCCTGCTTTATTAAGAATAAGTGTTGGTGACGAAGTACTTTTCATAAGATTTCCAAAACATTGATTCATATCATTTTGCTTCAACTTTCTCACCGAACCTTTCACAAGAGTAAAAAACCTCTAATTCCAAATTTGAGCCTTTACTATACTTTATGACTGCGCAATTCTATTATTACAAAATTTAGTAAATTTAAGTATTTAAAATTATTTCACGAACTGTTCACAAAATAAATAGGTAAAAAGGATTATATTGTTTGTCAGCTATTTGACTGTTACAATTAGAAGTTGAAAAGGAGATAAGTGCATGAATACTATTTTAACTACATTGAACGCAAAATATATCCACACAAATTTAGCCTTGCGTTATTTAAAAGGTGCTGCTTTACCAGAATTTAATCCAATAATTGCAGAATACACAATTAAAGACCCTGCTTTTAATATTGTATCAGATTTGTTTCAAAAAAAACCTGATATTGTAGGATTTAGTTGCTATATTTGGAATATTGAAGAAACAATCCACGTAATCAAAATGTTAAAAACAGTCTGTCCTGATGTTAAAATTTTGCTAGGTGGTCCCGAAGTTTCTTATGATTCCCATCACTGGTTACGTCGTATTGAAGAAGTCGATTTCATTGTGATGGGTGAAGGAGAAACTTCATTTAAACAATTACTACGTCACTTAAATGGAGAAATTGCTTTAGAAGATGTGCCAGGTATATGTTATTTAGAAGATGGCAAGGTACGAATTCACGCACAGGCACCGAAAATAGATTTACGTGAAATACCAAGTCCATTCCGTTTCGACGAGGATCTTCCGCATCTTAGCAAACGAATTCAATACATTGAAACAAGTCGTGGTTGTCCTTTTAGCTGTCAATTTTGTTTATCTTCTATTGAAGTAGGTGTACGCTACTTTAACCGTGAAAAAATAAAAGAAGATATTCGATTCCTAATGAACAACGGTGCTCGTACCATTAAATTTGTAGACCGCACCTTCAATATTAGCCGTAGCTATGCGATGGAAATGTTCCAATTTTTAATAGATGAGCATCAGCCAGGCGTTGTATTCCAATTTGAAATTACTGCAGATATTATGCGTCCTGAAGTCATCCAATTTTTAAATGACAACGCACCTGTAGGTTTGTTCCGCTTCGAGATTGGTGTACAGTCAACAAACGATTTAACGAATACGCTCGTGCAACGTCGTCAAAACTTTGAAAAGCTAAAACGCACCGTAACGATGGTCAAAGAAGGAGGTAAAATAGATCAGCATTTAGATTTAATCGCTGGTCTACCTGAAGAAGATTATGCAAGCTTCCGCCAAACCTTTAATGATGTTTTTGCTATGCGACCTGAGGAGTTACAGCTTGGTTTCTTGAAATTATTACGCGGTACTGGACTTCGTTTAGAGGCTGAAAAGTTTGGCTACACATATGTGGATTTATCACCCTATGAAATTTTCTCAAATAATGTATTAACCTTCGATGATATTGTTCGTATTAAGCATGCAGAGGATGTGCTAGAGAAATATTGGAACGCTCACCGCATGGATCATACGATTGAATACTTAGTGACAACAGTCTTTGAAACGCCTTTTGATTTCTTCCAAAACTTTGGGACGTATTGGGAAACAAAGGGATGGTCACGCATTGGACATCAACTTGAGGATCTATTCCAACGTTTACTTGAGTTTTTAGACACAGTTGAAAATGCTGATTTACAAATTATTCAAAGCTTAATGCAGCTTGATTATTTAAAGGCACAACAATTCCAACCACGAAAATTATGGTGGAAGGAGCGACCATCAGAGGAACAACAAAAAGCCATTTATAATGCGTTACGGGAAAATCCTGAAATTGCAGGTGATGAGTTTGCCAACTTCAAACTTTCCGAAAAAGAATTGTTCAAACATACACTTGTTATCCCGCATCACTTAGATTACCATGATTTTACAAAAGGCAAAATAATACAAAAACATGGATACTTATTAACCTACTTCCGTCATGGTCAAGCTCCATACTTTGCAACAATCCATTCACTTTAATAAGAAACGCTATTCCCATAATAAATAAAAGGAATAGCGTTTTTTTTATATGTTATTCATATATTATTCATAAACTTTACAATTCTTTAAAGCGAACATAGCTAAATATTGGTTCTAAAATTAAACCCTATCGTACTAAAAATACCTTAGTAGAGGTTTCTCAACTCTACTAAAAAAGCTTAGTGCAAAATCCTTAACGCGATAAGGTGTATATACTGTAAATAATACCCATTAAAAGAAACCACAATCGGGAATTGTGCCACAAATTATTTTAAATTTTTAGACAATTATTTGTCAAAATTAATCATCGGGGTGGTTACGCCATTATTTCTACTGCTGATTTTTTAATATACCCCTGCCACTTTCAGGTAAAAAATGAACCATAAAATGCATTTTGACCGATTAAATACAGTGAGTTATTCCCCCACTGAATTTAATCTACTTCCTAAAAGAAACAGAAAAATCATTGCAATCATTTACTTAATAATGACTATTGTTTTAGCGAGGATTCTTTTGTATTTTTTGCGTATTTCAGTAATGAAATTAATTTGTTATTTTTTTGTAAAAGATTTAATAGCTTTCGTTAAGTTTACTATAGGGTGTAAATAAGGGGGCTTCAACAATTCGGTAATGACAACATTCGACAACTTAATTGTTTTTCTAAACTATTATAATAGAAGAAAGTCACTCACCATTTATCGAATGAGCGACTTTTTATGCTCTGTATAACTTGTTCTCTTAAACCAACTTTCGGTGGTCTATTTAGTTAATAACTCATGCGATACTTTCTACTGGAAGATTATCAAAACTAAACACTTTAAACGATGTTATTCTTAGCATTCCTGTTTTAGCCTTTTCGAGATACTGAACTTTACAAGTTAAACTTGGCTCCAACCAAATCATATTGCGGTCTAGCTTTGTAATAATTTGTTTAGCTATTTGTCTAGAAGCTTCCTTTTCTTCAGGTTTAAACCCAAACTCCACATTAGCAAGTGGCTTATATTGATCGTTACTTAATTGTTTGCCCACCAACATTGTAAAAGGTTTTTCTTTATAATCCAAAATAACAACATCAGTAATTTTAAAGTATTTATATTTAACCAATTATGTGATCGGTGATTTAATCGATAAATTGAATCGCTTCGTTTGCCTATGATTTCCTCCATGTTTCGTTCGTTCTTTTGTCAACTGAGAGATGTCATTACCATGTATGGAAACCGTAACAAGTCAGTTATTTGAAGGTTAATAAAGATGATAAGCGTTTTTTTCGATTAACGAATTAGTTTCCACGTATAAGATGACATTTTGTCATTAAAATTATAAGTTGTTAAATTAAATAATTGTGCTGAATTAGTTGTATTTGTTAACGTCACACTTTTTCCTGTAAAATTACTATGCTCATATATAGTTATTTCTGTATAAGATTTTAATAAAATGGATGATACTTGATCATTCCATTTAGAATGGGGAAGATTAGTAAAATCGATTCCCTCTCCATCTATATGCTCAAATAAATGTGGCTCATCCGTTGGTGGATATCGAAAATTAGCACGTATAATCTCTTCATACAGTTTCGGATCCCATCTATCACCTATATAGTCCATAATGATCCACCCAGCTTTTGTATCAAGATTCTTTAAATGATCTAATCTCACCTTAGCCGCAGAAATGCTGTTCAAGTAGGACGCATAATAATATGGACTACTCCAAGCCGTACCACCAGAAGACAAACTCGTAAAATTTATATGAATGTGATTTGGGTTATCCTTATTCAATACTGTCTCTTTTAGCATACTATCAATTGCTGCTTTCTTCTCCTCATAGTTCACATTATATTTATCTTGTACCGTTATTTTCACATTACCATTTGTCGTAGAAGTAAATGTTGCATTATCTTTCCACCCAAAATTTTTAAATCCACCAGTCATCGTACTACCGGAATATCTTCTTAAGAGTACAATTTTCCCACGAGAATCCCCTAAAGTTATATTCCCTTCTGTCTTCAAGAAAATGGAATCCCCAAAATACATATTTTCAAAGGTTTTAGCAAATGACTCTTTCGCTCCTGGCATGGATTCATACTCTTCTTTTAGAGACATTATAATTGTTTCACTCGGATGACTTTTTAAAAACTCTTTAGCTTCATTAATAAATTGTTGGAGGGTTACATAAAGATAAATAGGTCCATGATGTAGAACAATTGTATTATCATCAGTTACACGTCCTCTGATGTCAAAGAATCTAACACCGTGATCCATTTGATAGCGAAAGTCATTTTCTTGAGTTTTTGCCCATACTGATTTTATAGGGTCTTCCAGTCTGAAAGTGCCACTATCATGAGTTCCTGGGATAGAAATTTCCGCTAATGTGTTAGAATTAGGTATTTCTCTCATCCATTCTGATAAATTTATATTATCTCGTTCAGAAGCTGCAAGAGAAGTTTGATGGGCACCGACCGAAGAAAAAAGCACTGTAAACAAAACACACATACTTGCTATTACGTTCTTACTTTTTAATATCACCATAATTACTATCTCCTTCACGTTTTATTCACAAAAACTACCATTCATCTACTTTTAGATGAAGTGAATATGTCAAATCACAACAAAAGCATTTATATTGTGGCCTTGTTTGATACTCATAACAACCGACATAATTGATACAATCTTTTTAATAGTTGCCCATGAAGGAGCTACATAATTAAGAAGAAACTTGTTCTTTTATAATGCTTAAACTAACTCTTAGTCTAGTGACTTAGTAAAAAATCGGAATCCCCATAATCTGCACAGTCATTTAAAATATATAAAATAAGTGAAGAATATTATTATGTACAACTTGAATAGGAGATACAGATGCCATTATTATTAGATTTTAATTGTTTTAAATAATTTATGAGAAACATAGTAGCTGTTTTCAAAAATACTATAATTACTCACCTTCACATATATTACATTTTTAACACCTCCATAAACTTATAGTTTTAGGAAATATCCTGGTAGGATATTTTTGTGTTTTCCCATAAGATAAATTTTAGATAAAGACACATTATTTAGCAAATTATACTTTAAATAAGTAATTCTATTCACAAATTATATATTTTAACTATTATTTTAGATTTTAAAATATTATAATTTGAACAAAATATGTGGAAAGCAGCAGATTAACGATTGAATTATGTTATATTTTTATCTATAATTCACAAAAAAAAAGTTCAAAAAATTGTTCGTCAATCTTCTGTGATACCTCGAGTATTTTTTGTACTCGAGGTATTTTTTGTTATTTCCCCCACCTACGCAATTTACTAATCTGTTCAAGCTCTTTTCCAATGCTTCTTAACTGCCTATATGTCTTGCAGCCTCTGCATTTTTTAGTTGGATCATAAGCTTTTCGTTTCTGGCAGCCCTTGCAATCAAAGGAGAAGATGTGCGGTTATGCTAATTAATCTTTTTTGCTCGCTGTTGTTTAACTTCCTTGCATGCATCCTCTAAGCACCCCATTCTATTGTTACCTCTGCTCACGGATTATCTGAATAAAACTTACGAGCAATCAACGCTGTTACTTGGCTATCGTCATGCCGAATTACCTTACTCAGACCGTCTTTAATGCCTTTTACTAGATTGTCTATGCCTTCTTGGCTTAGTTGTAGGTCGTAACGCGCCATTTCCAGCTTGCTGATGTTCTTTTTGCTGAATGATTTAGGTATCTTGCGATAAACATTATTGCTCAATCTTATTTCTGCCGTAAAAAGTTCATCTGGTCCTACTTGTGAGGCTACTAATCTCACGAATGATTTATAGTCTTTTGATTCTTTCGGATTATTTATTAACGAATTGTTATTTGAAAACGGTTATGCAAAAAACACACTGTAGACGGGATTTACGGTGAAATATAGCAATAATTAACAGCGCTGTAGAACCTGATAAATTGGAGAAAAATTTATTAAGAGGTATACAAATTTCAAAAGAAGAGGAAGTATTTTTAAACAAACATGGGGTTAAACAGTTATTAACTGCAATTAAAAATGAAGATGAAGATATTTTCAAACGTGGAATGGTAATAACTTTGCCTCATCAAGGATTACGTAGTGGCGAGTTATTAGGTTTATTTTGGTCAGATATTGATTTTGAAAACAAAACCCTTACAGTTAATCGGCAACGTACTTCAAAAGGTTTAGGTCCGCCAAAATCAAAATCTAGTTATCGGACGATGACTATAGAGGACGACTTAATTAATGGATTAAATTAGAAATAAGAAAATGAAATAATTAAAAACTTAGAAGCTGGAGTAGATATTAAAACTGTAAGTACAAGATTGGGCCATAAAAATATAGACATTACGGTTAACACTTACTTGCACCTTACACCTGAACACGAAAGAAATTCTTAAAAAATTCGAAGTTTACCTTAAAAACTAACCTTTAAGGGGCAAAAAGGGGGGCAATTCAAGAATACACCCCCCGCAAAAACCTTTTATACCGATGATTTAGGCTTCTTACCCAATAATGACTCTTTCCTTTGGATAGTGATAGCTTGATTTTTTTGCTCTTCCACCACCACCGAGTGTATAAAGGAAAGATATTAAACCGACTCGACCAATAAACATTAAAATAATAATAATAAATTTACCGATTACCGATAAATCTGAAGTAATTCCTAAGGACATCCCACATGTTCCGAACGCCGATGTAATTTCAAAGATAATTTGAATGAGTGTCGCGTGCGGCTCCGTAATCAGTAAAATAATTGTAGCAGTTAATACCATGAAGCAGGCCAATAAAATAACAACAAACGAGCGAAAAACATCAATTAGATGGATTTCACGTCCAAATACTTGAATATCTTCTCTCCCTCTTGCAAACGTGATTAAGAATAAAATAGCGATAGCAAAAGTCGTTGTCCGTATCCCACCTCCAACTGAGCTTGGAGAAGAACCAATAAACATTAAAAAGCTCATGAATATATCAGTGGCTTCACTAAAGGTTGTTACATCATACGTGGTAAGCCCTGCCGAACGAGTCGAAACAGAATGATACATTGCTGAAAAAATAGCCTCATGCCAAGGCATTCCCTTAAAGGAGTGGAATGACTCAAGCAGTAAAATAACAAGTGCACCTACAACAAATAAAATCGCATATGTCGAGGTCGTAATTTTGGTAAATAAACTGAATCGGAAGTTTGCATGTCTATTGAGTAAAAACGTTTTCACTTCAATCAACACTGGGAATCCGATTGCTCCACAAACAATCAGCACCATCGTTACCAGCTGCACAAAGTAGTCATTATGAAATGGCTGCAAACTCATCCCTGTAATATCAAAGCCACCGTTCGTAGTAGCAGAAATAGAGGCAAAGACACCGTGAATAAGTGCCTCCTCAAATGTATCGAAATAATTCGTAAAGTGTGCCGTTAGGATAATAGCTCCTACTAATTCAATACCAATTAAGATTTTCAATATTTCCCGAATAAGCTGGACAACACCTGATAGATTGTACTGATTATGGTCAATCATAATCAGTTGACGCTCACGCATACCAATTTTTTTTCCAACGAGCAACCAAACAAATGTACCGAGTGACATTATGCCAATCGCACCTAGCTGCAAAATGACAAGCACCATGACTAGACCGAATGTTGTGTAGGTCGCTGATATATTAACAGTCGTCAGTCCTGTCACGCTAACAGCACTCACAGCTGTAAATAAACTATCTAATAGTGAGACCTCCACACCCTCTTTATGCACACCGGGGAGTCTTAATAACAGGAAGGAAATCGCTATTGCTATAAAATAATAAGAAACAAGTACCTGAAACGGTGTCACGAGTTTATTCGATGATTTTTTCCACGGCACTTCACCAACCCCTTCCACCTCTTGATGCCAAACTTGATATTAGTATAGAAAAAATAGGAATAAAAAGAAAGGGGCTGTCCCAAAGTACTTTAAACAATAATGCCCGTCTTCCTATATAGTTAAAATCCGCTTCACTTTCGCCACATAGAACATTTGCTGCTGTCGCTCCGTTGACCCTCCGCTTTCGTCGTTAAACGATTCACAGGAGTCTACGCGGATTTTACCTTGTATCAAAAAATAACATAATAGGATACCTCTAAGCTTATTGTTTTTAATTTTGGGACAACCTCGAAAAATTATTTAGTTCGTTTTTTTATTTCGCACTCCAATTAAGTATCCGCCTAATGCTATTGCTATTAAAACAATCCAGAAGGTTAATTCCCATGCAGTTGAGTGTGGGAATTCTGCAGGTAATATCCCCACATTTTTATGTGCTAATGTTAATACAACAAGCTTCACTCCTACCCAGCCGACGATTAAAAATGCTGCCGTTTCAAGTGAAGGATAGTCATTTAAGACTTTAACAAACCATTGTGCTGCAAAACGCATCATAATGACCCCAATAAAGCCTCCAAGTAACATGACACTAAATTGCCCGCCATTGATGCCTCCTATATCAAAATCACCTAGATGCGGCAATGTCACTGCAATAGCAACGGCAGCTAGCATTGAATCAATTGCAAAAGCTATATCTGCTAATTCTACTTTAACAACAGTCATCCAAAAGCCAGAGCCCTTTTTTTTAGGTTTTCCCTCATATTCTTGCTCAGGCTCATCTTTGTGCTTTTTCAAGTCATAAATATTTTTTGCGGACATGAATAGTAAATAGGCTGCCCCAATTGCTTGGATTTGCCAATAATTCACTAATACTGTAATAACAAACAGAGCAGCGAATCGGAAAATTAATGCCCCAAATAGTCCGTAAAATAATGCTTTTTTTTGTTGTTCATGTGGTAAGTGTTTAACCATTACAGCCATCACAACTGCATTGTCTGCTGCTAATAATCCTTCTAATACTACTAGTACAATGAGTACCCAGCCATATTGTAATAATATTGCTTCCATTCAATGTGCCTCCTTAAAGCTTTATATACCCCAAATAATTTACAATCACTACACGCGCAAAAGAAAAGGAGGCTACCTGATATGCCAAATAGGATAAGTGAAACTCCAATTCGTGGGAGGTCTTCCCCCACGGATTGGTAGTTGAACCAATCGGACTTTTACGGTCAGTTGTCGACCACCTCGTTCATCCATTGTACTATTCACTATGCCCACCGCACAGAAGGAGGTGTCTCAAATGACTTTGAGACACCTCCCTTGCTAAGCAAATTATAACTGTTACTTCGCTTTTAGTGCATAAATCTCCACTATTGTGGGTTTTATATCTTCACTTAAGTCATATGCTCTCACACCCGATGGTTTTCACCGTTTTTGACGGATGTGAAACCAGATACATCGCTCGCATCTGCTAGCTACTCCCCTTTGACAAATGTCAAAGGAATTTTCTTCTGTAATGTTATTATAGCACTATCATTTATTACTGACAAAAATATCTATGCCTTATTTAATCTGTATTTGATAGCTTTCATCTTCTTTATGCACTAAATAAAAATTAACCATCATTGGCATAGTCTGTATAAAGTCAGGACATGTTATACCACCTTTTTGTAAAATAGCAACCGCTTCTGTTGTATCAAACATCGCATTCCATGTTAAATAATCTAAGGTTTCTTGCTCAACCCCTAATTTTTTTCGAATGAATGGGACTTGCAACGATTTTTTTGCAAAAATCAGCGGTAAGCGCCCCTTTGGGTAGTGATTGGTCAATAGTTTTACCATTGTTCGATATACTTCCTGTACAGGATGAGGAGTAGGGTCTGTCAAATGCAGTGTTTTCCCTTCGGCACTTTTTTCATCCATTATAAATATAGAGGCCTTTAAAATATAATCTATCGGTACGACATTTATCGTTGAATTTGAATCTCCGATATACGGAATGAATGGCAAACATTTTAATTTATCAACCATATTTAAAAAGAAATACGGCCCATCAAATTTGATTGTTTTTCCTGTTTCAGAATGCCCTCGTACAATACCAGGACGAATAATTGTTAGAGGAACCTCCGACTTTAAATCTTCCACACGATGTTCAGCCTCATACTTTGTTTCCTCATAATAATTTTTAAATGCACGTGGACGAATAAGCTCATTCTCACGTAAAACACCTTCACGCAAGCCAGCCACATACGCTGTACTAAAGTACATATAACGCTTTAAATTCGGTAGCATGCGCACAAAATCATTGACCATTGCAGTTCCATGCACATTCACCTTCCAAGCTATATCGCGGGGCACTGCTAAATCATAAATTGCCGCTAAATGCCACATCACTTCAATTTGAGGTAAAATTTCCTGTACTTGTTGATTTTCTAGACCTATATTGGGGAGCGTTATATCACCTTCTACAATCCGAATTGAGCAATTCGGAAACTCCGCTAGTATGTTATTTTTTTCTATTTCTGCTTTTAGTAATTCACCTGCTAGGACAATCGTAATGACTTCCTGTGTTTTATTTTTCCGAAATAATTCACGAATTAACTGACTTGAGATAAACCCTGGAAAACCTGTAAAAAAATGAACACCCATCTCCCATTTCCCCCATATCTCTACTGCATTTTTCTTGTTTCTTTATCGAGTAAGCTATAAACAATCGGCACAATGTATAATGTCAGCAAGGTGGATGTCACGAGGCCACCAATAACGGCGATTCCCATTGGCTGATTCAGCTCTGCTCCTTCACCAATGCCAAATGCAAGTGGAAGCAATCCTAGAATAGTTGTAAGTGCAGTCATTAAAATTGGGCGAAGGCGATCTTGTGTAGCAAGTAAAATAGCCTCATAAGGGGCCATCCCTTGTTCCTTTTGCTGATTGATATAGTCTACAAGCACAATTCCGTTATTCACTACAATACCAACAAGGACTAAGATACCTATAACAGAAGTCACACCGATTAGCGTGTTTGTAGCAAACATCGCAATCGCAACACCAATAATCATCAAAGGTACAGTGAACATGATGACGAACGGATATTTAAACGATTCAAATTGCGCAGCCATAACGATATAGACAAGCACCACAGCAAGTGCAACAGCTAAGAGCATATCATCGATGGCACTATCATAAAGCTCTCGATCACCACTAAAGACAATTTGAGTTTCAGAAGGTAAGCTCGCTTTGTCAAGAGCTACATCAACTTTGTCTGAAATGCTTCCTAGTGATTCCTTCGTTTCATAGTCAACAAAAAATGCAACGGCAGCCGCTTGATCGGAACGGCGGATTGATATTGGCCCTTCCTGTACCGCAACAGATGCAATATCCTCTAGTTTGACAAATAGCCCAGCAGGTGAACGCAGTTGCATTGCCTTTAAAGATTCGATACTGCCATTAAAAGCCTGTCCAAAGCCTGTAAAGATTGATAATACGGCTCCATCTTCTGCAATCATTTGCGACGTAAATTGACCTTTTGTCATTTGATTAACTGTTTGGGCAATTTGTGCTGGTAAAAAGCCGTAATCCTTTGCCTTTTCACGGTCCACTTCGATTTGAATTTCTTGTACCGTATTATCTAAATCAGTCATAACATTTGTGACCGGCTCAATTTTCAAGAGCTCCTTCTGTACTTTTTCAACTGCCTCATGAAGACGTTGCTCATTCGAATCCGTTAACCTGAACGTTAATGTATTCGGTGATGAACCTGAAGTCGTTGAAACATTAAAGGTGATGTCCACCTGTTCTCCAAGTTCATTTTTCAGATCATGTTCAACCTCTTCAACAAATTCAAAAATTGATCGTTTTCGATTTGCTAGTGGCACCAGTTTCACATACATTTCTGCTTGGTTGGCACTTGTCTGTCCTCGAGATTGTGATTGTTGCGTCCCCCCAATTAAGCTAACGTATACATCAACATCTTGCTCTTCTTTCAATCGATGCTCGATTTTAGCAACAACCTTTTCTGTTTCTGATACAGCAGCACCTTTTTCAAGATTCACATTGACCGATGCAAATCCTTCATCCGTTGCTGGTAAAAACTCGGTACCAATTTTCATTAAGCCGAACAGCGCAATGGCAAAAAGAAGAATTGTCGTCATTAGCACAAGTATTCGGTGATGCAATACCCATACAACCGATGCCTTGTAACGCTGATAAAATGATGATTCTTTACGAAGCTCATTGATATTTTTGATTTTCATTTTTAAAAGACGACTTGCCAACATCGGCACGACCGTTAGTGCAACCGTCAATGAGGCAATTAAGCTAAAGGAAATCGTAAGAGCAAATTCCGTAAAAATTTGCCCAATTAAGCCTTCTATAAACATTACTGGAATGAAGACAGCTATTGTCGTCAGTGTTGATGCAGTTATCGCTAAAGCAACTTCCTTCGTGCCTTGTTTAGCTGCTTCTACTGACTCTTTGCCAAGACCTAAATGGCGTTCAATATTTTCGATTACGACGATGGCATTATCAACCAACATCCCAATACCGAGAGCTAATGCTCCTAACGTCATAATATTAAGTGAGAAATCGGCAAAAAACATTAAAACAAATGTCACAATAACCGAATATGGAATAGCAATACCAATAATAATCGGACTTTTCACACCACGTAAAAAGACAAACAAAACAAGCATTGCAAATAAGCCACCTACGAGGAGAGAAGTACTAATATTGCCAATTGCTGCATCCACATAATTACCTTGGTCTACTAATACATCAGCCACTACATCACTATATTGCTCTGTGGCAAGTAGATCAGCTAATGCCTGCTGAAAGGCTTTAGATACTTCAGCAGTATTAGCTCCCGATTCTTGTAGAACCGACATCAATACAGCTGGATGGTTATTAGCGCGTGTTTCTGTTATGGATTTTTGCTCCGTCCGTTCAACGGTAGCGACATCTCCTACTGTTAATGATTGACCGTCTATTGGATTCACCGAAACGATTAAATCAGCAATCATTTCCGGTGATGTTAATGTACTAATAATTCGTGTCGTCAGCATCTTTCCATCAACTGTTGACACCGGTTCTCCTGGAAGTGAAATATTATTCATTTGAATGATTTGGATAATATCGGACTGTGTTAAACCCTTGTCTTTCAGCTTCGTTTCATCCAATGTAACTTGGACTTCCTCTACTAGCTTTCCAGAGACGTTTACACTGGCAACACCTTCTGTACGGCGCAGCTCTTTTTCCAAAGCATCCGCTAAAAGCCGCACGTCTACTTTGTCATTTTCAGCACGCAAAGATAGCTGGATTATTGGAAATTGCGATGGGTCAAATTTTAAGAAGCTTGGTTTCTCTGCATCATTTGGTAGTGGAGTCATATCAATACGTTGCAAAATATCTAGCTGAACATCCTCTATATTTGTTGACCAATTAAACTCTAGAACAATTAAATTCGATCCTTCCTGTGAAGTGGACTGAATTTTCTTTATACCTGGTAAGGTAGCCAACGTTGTTTCTAATGGCTTGGTTATTTTCTCGTTCACCTCTGTTGGACTTGCGCCAGGATAAGTTGTGACGACGACACCAATAGGTGGATTCAACTCAGGAATTAAGGTTATCGGTATTTTTAGTAATGATACGCCACCTAAAATAATAACGAGCAACATCGTAACGATAGTGAAAACGGGCCTTTTAATTGAAAAATTACTTATATTCATGCTGTATAAACTCCTTTTTCTTCTCTTCCTTCTTATGATTGCCGAAAAGGAGAATCTTTTATAAAGGGTAATTTAAATTAACGGAGGTATTCTTTATTCTCTCCCTCTCAATTAAATAGCTAACAAAATTAAGTAGTGTCTCACATGCCACAAGGTGTGAAGCCAGCATTTAATATGTATCATTTAGGAAACACTTCCAGGTAATTAAATTTTTACTTTTCCCTTCATTCTTTTTGAATGACAGTCGTTTTTTTCCTAATACTGTATATATTCTACACATATCTCCTTTTTTCCTTGTAAAAAAACACGAATCGCTTAAATGTCGATTCGTGTTGTTATTTTACAATAGACTATACAATTTAATGTGCTCGTTTTTATCAGCGAACCAGCGCATAGCAAATTCATTTTCAAATAAGAATACATAATTGTCAAAGCGATCTTTTACAAGCATAGAACGACCTGATGACATTGATTCTTTGACTTCTTCCTCGTTTTCAATCCAGCGTGCAATTTTTGAACCAATCGGCTCCATTTTTACTTCAACATTATATTCATTTTTCATGCGGTGCTCAAATACCTCAAATTGTAATTGACCGACTGCACCAAGAATAACTTCTTCTGTATGCAACGTTTTATAGTATTGAATAGCACCTTCTTGCACTAATTGTAGAATACCTTTATGGAATTGCTTAGATTTCATGACATTTTTCGCCGTCACACGGACAAATAACTCTGGTGTGAACTGTGGTAATTTTTCAAATTGGAATGTTTTCTTACCGCCTACAACAGTGTCACCAATTTGATAAGTACCTGTATCATACAAACCAATGATATCTCCTGCTACTGCTTCGTCAACTGTTTCACGGTCATCCGCTAAGAATTGTGTAGACTGTGTCACTTTGAACGATTTACCTGTACGCGACAAAGTCATATTCATACCACGTTCAAACTTACCAGATACGATACGAACGAAGGCGATGCGATCACGGTGTGCAGGATTCATATTGGCTTGAATTTTGAAAATGAAGCCCGAAAAATCCTCATACTCCACCGGATCAATAAATTGTTCATCCTCAGTGATACGAGGTTGTGGTGTTGGAGCAAACTGTAAATACGTTTCAAGGAATGTTTGTACACCGAAGTTCGTTAAGGCTGAACCGAAGAATACAGGTGTTAATTCTCCACGTCGAATTTTTTCTTCCGAATATTCATTCCCCGCTTCATTAAGTAGCATGATATCGTCCATTGCTTGAGAGTAATAGGAAGTGACTTTCATCGGGTGATCTACAGCTAGAGCGCCTTTGTCATCGATTGGTAGGAATCGTTCTCCCTCTTCTGTACGGAACTGCTCGATGCGCTTATTATAACGATCATATATACCGAGGAACTCTTTCCCCATACCAATCGGCCAGTTCATAGGGTAAGCATGAATGCCAAGTACTTCTTCAAGCTCTTCAATCAACTCAAGTGGCTCTTTACCTTGACGGTCCAATTTATTGATAAAGGTAAAAATCGGAATACCACGCATTTTACAAACTTTAAATAGTTTTAATGTTTGGGCCTCTATCCCTTTTGCTGCATCGACAACCATGACAGCACTGTCCACTGCCATTAAAGTACGATACGTATCCTCTGAGAAATCTTGGTGCCCTGGTGTGTCCAAAATATTCACTCGTGAACCGCTATAGTCGAATTGCATGACTGAAGATGTTACCGAAATCCCACGTTGCTTTTCGATTTCCATCCAGTCAGATGTTGCAAATTTTCCTGATTTTTTACCTTTTACCGTCCCAGCGTCTCGAATCGCACCACCAAATAATAAAAGTTTTTCTGTAATCGTCGTTTTCCCAGCATCCGGGTGACTAATGATGGCGAACGTTCGTCTTGCTAATATATCTTTTTCTAAATTTGAAGTCATCTCGTCATTCTCCTTTTTTCATACTTACTAATAATAAAAGAAGACTTGCCTTTCGTACAACCTTTTTACATGAATTCCCCAAAAAAGAAAACCTCTTAGTCACTAACTAAAAGGTTTCTCAAAAAATTCAAAGGCGTTAACAAAATAATAGAAGTCCTCTACCCACTCAATCTGAACTAAATAAAATTAGACAAATTTCAAACGTCCTGCCTCTACAGCGATTTCAGCATCGCTATGTGGAAATTTTGTGTTTTCAATAATTTGATAATCTTCATGACCTTTACCAGCAAAGATAATCATATCCCCTGGTTCAGCTACTGCAATTGCATGACGGACTGCTTCAGCACGATCACCGATACATGCGTAATTCTTATGTAGCATTCCTTTTGCAAGATCTCCAGTAATGCTATCGTAATCCTCAAAGCGAGGGTCATCAGTCGTTAAAATAACATAATCTGCTGCAGATGCTTTCTCTGCCATTGCTGGACGTTTTGACTTATCTCGATTACCTCCTGTACCAACCAAGAAAATCAACTTCCCTTTTTTATAAGGCTCAGCCGCTGCAATCGCTTTTTCGATCGCATCAGGTGTATGGGCGTAATCGACAAAAATTTGTACTGGTAAATCTGAACAAACTTTTTCCATTCGTCCTTTAACGGGCGGTAGTTGTTCAATTTGCTCAATAATTGTATCCATTGAGTAGCCGCGGCCATAAAAAGCGATCATTGCTGCAAGTACATTGTAAATATTGAACTCTCCAAGTAATTGCATTTTGACAGGGAATGTACCTTCAGGCATAACCACGTCAAAAGAAGTCATATAGTCATGATACTGACAGTTAATGGCATGAAAATCGGCTGTTTCATTTTTCAAACCATATGTCCATACGGGAAAAGGTGTCATCGCTGCATAGCGCTCAGACCAAGCATCATCAGCATTCAACACCACATATTTATTCTTTTCTAAATCTTGTCCAAGTTGAGAAAATAATAAGCCTTTTGCGTGGCCATATTCCTCCATCGTACCGTGGAAATCAAGATGATCATGTGTAAGATTCGTAAAAATAGCTACGTCATAATCGACACCAGCTAAACGCCCAAGTGCTAAACCATGCGAAGAGACTTCCATTGTCATTAAACGACAGCCCTCCATTTTTGCACGGAAAATCATTTGTTGCGTCGATAATGCATCGCTCGTAGTATTTGCAGATTCATATAAAATGCCATTCAAATTAAAGCCAATTGTTCCAGATAAGGCAGACTTCTCGCCTATACCATGCATGATATTTTGAATTATACCCGTTACTGATGTTTTACCGTTTGTTCCTGTTACACCAATCATTGTTATATCCTTGGATGGATAATCAAAAAACTTAGCCGCTAGTAAGCCAACTGCGCGTTCCGTATCTTTAACAATAACTTGTGCAATGGAATTCGCTAATGGTAATTCACGTTCTGTTAACACAATCGTAGCGCCACCCTCTACAGCCTTCTCTGCATAGTCATGACCGTCTACTGTGTAGCCTTTAATGCAAACAAACATACTATTGGGTTGCACACTACGAGAATCAATCACAATATCACTGACTTGGTCTGGTAGCTCTCCGATAATTTTTTTCAAAGGTAATGCACTTAACAATTCCTCTGCATACATTTCATAGTCCTCCAATCAATCTCAACACTCAATTCATCACCTGATGTTTTTTCGACAAAAAATGACAAACTGAATACCCCCACATTCTAATGAATTTATTTTACTACTTATTCACCTAGAAATGAAATGCTTCACGATACGTTTTTTTGATGAAAACGCTACCATTTTAATAATATATTGAATTTTGCCTTTCTTATCAAAAATCGCCATTTATCGACAACGCCAAATCATCTATAATAGTGGCTATTCGCAACATGAATTGATAAATATCATCAAAAATGACAATGAAATGAGGAGAAATTTTTATTTCCTGTAGAAAAAATGAAGAAATCTTAATTGTGGATTCAATCAAAAACAATCGTATTAGGATGCTTTAACCGTTAATAAGACATATTTATGAACCTTTTACTGAGGGTAGCATCATGGTGAGTTTACCATTGAAAGTAAGATAAAATGCTGGGCAACATTAAAAATTTAACAAATGGAGGTGTCTCAGGACATTAACCTGACACCCCCAATTCACATTATTTCATAATGGTACGGACAAGCTTAACCTTTTGTTTATAGGGGGGAAAAAGAACATTCGTTTCGAGCTTCGATGATTTTTTTAAGATTGATTTTGGGTGTGTAAAATTTTCAAAACTCGCCTTACCGTGATAGGCTTTTACTCCTGAAGGACCAACGCCACCAAAAGGCAAATGGAGATTTCCAACATGTGTAATCGTATCGTTTATACAGCCGCCGCCAAATGGCAGCTCTTCAAGAAAATATTGGATGGCTTTCTCATGCTCAGAGAAAAAATAAGCCGCTAATGGCTTAGGTAATTGACGAATTTGATGAATAGCAAGACCTAAATCATCATACATCATCACGGGTAAAATCGGTCCAAATAGTTCATCCTGCATCGAAGGGCTTGACCACTTTACCTGTTCAATAATCGTTGGTTCAATATATAAATCATCGCGATCTGACCTACCACCATACGTAATCACATCACGCTCTTCCGCTAAAATCTGATGCAAGCGATCAAATTGTCTAGTGCTGACAATACGCCCATAATCAGGGCTTTTAAGAGCATTTTTCCCATAGTAAGATCGAATCGTAGCTTTTAACAATTTCATAAATCGTTCATAGACATCTTTATGAACGAGCACATAATCCGGTGCTACACATGTTTGACCCGTATTTGTGAATTTTCCCCATGCTAATCTTTTCGCAGCTACTTCTAAATTCGCTGTTTGATCCACTATCGCTGGACTTTTTCCACCAAGTTCAAGTGCTATAGGCGTTAAACGCTCAGCAGTTGCTCTTGCAACTACTTTCCCAACTGCTACGCTTCCTGTAAAAAAAATATAATCAAATGAGGCATGAATAAGTGCAGTCACTTCTTCCTTTTCGCCTTCCACAACACGAATATATGAGGACTCAAATGTTTCTTCTATTATTTTTTTAATTATTGCTGCGGTATGCACTGATGTTTCAGATGGCTTTACTATGGCTGTATTTCCACCAATAATTGCGCCAATTAGTGGCTCCATCACGAGTTGAAATGGATAATTATAAGGTCCAATAATTAATGTCACACCATATGGCTCTCGAACAATAAAGCTTTTCCCCATTTGATATTGGATTGGGGTTTTGACAGCTTCTGGCTTCATCCATTCTTCCACATGCTTCACCATATAAGAAATGCTATCGAGAACAATGCCAACCTCTGTTGCATATGCCTCAAATTCACTTTTTCGTAAATCTAAATATAATGCGTTTAATACATCTTTTTCATATTTTAAAATGGTCTTTTTTAATTTCATTAATTGATTTTTTCGAAACTTCACTTCTTTCGTCGCGCGAGAGAAGTAAAATATGCGTTGCTCTGCAATCATATTTTCAACATCTTGCGTCGTAAAATTCATAAAAAACACCCCTTTTTTTTATAATGGCATACATAGTTTTGTTTTTTTGAAACAAACTATCATTGTCTATACGATACAACATCGAGGTCCAAAAATCCTCTTTCTGAAGTTGGTGGTGGTGGAGTAAAGATTTAAAATTGAAGTTGTGTAGGGTATGTTTTACTTTTTTGATGTCGGGAAATATACAATTACATATGAAAGAATTGAAACGGGGGCGTAGATATGACAACAACAACAGGAACTTGGTGGGAATCCATTTTTTCAGGACCATTAGCGCATGGTATTTGCGAAGAGAAAATATTGTTATTGCAAGATGAAGCTTTCCTATACCTTTCTTCAACTACCGTGGACAAGGACACTTTACTGGACGAAACTGAAGCAAATTAATATGTAGCGCATCATGGGATATTGCCTCCTATGATGCGCTATTATTTTTATTTAATAAACTTTATCCCGCAAATCAGTGGGGAATGGAGAAAACCCCCTCTAATTGAAGTTTCACTTTATTAAGTGATCCCTCGCGAATGCCCCGTCTAGCTGTTCTTTTGTCGTTAATCATCAAGACGCCTATTTATGCTATAGTTGGATAGAGCCTTTTTAATTTACAGATACAATCGGCTGTAATTTGTTTAATTCGACATCTAGCCGTTTAATAGCTTCTTCCTCCATCGCAAACCCACCATCTTCTAATCGAATAATTTGCTTGTCAACAATAAATACCGAATGGGCAATATCTGTAGCACCTAATACGGCTAACACCGGCTTAAGGGCATATTCTAACGCAAGCAAATGTCCGATTGAGCCACCCACCGCTATTGGTAATACCGATTTACCTTCCAACGCTTTTTGAGGTAATAAATCCAAATAGGTTTTTAAAATGCCCGTGTAAGAGGCTTTATAAATCGGTGTTAAGATCACGACAATATCCGCTTCCTCAACTTGGTTATTTTCCGCAATAATAGCCTCACTGGCAAAATTGGCCTTGATTAAATCTGCTGTCGGTAATTCGTGCACATAATTGGCATGAACCGCAGTTCCTTGTTTTTTGAAAAAGAGCTCTACTTTTTCATGCACTGCCGTAACACGTGAATCTCTTGTATTACTGCCATTAATAATCACTACTTTTGTCATCTTCGCCACTCCCTATATGACTGTATTTGTACTCGTTATTTTTTCTAATTACTTGCCTAACTCCTAAAACGACTTGAATTAGAGATATTTTGAACGTCGTCCTTAAAACATTTGTAATGATTTTTCATATTGATGTAATGTTGCGCCTAAATAATTTGCAACAGCTAACATACCGTATTGATTGGCTGCCTTTTCGGCATCGGCATTATAATTTGTATTTGTATTCACGTCATACGTAAAAACATGGCCATCCTCATCAATAATTGATTCAATGCCTGCCACACGTACTTTATTTCGAGTCAAAAACGCTTCATAGCGCTCAATTAGCTCATTCGGGAAATCATTCACAATATGGAACTTTGGTTTTTGCTTAACAGAATCTCCTATCGGGCAATAGGTATCACCTATTTGACAAGTTTCAGCTGGGCAAAGCTCAAAGCCCTCTGATGTATCAACACGTACAGCATATAAAAATTTACCACCGACAAATTCACAGCGTGTAATGTAGGACTCAGGTGCCTTGATATATTGCTGTACTAGAGTAATGCCATCTACAGGCGCTTCAAACGAAGAGCTATGTGCATAAGCTTTGAGTGCTTCTACTGAGTGAAATAATTGTACGCCAAACCCCTTGCCTGCTCGATTATGCTTTGTAATGAACGATGCTGTCCCAATTTTTTCAGCCGCTTCTACTAGCTGATTTTTACCGACTGTTGCAATCGTTTTTGGTGTTTGAATTCCTGCAGCTTCAAGCGCTGTATACTGATTAACCTTACTAATTTCTAATTGTAACGCCAGACTACCATTAATAACGGTGCGACCATGGAATTCTAGCCAAGCAAGCACAGCTGCTGTGAATTCAGGTGCGAACGCATGCCCCCGAGTATGAGCAGAGGCACTCATCCGACTGTAGAATATTCCTTCTGGCGGCTCTGCCGATAACTCCAGTACGCCTTCCGCTAGATGCCAAGTTTCAAAAGGGAGGTTTTGCTCCTTTAAACGCTTAATCAAATGTATTGTCCAATCATCATTTTCATGAAGTATATAGATTTTTGCCGTCATGTTGTCGCTCCTCACTGTAAAATGGGCTCTTTTGGTTTTAACTAAAGGCATTACATCCCTTGCAAAACGTTCCATTTCCGCTAACTGTGGTGAAAATTGTAGTAATAATAAGTTTACGCCTACAGCCTCGTAAGCTAAAATCCGCTCAGCAACTTGCTGTGGTGTCCCAACTAAATTTGGACGTAAGCCTCGGTTGGATACTGAATAATCCTTCAATGTAATTTCTTGTTCAAGCTTTGATTTACTTAAAGCCTACATAGCCTGCTGCATCCTGTACATTTGTAATACGAGTTAGCTCAGCCTGTGCTTCTTCTTCTGTATCACGAACGATGAAAACCTTTAATATCACTTAAATATAGCTCCGCAATTAAAGTGACATCAAAACCGAGCTTTTCACCTGTTTGAATAACCTGTTTGGCATAATCAAATGTTGCTGGCATATTTTCATCTTCTATATTCCGTAACCATCCACCGAAAATCGGCAGCCAAAATCCTAATTTCATTGTTGTTCTTTCCTCCTATACCAAAAAAAGAGGCTTCTATTTTCACAGTTGACTATCCTCTGTGTAAAATAGAAGCCTCTAGTTGTCTAGACAGCTTGTTTTTTATCCAAATACCAAGTATTCTTATAAATTTAATTTAACACAATACCCTATAAAGTCAATAGGTTTTCAGAAAATTTCAAATGATACTGGCGAAATATAACATCACATAATAAAGTGTGAAGTGAAACTTCAAGGAGTGGGGTTTTCTTCATCCCCATTCCTTGTTAGTTGAACCAATCGGGCTTTTACGGACAGTTGCTCGTCCGCCTAGGCTCATTCTTTCTTTCAACTTTAGGTGGGCGGCTTACTGACCGTTAACGCGGGATAAAGTGAAACTTCAAGGAGTGGGGTTTTCTTCATCCCCACTCCTTGTAATTGAACCAATCTGGCTTTTACGGTCAGTTGTTCGTCCACTTCCTTCACTCGTGCTCATCTTTCCACTTGAAGCATAAAATCAAAAAAGGCTGTCCCAAAAGTCATTCACTACTGACTTTTAAGACAACCTCCTGTTATTTATTGATGAATCGCTTTTTTATATATAGCCTTCGCTGCATCACCGATATGCTCAGATACTGTTGGGTGTGGGAAAATCATCTCAGCTAAGTTTTGTGCTGTCCCTCCTGCATTTTTTGTAACTAAAATTGCATTGAGCATTTCTGTTGCACCATCTGCAACTACACATGCGCCTAGAATGTCTCCACCCTCTTTTGTTGCCACTAGCTTTACAAAACCTTCAGTATTACCTTCCATCAACGCTTTTGCATTTGTGCGAATTGGCAATTTTGTTACAGTATATGCACCGTCAACTTGCTCCTCTAACAAACCAAATGTAGCAATCTCAGGATGTGTATAGACACAGCGAGGGATTAGTGCTTGGTCAATCAATGCAGGTGTTTTTCCTAAAATATGCTCAATGACATGAATGCCTTCCGCACTTGCAGCGTGTGCTAGCTGGTAACCACCAACTAAGTCACCAATGGCGTAAATATGTGGCTGACTTGTCTCAAGGTGCTCGTTCACAGCAATTAAATGCCCATCAAAATCAAGTCCTAATTGCTGTGCAATTTCTGTATTTGGACGACGCCCCGTTGCAAATAATAAATTTTCGTATGTATAAATTCCTTTAGATGTATGAACTTCATTGCCATAGAAGTGCTCAAATCGGAAATCTGTCACTAGCTCAATACCTAGCTTTTTCATCTTTTCGCGAATAATAGGTCGTGCATCTGATTCTTCCGTTTGTAAAATATCTTCGCTATGATTGAGCATTGTTACTTTCGTTCCAAGTGGTGCGAGGCTAAATGCCATCTCAACCGCAATTACACCACCGCCGATAATGGTTAACTGCTCTGGTAACTCTTTCATATCAAAAAAAGTATCTGTTGTATAGTATGTAGACGTTTCTAAGCCTTTAAACGGTGGTACAAATGGCTTACTGCCTGTTGCTACAATAATATCTTTCGCTACAAACGTATCTACTCCAACAGTTAACGTTAAATCCTTCGCAACAGTTGCCTCGCCTCGATAAAATGTTATATGATTGCTTTCAATAAAATGCTCAATATTCACTAATAGCTCATCAATGACAATATCTTTCCGTTGCATCAAGCGCGGAAAGTTCACATTCACTGTATTCGTCTCAATGCCCCACGCATTGCCACGTTTAATTTCTTGTACAAGCTTGCTATGCTCTAATAAAATTTTGGACGGAATACAGCCAACATTATAGCAAGCACCTCCTACTTTACCACGTTCTACTAAAGCGACCTTCATGCCACTTTTAGCTGCATGGATGGCTGACACATATCCCCCTGGACCTGCGCCAATAATTGCTATATCAAACTTTTCCACTACATTCACCTCTTCACCCACCTTAACATTTCCAAAATTTGAATGCAATGGGACACCATTTATCCAAGCAAACACCGATGATTATTTTCCAAAAGGGCGTTATATCATCACTTGTAATGCAAATTTCGATTCAGAACATTAGCAATAGGCGCAAGAAAGGTCTCTCATCCTCCTTAAAAAGAAAAATAAGAGACCTTTCACTTTCTAGGTTATCGATTAAAATTAATCCAAAAAACCTCTTTACTTCCGTCCTGCTTTGTAATAATTGTCTTAACGGAATAGCCACCTGCTTCGTAATCTGTTACGTTCTCTTCTGTGGACATGACCCGTGACTTGTTACTCGCCGTGACAAGATAACTGCCAAAATTACGCTGAAGTTGACGTTCACCCTTAATCATTTTATAGAGCTCAAATCGAGTTTCTTTTGCCTGAAGTGTCCCATTTTTCATATCACTTTTCAGCCACGCTTTAAGTGCTACTTTGTTCGATGTTACTTGTGCTTCAACCTGTATATCTCGATTATTATAATGCTGCTCTGCTTGTTTCTGATATTTTTCTAAAATCTTTTTTAAGTCGTGTGCGCTTACACGATTACTCGAATCAATTCTTTTAATATGCACCGTGCCATCACCGAACTTATTAAAACCGCCCTGTGTTGAATAGTCGATCAGATAGCCAGCTTCCTTTACAGCTTTCTCTGCAATTCGATCATACACACCATATGGATAGGCAAAGGAAGTAGGTGCCTTCCCTGTATGTTTTTCTATTAATTGATGTGCTTTTGTCACATCCTCAAGAATGTAACGTTGACGTTCCTCATTTGTAAGCGCCTTTCCATCTTTCGTTACATTTAGTATCATTGCCTCGTGCTTTGGCGCATCTTTGTTGCCACGCCAATGTAAATCATATGTATGATTACCTATTTGAATAATTTGCGAGTCTGACATTTCCTTTATTTGTTGCCAGTTCAACATGGGTACACCTTTTCTTAAGCCCGCTTCCACATCGTTGACAATAACGAATAATGTTGCTTGCATGCCCATTTCCTTTAAAATAGGGTAAGCAATCTTATAAACACTTTCATATCCATCGTCAATCGTTAGAAATACCGATTTCTCAGGAATACGACCGTGCCCCTGTAAATAAGCAATTAACTGCTCTTCAGTAATAGTTGTATAGCCACTATCCTTTAGCATCTTTAATTGCTCACGAAATAGCTTCGCTGTAATATTAATGTTGGCAACTTCTTTGTAATCTCCAAACGAATGATAGTTAATGACCGTAACACCTTTAGCATTACTAGACTCATAAAAATTCGTCGACTTGGCAGCCAAAGCCTGGTCTGAAATGGCTACAAAAAAGATGAGCGTCGCCATATAAAAAAATAATTTCCTAACATATTGCATTATATTGGTCCCTTTCTCAAAATATAGTCCATCTAAGTATATACGAAATGGGTAGAGACTCATAGGGAAGATTTACTATTATACTGTTTTGCTTAGATCGTTAAAATGATAAAAGGGACTGTTCAGTGTCGAATAGTCCCTTTTATCCTATTTCTGATAGCTTAATAACATTATCTAAATTTATGATAGGATCGCGATAGAATCATTCTTTTTAGTCATCACTCTTTGTAAGTTAAGAAATGATAACGCCATAATGAGTTAATAGATATTTCTCTGCCAAAAACGTTGCTGTGCAATAGCTGCTACAAATTTTTTAGCGAATTCAGTGTTGCCAGTTGCCATGACAATGCCCGGTCCTACATTAGCATTAGACATATTAAAAAATGTCATACCCGATGCGGCAATACCAATCGGTTTATAATGACGATATGCTTCATTGATATAATTCACAATATGTGTATTAAATTTTGCCTGATTGTCCGCTCTTACGCCTACAACATATAACGAGTCAAATAACACCGCATCCGTTGTGATAAATGTTTCGCTTGCCATTAACTGAACGCCGTTACTACCTGTAACTACACCCAGCCTGTCAGAGATTATGCTATATCGAACACCCTGCCTAGTTAAATATTTCAGCACCTCTCCCACTTCATTAGCATCAAATCCATCACCAATTAGTACACCAACTTTCAGTGTTTGCGGTAATTTTATTGTATTTGCCTGACTAAGTGCAGGTGATGAAGCTGAGACTTTCGATTGTTCGCCAGTTGGTCGATTGACACCAATATTATCAGCTACAGTCGTCGCCATCGCTTTATCGACGTGGACGAACATATCCACAACCTGTTGCCGAACTGATTTACTTTTCACTTTGCCTACCTCGAAGCTAAAGGCATCAATAATATGCTGCTTTTCAGGGGGTGACATACTATTCCAAAATAGCCTTGCTTGTGAGAAGTGGTCATCAAAGGACTTACTGCGGGCTCGTGTAATACGTCCCTCAACCTTCTCTTCATAATGGACAAAGCCACCCTCTTTCTCGGTAGATGTTGAAGGCGTATTATCTGCCAGTGAATTTTTATGATAACTCACTTTCCCTAGATTAATGGTTTGTCGGCTAAAGCCATTGCGCTGATTGTTATGAATTGGGCAAATCGGTCTGTTTATCGGGATTTCTGCAAAGTTTGGACCGCCTAGACGAATGAGCTGTGTATCTATATAAGAAAATAACCGTCCCTGTAAAAGGGGATCGTTCGTAAAGTCAATGCCTGGCACAACATTCCCTGGGTGGAAGGCTACTTGTTCTGTTTCTGCAAAAACATTGTCCACATTGCGATTCAATGTCATTTTGCCAATTTTTTTAACAGGCACCAACTCTTCTGGCCAAAGCTTTGTTGCATCTAAAATATCAAAATCAAACTTAAATTCTTCTTCTTTCTCAATCATCTGTACACCAAGTTCATATTCTGGATAATCACCAATTTCAATGGATTCCCATAAATCACGTCGTTGAAAATCAGCATCTTTGCCCCCAATGATTTGTGCTTCATCCCAAACGAGTGAATGCACACCTAACACTGGTTTCCAATGGAATTTCACAAATCTTGACTTCCCTCTGTCATTCACGAAACGGAAAGTATGAACGCCAAAGCCCTCCATCATACGAAAACTTCTAGGAATCGTTCGATCGGACATATGCCACATAATCATATGGGCTATTTCTTGATTGTTCGCAACAAAATCCCAAAATGTATCATGAGCGGAGGCTGCTTGCGGCATTTCATTGTGTGGCTCGGGTTTTACTGCATGAATCAAATCAGGAAACTTAATGGCGTCCTGGATAAAAAACACAGGTATATTATTGCCGACTAAATCATAATTTCCCTCTTCTGTGTAAAATTTCGTTGCAAACCCTCGAACATCTCTAGCGGTATCCATAGAACCTAAGCTGCCAACCACAGTAGAGAATCTTACAAATACGGGTGTTTTCTTACTTGGGTCTTGCAAAAAGTTTGCTCTGGTATACTCTTTCATGGACTCATACAGTTCAAATTCTCCATGTGCCGCAAAGCCCCTTGCATGCACAACTCGTTCTGGTATGCGCTCATGATCGAAATGTGTCATTTTCTCCCGAAAGTGAAAATCCTCCATGATCGTTGGGCCACGTACACCGGCCTTTAATGAATCTTCATCATTTGAAACTTTAATTCCTTGATTGGTGTTCATCTTTTTTCCATCATTATTGATACGAAACTGCTCTAGCTGCTTATCCTTTGCATTACCATCTACATCTTTGCCCTGATTTGACCAAGATCTATCCACGCAATCCCCTTTCGTACCAGTACTAATTACGCTCTATACACACTATATGATTCTCTAGAATAAACATGCTTCAAAAGCATTGCTGAAAGAATGACACAATCATTTCAATTTTTCATACAAACTTGGCGCTAGGAGAAGACCGTCAAAAAATGGTGGTATCGACATAGAAGTCCGCCAAAAAGTCGTGTAAACAGGAAATAAAACCTTGATTGGCAAAAGAAGTGATCTCAAAAAGTTAGATTTTGTCTAACAATCGGGGTTCGCTTCAAATTAGCCTATCAAGGTTATTTTCATCACTATTCAGCTATCTTTTAAATCCAACTAATATTATTTAAATGTTTGAGCAGCTGCTACAGCTTTTTTCCAGCCTGCATAAATTTCTTCACGATGTGAGTCATCCATATTAGGTGTGAATTGACGATCCAAATTCCAATACTCACTAATTTCATCCGTTGATTTCCAGAAGCCAACTGCTAAACCTGCTAAATAAGCAGCACCTAAAGCTGTTGTTTCGTTAATGACCGGACGATCAACAGGAACATTTAATAAATCTGATTGGAATTGCATTAAGAAATCGTTTGCAACAGCACCACCATCTACACGTAATTTCGCAAGTGGAATATTTGCATCTGCTTCCATTGCACCGAGTACGTCTTTTGTTTGATAAGCTAACGATTCTAGCGTTGCACGTACAAAATGTTCTTTAGATGTACCGCGAGTTAAACCGAAGACAGCGCCTCGTACATCAGAATCCCAATAAGGTGTCCCTAGACCAACGAATGCAGGAACTACATAAACGCCATCAGTCGAATCCACTCGTGCAGCATATTGCTCGGATTCAGAAGCGGAGCGGAACATTCGTAAGCCATCGCGTAACCATTGAATAGCAGAACCAGCTACGAAAATGCTTCCTTCTAAAGCATAAGTCACCTTGCCATTTAAGCCCCAAGCAAGCGTAGTTAATAAGCCATTTTCTGATTTTACTGCCTTTTCACCTGTGTTCATCAACATAAAACAGCCCGTACCATACGTGTTTTTAACCATGCCTTCTTCAAAGCAAGCCTGACCGAATAGAGCAGCTTGTTGATCACCCGCAGCTCCTGCAATCGGAACAGCAGAGCCGAAGAACAGCGCTTCCTCCGTATAACCATATAATTCTGAAGAAGGGCGAACCTCTGGAAGCATAGATGCAGGGACGCCTAAAATGTTTAATAATTCTTCATCCCATTTTAAATCATAAATGTTATACATTAATGTACGAGAAGCATTTGAATAATCCGTTACATGTACTTTACCACCTGTCAACTTCCATATTAACCACGTATCAATTGTACCGAATAATAAATCTCCTGCTTCTGCTTTTTCACGAGCACCTTCAACATTGTCTAAAATCCATTTTACTTTTGTACCTGAGAAGTATGCGTCGATTAATAAACCTGTCTTATCACGGAATAAGTCATTGTAACCGCTTTCTTTCAATTCTTCACAAATTGCGTTCGTTTGGCGTGATTGCCATACAATCGCATTATAAATTGGTTTACCTGTATTTTTATCCCAAACAACTGTTGTCTCACGTTGGTTTGTAATACCGATCCCAGCAATTTGATTTGAATCAATATTTTTTTCAGAAAGTACTGTAGCGATACAAGAAAGAATGGAAGACCAAATTTCTTCTGCATGATGTTCAACCCATCCAGATTGTGGGAAATATTGTTGGAATTCTTGTTGTGCAATATGGAGAATGCTTCCTTTTTCATTAAACAAAATAGCGCGTGAGCTTGTTGTACCTTGGTCTAAGGCTAAAATATATTTTTTTTCTGACATCGGACAAACCTCCAAATAATTTTTTATTACTCTTCACTTCGAATATTTTTCACTGTCATTTGAGCACTGATAAAAATAATAGAAACGATAATAGCTAATAGCCAAAATGCGATACTATTTTTCCCCTCAAAAATTTGTTGAAAAAATAGAGCACCAAATGTACCACCTATAATTGGACCAACAACAGGAACCCATGCATAGGACCATCCTGAGTCACGTTTACCTGGGATTGGTAAGAAAAAATGAGCAATACGTGGACCTAAGTCACGTGCAGGGTTAATTGCATAACCAGTAGGTCCTCCTAATGCCATACCGATGACTACAATTAGCATACCAACTAGAAATGGATTTAAGCCATCAGTAATTGTATTTGTGCCTAATGCTAGAATACCTAAAACAAGTATAAATGTACCAATCATTTCTGAAATTAAATTTGATAATGGATGTTTAATGGCAGGCATTGTAGAAAATACAGCCAATTTTGCTTCCGGATCTTTCGTACCTTTCCAATGTGGTAAATACATAAAATAAACGAGCACCGCACCTAAAAATGCACCAATCAATTGTGCAGCAATGTAAGCAGGCACGTCTGCCCATTGGAAATTACCAATTGTAGCAAGTGCGATTGTTAAAGCAGGGTTTAAATGAGCACCACTAATACCACCAACAGCATATGCAGCCATGGCCACAGCTAGACCCCAAGCGAATGTAATCACTACCCATCCACCGCCAAAACCTTTCGATTTGTGCAGTGATACACCAGCAACAACGCCGCCACCGAATAAAATAAGAATCATCGTGCCGACAAGTTCAGCTGTAAATGTAGACATACAACAAGCCCCCTTTGTTATAGTGCACCTAGTAAAAAAATAAACCCACACTTAAACAAACTGCACGCTGAAATGCAGATGAATAAATGTGGGTTCCTTTTCCTAACCACGCGCTTATGAACTTACGTACATTGTAGAGAAAATAACATACATAGTCAACCTATTTTTTGAAATTTTCCCACAAATTTTTATTTGATGTCGTAATAGCTACTGCTCCAGCTTGTAACGCTTCATCCATGCTTTCAACAGTGCGGACTAGTCCTCCTGTAATAACAGGGATTTTTGTACGCTGGTGTACTTCTGAAATCATTGAAGGAATAATACCCGGTAACAATTCAATAAAATCTGGCTTCGCTGATTCAATCATTGTAAAACTTTTTTCAAGCGCGATCGTATCAATTAAAAAGACACGCTGAATAGCGATAATCCCACGAGATTTTGCTTTTATTAACATATTGGATCGAGTGGAAATAATACCGGCTGGACGAATATCATTACATAAAAAATCAGCTGCAAAATTATCCGTTTTTAAACCATGAATTAAATCTGCATGAATAATTAATTTTTTTCCGTTACGATCTGCCTCTCGCTTTATCGAAATAAGCAAACTAATATGCACTTCTAATAGAACAATGTATTCGAATCGACTATTTAATACTTCATCAAATTGCTTTACTGTACGTGCAGCGGGAATAATATGTTGATTATTAAAATTCATTTGGTTACCCCTTTAGTTAAAAAGTTGGGCTGTCTTAAAAGCCCTTCATACGAAATCAGGCATATTTGTATATGGTAAAAATCCGCTTTGCTTTCCGCGGGCAAGGTAGGAGCCGTAAATACATTTCACTGGAGTCTTCTACGCGGGTTTTCACCTTTATATATACTTACTTTTAGGACAGCTCCTCATTTTTATTATAATGCAGTTGTAGCTCTTGTTATTTCTATATTTATATCTTTTTCATATTGCGTGCGTTGCTCAGTAGACCAATGTAATTGTTTTGACATTTCATCTAATACCGCTTCTTTATACTGTTTCACAAGGGCGATATTAAAGAACATATATGCTGTACGACGAATCATAAAGTCATTTGGAAGAACAACCATTTCATGATGAATACCATACTGCAACTGAGCATATAGCCCTTGTGGTAAAACAGGATGCTGTTGTTTAGCGTATTCAAAAACAGTGTCCACATTAGAACCGTAATGATGGGCTAAATATTTTGCCTCATCTTCTGATAATCCGATATCAACGCCCATTTTTGTTCGTTTAGATACGAAGTCATGTAAGTTTTTCGAGCCACCAATATCTCCACCAGAAATATGAATATGTTTTGTATGACATGGTTTAGATGTAATGCCAAATTGTTGCTCTAAATCTTGCGCAATCTTATTTAAGACTGTTTCAGCCATTTTACGATAACCTGTTAATTTACCACCAGCAATTGTCACAAGACCTGAAGGAGATTCCCATACTTCATCCTTACGAGAAATTTCAGATGGATTTTTACCTTCCTCATGAATTAATGGACGAACACCTGCCCAGCTGGATTCGATATCTTCATCAGTGACATTAACTTTTGGAAACATGAAATGAATTGCCTTCATAATATAATCACGATCTTCTTGATGGATATTCATTTCACGTGCATCGCCTTGATAAAATGTATCTGTCGTTCCAACATATGTTTTCCCATCTCGAGGAATCGCAAACACCATGCGACCATCAGGCGTATCAAAATAGACAGCTTGGTGTAATGGGAATTTGGATTCATCAAAAACGATGTGCACACCTTTTGATAAAATTAAATGTTTACCATTTTCTTTCCCTTCGATATCACGAACATCGTCTACCCATGGACCAGCGGCATTAACAACTTTTTTAGCACGAATATTAAATGTGTTTTGGGCAATCAAATCTTGTGCTACGATTCCATTAATTTTCTTTTGGTCATTGTATAAAAAGCCTTCTGCCTTTGTATAGTTAATGAGTGTAGCGCCTTTTTCGATGGCAGCTTTGGCAACTTCGACTGTCAGACGTGCATCATCTGTACGATATTCTACATATACACCACCGCCACGTAAATCCTCAGCTTTGACTAAAGGTTCTTTTTCAATTGTTTTTGCGGCATTTAACATATAGCGACGCTCAGAACGTTTAACACCTGCTAAAAAATCATATACTCGTAAGCCAATATTCGTTGAAAATTTGCCGAATGTGCCTCCTTTATGGAATGGAAGTAGCATCCAAACAGGAGTTGTTACATGAGGTCCATTTTCATAAACGATTGCACGCTCTTTTCCTAACTCTGCAACCTCTTTTATTTCAAATTGTTTTAAATAACGAAGCCCACCATGTACTAATTTTGTCGAGCGACTAGAAGTACCAGCGGCGAAGTCTTGCATTTCAACTAACGCTACAGATAATCCGCGGGCAATTGCATCAAACGCAATACCACAACCTGTAATACCACCACCGATAACCAATAAATCGTATTCTTTACTTTGTAATTCTTCAATTGTTTGTTGACGTTGTATTGCTGAAGCTGTGCTCATAATGAATTTCCTCCTTATTTGGACCGAAAAAAAGAGACCATTAAAATCACATGTACAAATGTACATATGTTTTTAATGGTCTCTCAATCGCTCAAACCTTTTATTAACTTAACTTCATTGTAATGTGTTTAGAAAGAAAAGGCAAGCTAGCTAATCGCAAAGAATAACGAATACAAAATACACTTTTCTATCAGTTATAGGTTCAAGACGTGTCATATGTACAATTCAATTGTCATGGCTTTCTGATATTATTTATTCCCAAATACTAAAAATTTATTTAAAATAAATTATTTATCCACATTTGTTAATGGATTCTGAGGATTATTTAGAGGTGGAAGATAAGTTGTTAATCGACAGGATGAGCAATACGAAATACTGACCTGGAAAAGACCCACATCCAATTTTCAGCAAAAACCCAGGTTCTCCCTTCAGCAGATTCATCACCGAAAGTTAGGAAGACATTTGTTAAAACTTCCTTGTTTGAAGTTGATAATAGTACGTATTTTTCTTTATTTTTGCGACTTTATTATATTCAGTTTAAAATTACAACTTAATTTCAATAAAAAAAAGCAAGCTTGCCGTCTATGGACAGAAAACTTGCTGTACTTTTTTAGAATATGTATTGGATCATTTCATGTATGTTGCAATAAGGATTGTCACGACTTTCTGTTTTTCGAAGCGCCATCATATCTGTACAATTCTTTATAGCAACCTCATGACGTAGCGCTATAGGAGCAATGATTTTCTCGTCAGCTTTATGACGGAAATAGCGAGCCACACCAAGATGTAGTTCCATTTTATCATTTAATACAGCACGCGGATATTTTGCTTTCACATCGACTTCTTCAAAGTGTAGCAGGAGCCACAGTTCAAAAGCTTCGTTTGTATAGGCGATATGAATATTTTTTTCCTCACAGAACACATTGACTTCCTCTAACTGTTTTTCTGTTAAATCATCCTTATCAAAAACAATCCATACTTCGTCAAAATATTGGTAGCTTGAATCTCGAAAAGCATGCTGTGCAAGCTTGATAGCGGAGCGCTTAACATTTTTAATTTTGACACTCACCATTTTTGAGCGCTTTAGAATACGCATTTGTTCAAAATAAATACGCTCCGTTTCACCCTCACAATAAATTAAGATTGTTTTACGTAGTGTTCGATTTCCTTGTTGACGTACTCTCACTGCTCAGATACCTCCAATTCACTTAAATATTGATTTGATAAGTATTCATTTATAACGGGTGTTGCGCCAAATTCTCCCTTTAAATAACGCTTTGCGTACGAGATATCCCCTCGTTTTTTCTGCAAATCAGCAAAATCGAATAAGGAATACAATTCAGATTCATTTTTAAAACTTTTATTGATAAACCAAATTTGATCGGAGCGTAGTGGTTGGTCCAATAAATCGATTTCATGACTCGTCACAACAAATTGATTGCATTTATTGCGCTTGCTGTTCATAATAGCCATTAAAAATTCGCAAATCGACACATGAAAAGCCGTATCAAATTCATCTATAAAAATTGTCTTCCCTTTATTGTATGCATCGACTATGACACATGCCAAATGAAGCATACGTACAGTCCCTTTTGAATCCATGGTCCAGTTAATTATTTCTGTGCCCAATGGTGTACCTGCTTCATCAAACGATAAATAATGTAAATCAATATCCACTTCTTGAATAATTTCTGGCGTATCAAATTCATAACCAATTGTATTCTTTTCTCTGCGCTCAACACGTCTCGCTGTCACATCTTGAATAGAAAAGTCTGCAATTTTTAGTAGCTTTATGACCTCTCCCTTAAATGGCTCCTCCTCCAGCTTACGAATGAGCGGATGACTCGATAAACGATGTGCTTCATCTAAAAATAAGATTTTATGTAAAAACCAATCAAAAATTTTCGTTGCATCGGTATCATTAAATACATTTAGCACCGATAAAAAGGCAGTATTATTGCGTGTATATTTTGTCAGCTCAAGTGACGTACTTTGTGCAGTTTCATACGAGTATTCCGTGCCATCCCACGTTCTTACAAATAGCTCCTCTTTTTTCATTTTCGATGTTTTTATAAGACGCTCAAACAATACCTGCTCTGCGTTATATTGTACTTCATAATCATAAAGAGAATCGTCTATTAATAACGAAATCATAAATTCTGTGGGTGTCCCTTGATATCCACCTAGCTTAAAAGGCTGATATGGCAAACGAAGCTGTTTAACATTATTTAAATTTTCAAAGTTAAACAACAACGAACGTAAAACTTTAATAGCTGCGAATAGATTCGATTTTCCACTACCGTTTGGTCCAAATATAAAAGCACTTTTCACCAGACGTAATGACTCGATTTTCATCGTATGTGTATCCTTCAATTTTCGAATTCGACTGCCTGCTATCATTGAGAATAATGTCTCATCTTTATAGCTTAAACAATTTTTCACTCTAAAATCTACTAGCATGAAATAGCCTCCGTTCAATCAATTCCCCAACATTCCATTAACATTAATTATACAATATACCAAAGATATTTTACGTAACGTAATTATTCATACAATGCGTATGCATAGCATCACTAGATAAATAACTTTAACTACCAAAGTATGGCCCTTTAAAAGTATGGCCCTTTAGTTAAAGTTATTAACGCTCAAATAGATTTATTACTTTACAAATGTTTTGTACGTTTACATGATAAGTCTGTTTAAAAATAGCTTTCATTATTTTGTTTGAAGACAAGATTTATAGGGTATTATTAAAATGAATAATTTTTTAATTATAGAAACTCGAGGTGTTTTTCGATGAAAGCCTGGACAAAAAGTATTGAAATAAATGCCCCAATCGAACATGTCTGGAAATTTCTTGACGGTTCTTTAGCTGAAATGCAAAAGATTATGCCTCAAGTAGTTGAAAACAAGCCTGTTAAAATAACAGAAGAAGTGGTTGGTAGTGTATATCGCCAAAAATATAAAGAAGGTAAGCGCATAGAAGAATATGATGTAGAAACTTTAGAATATACAAATACACCTGATAACAAAAAGATGAAAATAGGTTTTACACTTGCAAATATGTTTGAAATCACGGCTTTTTATGAATTAGATAAAATAAATGAAAAAGAAACTTCTTTTACATATACTGTAACTAATCGCCCGTTAAAATGGTTTGTAAAATTATTTTTATTATTTGCTACGGACAAGGTAGTAGTAGAATTTATAGAACGTGTAAAAAAAGTTGCAGAAACCGAAATTAGTAGCGAATAAATAGCAACCCAAAAAGCTTCCACTCCTAAGGAGTAGATACTTCAGACTGAAGACGAACTCAAAACATTGAGTTTGTCTTCAGTCTTTTTTTAAAAATAGAAGTCTCTATATAAATCCGTTGATTTCCGCTACGGCCGACGCTTTTCGTGGGCATGGCTTCAGTCTCCTCGTCGCTACGCTCCTACGGGGTCTTCAGCCCATGTTATTCCCGCAGAAGTCGCCGCCTGCGCTCCAATCAACTAGTGTACGTCTATAAATGATTGAGGTGAAGGTGATGGATAGGATGACGAAAAACTGCTATTGGTTTTAATTTTTTCTATCCATTAGTTACTCGTAGCGTACTACTGTCATGAATAGTGGCTATTTGGTATTACTATTTCTGATAAAATATCAAAAGGTATTCGGCATGTGATCATTCCGAATACCTTTTGTCGTCAAGCTGAAGCATCTCCCCTTTGGTAGATATTTTTTGTATCGAATAGCTAGCTTCCACTAGTAGCTCAGCAGAACTGTGAAAATGCTATTCAATACAGTTAAATTTCAACTATTTTTTCATTCTGTAATGCCTGTAATGTTCGTTCAATGCCTTCAGCAAAGGAAATCTTCGGTCTCCATCCAATTGCTTTCGCCAGTTTTTCATTATTTAAAAAAGAGTGCTCTATATCACCATCTCTTGCAGGCGCATATTGAATTTCTAAAGGATGATTCAAATGCTGTAATAATAAAATAACCTGATGAATCGACCATGCTTCATTTGTTGATACGTTATATGTGCCATTGAGCCCAACCTTTACACCCGCATAAATGGCATCTGCAATATCATCAACGTAAATGAAATCTCGAGACTGTTCACCATTACCATAGATGGTAAAAGGCTTGCCTTCTATACTGCTTTTTAACATACTTGGGATGACAGCCGCTTCTCCCTGCATGGATTGGCTAGGACCAAATACATTGGCAAAACGATAAATTAGTGTAGGTAAATGATAATCACGCTGCCACTTTTCACAATACGTTTCACCGATGCTTTTGTTTAAACCATACATAGAGACAGGTTCGCTTATATCGCTTTCATCAAGTGGAGGATAGTGACTATCACCATACACAGCAGCAGACGAGGCAAAAACAAAATGCTTTACCTTATATTTTGACGACAAAAAGAGCATCTGGCTAAGCCCTACTATGTTCGTTAAAATATCCTTCACAGGCTCTTGCATTGATCTTTGGACACTCGTTTGTGCTGCACAGTGAATCACGACATCAAATGCCACTTCCTTAAAGAAATGCTCACAAACCTCATCTTCCACATTTAATAGATAAGATTTGTGCTCAAAGTTTATATTTCTTAAATGCCCGGTACTTAAATTATCAATAATATAAATATTCGCACCTTCCTCAAAGAAACGCCTTGCCACAGCACTGCCAATAAAGCCATAACCACCTGTCACTAATACATTCATCCCATCGCCCCCAAAAACAATATGATGTTTTATATGCATAACTCACTAAAAATATGCAAACAACTTATTTTTTGGATTATTCTTACAAAATATAAACTTTATCATTTACAAAAAAACTGTGCACGAGAATATAGTTCCCGAGCACAGCTACGTCTGCATAGTTAAGCAGGATTTACTTCAAGTTCTACTGTGATTTTAATGTCTTTCCCAACGAGTACGCCACCTGTTTCTAAGGCTGCGTTCCATGATAAACCAAACTCTTCACGATTGATTGTCGTTTCTGCCTCGAAACCATAAACCTCTTGGCCCCATGGATTTGTACCTTTACCATTAAACTCTGTATTGAATGTTACCGATTTTGTTACATCTTTAATCGTTAAATCACCTGTAAGGTTATACGTATCATCGGATTTTTTAGTAATGCTAGTCGATTTAAACGTAATGTTTGGATATTTTTCTGCATCAAAGAAATCTTCTGCTTTTAAGTGATTGTCACGGTCTTCGCTACGCGTGTTGATACTTGTCGCATCAATACTAAAGCTAATATTTGCAGTAGTTAAATCTGCAAGATCCGCTGCTTCGATATGTGCTGAGTAAGTATCAAATACACCTTTTACTTTTGAGACCATCATGTGTTTTACTTGAAAGTTAATTGCTGAGTGTCCTAAATCAATGTTCCATTTTGCCATTTGTGAATTCCTCCAATGAATTGTTTTTATCTCGATTTCGAGATATATGTTAAAATATGAAGTAACTACTTTTTTTATGTTACCCTTTACTAAAAAGGTTAAACATTTGCAGTTACTTTAGATGTATTTCTATGATGACTTATTATAGTTACCAAAAGTAATTGATTACTTTATGTAACTTACTATATATTAATAAATACATTACGTCAAGTAATTATTTTTACACAATGAATTTGATTTCCTTCCCCCTTATTCTTTCGTTAGTTTGTCCTGATTGTTCATGATAATTATAAAAGGAGTTATCTCAAAAAAATTTATTTGAGACAACTCCTTATCACTTAAAGCAAAAAAGAATATTTTTCAGACTTACGAGCATTATCTCTTTACTAGCTTTCCTTGAACAACAAAGCGATGATCGTCGCTCATTACGGAATCTTTACACGTAGATAGTGTAAGGATTTTATCATCTGGTCCAATTTCTATATTCATATCAATTGTAGAACGCGCTTGGACCTGCTCTATAAATTGGAAAAAGCTCTCATTGCTCTTAAATTCTGTTTCAATGTAATAAAAATCAATTGTTGTTTCATATGCTGCAAAAACTTCAATATCATATCCTTCATAAAGCGTATCCAAATAAATCGTACGATGTGCGTCGGCATAATCTTGGTTTAAATAATTTTTCAGACTGCCAAACATTGTACCATTCTTCATAGCATGCCCATACAAAATAGTATTACGGCTCATATCGAGTGCATCATTACGATAATCCATAAAGACACTTCCCGCACGACTTTCACGATTTTTAAAATTATGATTCAAATAAAAATCATTATTGTCTGCTTGCAAAATTGGATTATTAAGTTTCGTATTATCCACAGAAATCCAACCAACAATGCCATCATTTACAGCTAATAATTCATTAAATTGTGGGCGTACCGTGTATTTCATTAAATCTTCTGTCGAAGTTAACGAAACATCAGCTTGTTTTTCAATGGTCTCCAAAGTTTCTTCATAAATACTTTGTACTTCCTTAAGTGATTTCGACGTCTCGTAATACGTATAAACATACTTCGCAAGTGCAAAGCCCGAATATAAAAATATGGCTAAATATAAAAATGTTAATAGCTTAGATATCTTTTTTTTCATCATTCCACCAACTTAAATCCCCAGAGGTACCATATAAAGCCCCAGTTGTTCATCCTCATTGAAGATGGCTTCGACTCCATATACCTCTTTTATGACTTCTTTAGTAATAACGTCACGCGGCACTCCTTCAGCCACAATATGACCAGCGTTCATCAGAATAATATGGTCACTATAGCGAATCGCTTGGTTAATATCATGAAGTACCATAACAATCGTTATGCCATACTTTTCGTTTAATGTTTTGACAAGCTCCAATAGCTCAATTTGATAATAAATATCTAAGTACGTCGTTGGTTCATCTAAACACAAAATTTCAGATTGCTGTGCTAACGCCATCGCAATCCATACACGTTGACGTTCTCCTCCCGAGAGCGCATCTAAATCATTGTCACGCTTCTCCAGTAAATTTGTACAAGCCAGTGCCCAGTCAATTACCTTCGCATCTTTCTCCTGATTGCGCTTTAACATCGAGTTGTGTGGTAGACGTCCAAAGCTCACTAACTTTTCAATGGTTAAATCCTTGGGTACATCATTTTGCTGGTAGACAATCGCCAACTTTTTTGCAAACTCTTTTGACTTATAATGCACTACATCTTTATTTTCTAATGATACATGGCCTGATTTTGGCAAGTTATTGCGGGACATTACACTTAACAAAGTAGACTTCCCACAACCATTTGGGCCGATAATTGTTGTTATTTTGCCCTTTTGAATGGCCGTCGTCACACCGTCTAAATGATTTCGGCGATTATCATGAGATACGATAATATCTTGTATTTTCATGTTTCGTCACTCTTTTCGTAGTAGGAATATTAAGAATGGTCCACCGATAATTGCCATAATGGTGGAGGCAGGAATTTCAAGTGGTGCAACAATAGTACGACCAATCGTATCTGCCACTAAAATTAATAATGCTCCTGCTAATGCGGTAAATGGGATAAGCACCTTATGATCGTAACCTACTAAACGCCGGGCAATATGTGGCACTAACAAGCCGACAAACGAAATAACGCCTGCCACGACAACTGAAACAGCTGATAATAGTACGGCAACGGCTGCTATAAGTAATCGAGCGCGTGCAACGTTGAAGCCTAAACTTTTTGCTGTTTTATCCTGTAGGACAAGAAGATTACACCAACTATATAACGCCAAGGCACCAACCAATCCCACTGTACCGTAAGTGACAATTGTCGAGACATCTTTCCAAGTGCGCATGGTTAAATTCGAACCGATGACACTAGAAGCCGATGTATTTAGTGAGCCACCTAAGCTTATAAACGCCTCCGTTAAACCAGTAAACATTGCATTAATAGCAATCCCCACTAAAATCAATTTCAGTGGACTCAAGCCTGACTTCCATGACAAGGCAAAAACAAGTGCACAGGCCATGGCCCCACCCATAAACGCTAAAACAGGCGTCACAAAAAATAATGCCGGGAAAAATGAAATAATGAATAACTGGACGAATGCTGCACCAGAAGATATGCCAATAACGCCAGCATCTGCTAATGGATTACGCATTACCGATTGCAAAAGCACACCTGCAACCGAAAGAGCCGCCCCGGCAAATAGCGCAACAATAATGCGAGGGAAGCGCAAATCACGAATTGCCTCCATTTGGCTATTATCTGTTTCAAATAATGCTCCTATAAAAGCAAAAAAGCCCATTTTAATGCTACCAGTTGTCGCCGCATATACCACTGTGACAAGCAACAACACTATTACAATAGAAAAACTTACTATTTTTTTTGTCATATCGATTTCCCTTTTTCTTGTCAAACTCACGCTTAACTTTAAATATAAGAAAAGCGCTCTATACAAGGCTTAGCTTGTGATACGAGCGGCAATTTCTAGTTGCTGTTAACGATAGAAGATCTCCACCAGCTGTCCTAAAGCTTGTGGCACCTGTAATGAAGCTGTTGTTCCGAATAATTCTTCCTCCAAATCATATACTTTGTCATTTTTCACTGCGTCAAAATGCTTCCATATATCATTTGTTTTAAATTCTTCGTCAAACATTTTTACAACCTCGTCGGGCATACCATGAGAAAGGCGTAAAATAATATCTGGATTACTATTATGCAGGTATTCTGTATTTGAAGATAAATACTCTGCATCCTGTCCTTCCATAACATTAATCCCCCCCGCACGTTTCACAAGGTCTCCAGCATAAGAATTTTCAGTTGCTACTAAATAACTTCCAGGAATACCAAGTAAAATTAATACACGAGGGCCCTCATTGTTGGCCGCAACACTTTGCACAGCTTCAATATTTTTTTGTAAGTCCGTGACTAATTCTTCAGCTTGAGCTGAACGGTCATAGCGTTCGCCTAATGATTTAATCTCACTAAGCATCGCATCTACACTTTGAAAATTTAAAAAGTTTACGGGAATCTTTAATTGTTTGAATTTATCTTGTAAATCGTATTCTAACGTTGAAACTGATAATACATCTGTTGGATTCAAAGATTTCACAATTTCCATATCAGGTTCCATTGCATTGCCGATAGTCGGTAAACCATCAAAGCGTGAAGCTAATACTTTTTCAGTTTCTGGCACAGCAATCGCGTCCAACTCTAGCTTATCTAAAATGTCCGCAACGACAACTGTGCCTGCAATAATACGATTTTCGCTTTGTGTAGTTGTTTTTATTTTTTCAGCAGTTTCCTTTGTTTTGTCTTGGTCATCTCCACCACTACAACCAGTAATTAAGAATAATGTCATGAGTGCCATGAAGAGCATGAGCGCTTTCCACTTTTTTTGCATATTGTCATCTCCTACTTATTTCTGTTGAGTTGCTTCTTTTTTAGAATTTTTGATGCGGCGAACAAGTAACCACCCTGATAAAATACAAATAATGATGAGCAAGGCCATTTTCACCTTATCTAATTGAGCAAGTTGCTGGGTTGTATTTCTGTCCATCACTACCGTTTTAGTAGCTGATTCCTTTTTGACTTCAGCTTCATTTGGTTCATCTTCAGCATCTCCTGCAGTATTTGCATCAAGTGTCCGGTCAAAAGCTAACAGTTCTTCCTTTGGTACAGTAGGGGTAGGTTGAACTGATGATGGCGCTAGTAGGGGTGGTTTTGTCACAGACTCATCTGTCAATTTACCCGGTGTACTCTTAACTTTCTCTTTAACAATGACTGGGGGCTTCACTATGTCTATCTGTTCTGAAGATTCCGCTTGTGGTTTGTTTAAAAATTTATCGACCTGTAGTTGGTCAAATTTTAGATTTACGAAATATTGATGATGATAGTCAAGCTCCGCAATATCAACCTTTACCCACATTCTTAGTGGCTGCTCTAAATCCTCAATTTCAAATTCAATAATTCGCATATTGTCTATAAGAGAGATAAGCTTCGGTGCCACTTGCTCCCCTTGTCGCTCTACCGTTAAACCTGTTATCCAAGCCGATTTTTCTATCGACATCTGCGCAAAGATTTTCCCTTCTTTTTCTATCATCTTTGCCACTGGCTTTACATATGTATTCATAATTGAGCTCTCTTTTTTGCCATCCACAAGAAGGACATAGTTCATTGTCCATTCTTTTTCAGCTATGTCATTTGGTAAGTTTTGTTCTACCTCATTAACTAATATGGACTCTTCACTTTGTATCTCTATTGGTTTAATAGACGCTACTTTTACTAGAAGCTCTTGGGTAAAAGGACGGTTATCTTCTCCAAATGGAAGGGCCATTAAACCCTTTACAAAAATCGGTTGCGTTAAATCTATGCCATCAAACTGAACTAAATTTTCAGTACTCTCTAATTTGAAAGGAAGCGTTCTTTCGCTTTGTTCAATATGTAAATTCGTCAGGCTATTGTTATTTTCTATCGACAAAGCTAAAGTATAGTGTCCATTCTCGACAATAAGTGTTGCTTCTTTACTGAAAAAACGACTTTGTTCCACTCCATCAATGGATGGAAAACTTAGTTCAACTTGATAAGATCCATTTTCTATGGCCTTTTCTTCGGCTTGTACATGCATCCAAACAAATTGAGGGAGAAAAGCTAAAAAAACAGCACTGAACGCAAACAAAAGAAAGTTTTTTCTATTTATTTTCATCAAGGAAATTCCCCCATTTTTCTTTAGAAGCAATAGTAACTTCCTTCCTCACTGTGTGAGAAAGGAAGTTACTATTTTAATGCTTATTGTGATTCCTCAAATTCATAGAAGAAATGTAAAGAATTATTTAGTATTTTCGCCATTTGTCCACGCGTTAATGGTTTGTTTGCATTGATGTAAGTTTTACCATCTTTTGCAACAGAACCAGTCATAATGCCTTCTTTGTTTAGTAATGAGAATGCTTCTTTCGCTTCATCATTAGCAATTGTTGATGCGTCAGCATAAGGCAATGAAATGTCAACTTTTAATTCGCCTTCAATAGCTTGAATTGCGCGGTAGATCATTAAAGCGCCTTGTTGACGTGTTAATGTTCCATTTGGATTGAATTTATCACGTGTTTCAACAATGCCATATTCAGCAAGGGCATTAATTGCATTTTCTGCTTCAATACCTTTAATATCTTGGAAGCCAGCAACTTCAGTAGCTTCTAGTTCTAAAGTACGTGCAATCATTAATGCAAATTGCGCACGAGTTAAACTATTGTTCGGATTAAATTTATCTTGCGCTACGATAATGTCATAAGCAAGTAAATTTAAGATTGCATCTTTGTTTTCATTGTTGTCGATATCTTTGAATGGATTATCAACAGTCGTTTCTTCTGTTACAGGTTGGTCAAAATTTACGTCAAATTTAAATTGAACTTTGTGAACTGAATCATATTTCACACCAGCTTCATTTACAATAATATGAATTTCTGCCGTTGTAAGTGCTTTAATGTCTTTTACTTCAAACAAGTAAAGGCGCTCATCTGTACCTGTTTCTTCCTCGTCTAATTCAGCGTCCTGACCATCAACTTTAAATGATTGAACATATTGACCTTTAGGGAAAAACATACCTACAACATATGTGCCGTCTGCTTTAGCTACTGCTACTGTAGAGTCAATGTAATCTTTCATTTTTGACTCTTCTTTAGTGCCGTCTTTATAAACAGTTACTTTTCCTTCATATACTTCTACGTCTTCATCTGTCACTTCTGTTTTTTCAGTAGTTTCAGTTGCTTCTTTATCTGTTACCACTTCAGTTGTTTCTTCTTTCTTTTCTTCTACCACTTCAGTAGTTGTTGTTTCTTTATTTTCAACTGCTTTCAAATCAAAGTCATACCATGTATCCATTTTACCTTTAGGTGTATCTGCAACTACATGAATTTTTGCTGATAGTACTTCACCAGCTACAACTGGAAAACTGTATGTAATTGTGCCATCTGCATTTTTCACTTCTGTAGCATCTGCATACTTATCGCCTTGTTTTGTTTGTATGCCTGCAATCATCGGTGCAGATTTCGCTGTTACTGTTAATTTCGCCTCGAATTTCCCATTTTTCTCAACCATTGTACCTTCCGTTACAAGATGAGAGCTAATAGCAGGTTGTGCTTCTGTTGTACCAGGTTTAAAAATTTGGAAATTTACTGTAGTATCAGCTTTCTCTGATTTAGTTGTTTCTGCCTTCACTTCAGTGTTCACTGTTGTTACATCAGCTGCTTGTGCAGATGCAAAAGATGGTACTGAAAGTGATGCAGCTAGTAGTGAAGCTAGTACGATTTTTGTTGCGCGTGATTGACGTTTTTTAGCCATTATAAATCCTCCGATTTTGTTTGTAGTTTATTTCTATAAAGTAAAAATGCTGATCCTAGTAAAGCGACGATGAATAAATAAGGTGTAGCATCGCTTGTCTGAGGATTAGACACTTGACTTTCGGTTGTAGTCGGCGTTGGTGATTTAGTATCGTGTGCTTGCGTTACAGTCGAACTTCCTGTTGACGCTGCATCGAATACTAATGAAACGCTATATTCATGGTGATAATTAATATCATCGATATCAATTTTCATAGATGTAACTACCGGTTTTGTTAAATCTTTTACTGTAAATTGTACAACACGAGTGTCAGCTGATTTATCTTCGCTTACAACAGAAGCACCACCAGGTGGTTGGAATTTAGTAATCCATGCACTATTTTTCAAGGTAATTTGTACAGTGGCTGTCCCATTTTTCACAGTTACCTTTGCAGGCTTTACGAAATAATCATTCGCAATGGACGCAGAGCTACTTTCTGGTTTATTCACCTGATATTTTACAGAATGTGTGCCATCAGCTAGTTGAGCAGATGCTTGAGGTAAAGCTAAATTAAATACAAACATACTGACTAGCATGACCAACATCATTATCTTCTTCATGAGTTGCATGCCTCCTCTATTAATAATGGAAAATTTTTATCTATTTTCCATCAATCATTATAATTGAAATAAATTATATTCACAACGTTATTCATGAAAGCAATTTCACTTAAACGAAAATCATTCTCAATTACAATTGTTATTTCCAAGAATAATCGTTGATACCAGTGTCTGTCAACTACTAAACCAAAATCGACCTTAATATGTCAAAATTTCCTCCAATCAAAAAAGGCGCACTACAAAAAGTCTCTGCATGCGCTCTTTTTATGTAAATACCTTTAACGAAGAAGCTATGTACAAAATCACTTCTTAACCTGATTTTGTGGAGTTGAATCCACAATGTACATGTACGGTATTACAGTTAAAGTTATCTCAAAGTAACATCTTCTTTATTTTAATAAATCTATTAACAAGACGAAAACAAAGCTATTTAGCAAATATCTCAAAAATACCAATCATAATTAATAGCCATCCAGAAATTGCTGTCGAATACTTTCCTATGAATGTTTTTGTTAGTAAAGATCCACAATGACTACCAATTGCGACTGATAAAAATGAGAAAGTACCAATAGATATAACTGTCCATATAGCTGAAATGCCATTCGCTCCAATTGCAATTCCCCCCGCTAAACAATTGGCTGATAAGACGAATCCGAGTGTAATGGCTTCCCTAAATGTAATAACATAATTTTTATCATCATCAAACAATTCAGAACTACTCATTATCCCCTTTTTAGAAAAGCGATTGGACAATAACGTCCATATCCCAATTACACATAACAAAAGACTTCCCAAAAGATTTGCCGTATGTGCTGAGATATACTCAATTACTGTGCTTCCTGCTGTTACTGCAACGTATGTGACAATCATTGACATAACGGCAATAACTGCGTTTGATAGGACTGGAATTTTCATCTTTTTTACACCATAAGCAAGACCAATTCCTAAATTATCTAGATTAGCAGCAATACCTATAAAAATGATGGTGATCCAATGCATTTGCAACCTCCTCAAAACTGATTAACCATGTTTCAGTATAATATGAGTAAAAAAATATTTTGTTCAATGATGGCTCTTCATCTGACTCAACATTGGGTGGAGTGGAGGACGCGACGCCAGCGGAGCAGTCGAGACCTTGACTGGAAGTGACGAGGAAAGTGGTTCAGCCCCGCTCACGGAAAACGTTTACCCGTAGTGGCAATCAATGGGTTTATCCATCTAATTTATTGTCCGCAAAAAAGCCTATTACCTTTTTGCAGACAAGGTAATAGGCTTTGGAATACGAATGACAGATACATGTGCATTTCCTATGATTTTTCCAAATCATTAAGATTTATCAATCACTTTTATGAAAGCATCTACTAAGGATGGTTCAAAGTGAATGCCCTTTTGTTCGTTCAAATATGTCAAAGCTTCTTCTTTAGACCAAGACTCCTTATAAGATCTTTTACTAACTAAAGCATCATATACATCTACTATGGCTATTATTCTCGCTTCTAATGGAATAGCTTCTCCCTTAAGTCCTTCAGGATATCCAGTACCATCCCATTTCTCATGATGATATTTAATAATGTTACTCGCTATTTCCATATTCTCAAAAAGATTATAATTCATTACATCAGATATTTTATGTAGTACTTCAATCCCGATAAGTGGATGCATTTCTATTATTTTGCGCTCATAGAATGTAAGTGGCCCAGGTTTATAAAGTACTGATTCGGGAATACCTGATTTTCCAATATCATGCAATATACTATAATAAATAATTTTATCAATATACTCAACTGGCAAGCTGTTCTTTCGCTCTTCATTAAGGGCTAACACTAGTTTCTCTGTTAATTTTTGTACTCTTAAAAGATGTTCTACAATACCTATGTCACGTATTTCACTTGATATTGCTAACACTTTAAATAAATCTTTTTGTTCCTCCTTTGCTCGATTGTTTTCTTCTACTACGAGCTGTTCGGCAATTCGGGTAATTCCTACATAATAAACCTGTTCATGTACTTTAATGGGCGTCATCGTTATAAAAGAATACCATAATTCTGATGTTTTTTTTATATCTACCAACACTCCAGACCAGGATTTACCATTCTTTAATGCATTTTTTAATGACTTATATAAAATAATCGGCTTCATATTAGAGTTTAAAAATTCAGCTGTTGTTCCAATAATAGATTCTCTCTTATGACCTGTGATAATTTCGTATTGATTATTGACCTCTAAAATTATTTGATTATCATCTGTAATTACAACTGCGTCACCCAGTTTTAAGTAATAGGTTAGCTCATCTGGAATTTTTCTTTTAATCATATGCGCCCTCATCCTTCGTTTAATTCGTAAGCATTGTTATTGCGTTTTCGTGTTTTTTTCATTTAAGATGTTGTTAAATTTGAATAACATTCATTTCGCTGCACTCGCTTTAAAGGTTCATTAAGTATCATCAAAGGCCACATATCTTCGTACCAACCTAATACTTTTTTTAACTATCCCTAATTGGTTACTTCTCTCTTCTCTCATATATATAAATTTAAGCGTTTTCAATAGAAAATCTATTAATCAGTTATTATTAATCAATATAAGGGAATTCAAATGCATGCTATTATATTTCACTTATTAAAGTTTTTAAAAGTTTATTTGATACCTGGTTTTTTTTGAAATAAATTTCCTGTAGTCTTTTTCCTAACCTTTCATAATCACTTTTCTTGGGAACAGAATTCCATACAAATATTCCTTGTGTATCTTTATTAATATTCATATATAAACAATCTGTAATAATTAACTCTGCCTCTTCATCTTTTGGGCACAACTCAACATGTACAAAAACTCGCTTAATCTGATCGAATAAATATGGAATGTCATTTAACATGGAAACAACTTCAATTTTAATGGCATCTCTATTCATAACATCAATGGATTGTTTTAATAATTTGTGATACCTTCCTATCAAAGTATCCTGCCGTTTAAAAATAATGGAGAATTCTTCATTTTCCAAAAGACGTTCATAAAACTGATTCATAATTTCTATTTGATCAGTTTCATGCATTTCAAACCTCTTCTTATAAAGGTCTTCTTTAAACAAGTAGAGCGGTCCAGAAAAAATCATCATATAATAATGGAGATGAAGTAAATTCACAAATAACACGCCATATTCTTCTACATTTAAGACAATAGAAAAATGATCCATAAATGTTTCTATCCAATACAAAGTTGCTTGCACAAACAATTCCTGATTATGGTGCTGAGCAAAGTTCATCATAAGACTTACTGCTTTATCTTTTTTATCATAATGTTTTAAACAACTGATAAAATTAAATGAAAACATCAATTCTAATTCAATCTCTTCAGCAGATAAATTTGTTAGTTCTTTAAATATTAGCCTGACTGCTTTTGAATAATTGTCATAATGATAATGATGTTTTGTAAAAGTAGTGTACATTGGATCATTGTCAATTAAGAAACCTAATTTAGCTCGTGTTAAACAAATGGCGAGCCAATATATTACCGATTCTGGAAGTTCTAAATTCACTTCCTTCAGTACTTTTAGAATGTCCTCTCGGGTAATTCGTGTAAATGGCCATACTTCTCCCCAACACGAATTCCAATAAAACAAATAGTAAAAATAGCGAAATTGTTTTTCATTCCCCTCAAGCGTCACCATCTGTTGGGATGTATACTTTAACTGAAATTGTATAAGTAGAGGTTTAATTTTATTTATACGTCGATACATAGAGGCCATACTTGTAAAGTGCTTTAATGAGAAAGAAGTAATATCATCAAATGTATTATGAAAAATCTCATCACAAGCTTTATATGTTAATGAATTTTGCAAATAATGTCGCTCTACTGTTTTAATAGAAAAATGATCTTTGTAATCCAATAAATAATACTTTGATGTTTTTGCCTTTATGCAAGCAGAATCTGTTATTATTTGTAAGTCTAAAGAAATCTCCGATAATATTTTCAAAATGGTTCTTTCCGACAACTGCATATCTTGAGCTAATTCAAAACTTGAAAAATATCGTTTTTCATTAAAAATATGGTGTAGGACTTGTACTTTTTGTAAAGTAGAACGATCTAAAAAATTATACATAGTTTCACCCCAAAGTCTTCAACTAACATTTCTGTCAGCGTAATGCTAACTATTTACATATAGTTTCCAATAAGCGAGTTTATACAACTTATATATAGAATTATGCCGTAATTTCACAGTTCTAATCCCACAAAGCGTTGAAACTAATAACATCATCAAAGTTAATATCAGGAATATAGATCTATTAGGTTAATTCTATTAATGTATAAACTTTAGAACTTTTCTTCGAACATATACACCCATAAAACAGGTATATAGTCATTATTTCTGAGTATTCAAATTGTAACGACTATTTCCTAATAATCAAAATCACTATTTGTTTTTATTAAAACATAATTTGAAAATTAACTTTCCTTGATATCTCTTATTACAAGCTAATTTTCAATCGTTTGTTACTTTTCCCCTACGAAACTAAATTATCTGAAAATTCCACTTAAAACATAATAAATACTTATAGTTTTTATATGTTTTAAGTGCACTCCCTAAGTTCATTTCAATAAATACAAAAGGTGGAAAGAATTTGGGCAATTGAGGTCTCATTGCGAAAACTGTACAACGAATATGAAAAGTTATGGAATGTGGTGGTTAAGCGAGAAGTGAAGGATTGTCTATTTTATATAATCATTGTCCTAAATAGAGCAATAAAAAAAGATACTGTCTGCAAAATACAGACAGCAACTTCTTGGGCTTGCCTAATTTAAAGTGTCCTTTAAAAGGAGACCGTTTAAATCAATGAAAAGTATAGAGTAATCTTTCGCAAATAGTTTAATCAATTTAATTTAATACTTCCGGGTGAAATTCATCTTTTTGGAAGTAATTATCATGTGACCAGATATTTAATTTTGCCTCTTGTGCGTCTTGTTGGATTTCACGGAAATCGAATCATCCCATTTGCAAAACCAAGGCTTTTCATAATCGCAATCCCTTGAACTTCCTTCGAAATTAAGAGTCTGACAAATAGATTTGTAATAAAAAAGGTAACTAGACTCACAACAACTATAATTACCCCAATGATCATCTTTAGCTACATCAATACCCACTACTGGGTTCATTTTTTCTCCTCCTACAGCGCATTCACCAGTAACCCCTATACCTCCAATTAGTATTATAGCTTCGCTTGTTATACGAGATCTAAGTCCCAACCAGCCTCAAACATATTTCTACAAGTAGGGGGTGATTTTCTCTTCCGTAATTTGATTTTTCCCATTGTACTTAAAGTCTGTTACGAACCCTCTTGCATTTGTTATCTTTTTCAAATTACCGTTGCCATCATATTCGTAAGAAGTTTGTTGCTGTTTTGGATCGACAACAGTTTCAAGTTCATTCTTTAAATTTTAGGAATACTTTGTTTCATTGCGTTCTCCATTTATAGATGCTGTAATATTTCCAGACAAATCTTGTACAAAAGTAGTGGTGTTGTTATGTGCATCTGTATGGTTAATTATTTTTTTGGCATCCTTATAATTTGTTTCGTAAACTTCTTTAATGCCATCGGATGTTTCCATCACCCCACACGAGCTCGCGGCTGGCATTCAGGGTGCGGATGATAGTGAACTCCGGTTCCGATTTGGTCATGTTCATTGTACCCCTCCTTCGTGGTCATAATATTTTAAGTGGTTGTCCTTTTTTAACTAACTGTCTCATTTCTATCTTCATGATAATATATTGAATACAAATCATTTAATGTAACTTTACCAAATGCAAAATCCACCACATTTCTCTCAACTAAAAAAGATGTAAGCGTACTTAATAAACTTGCCTCAGAACTTGGTAAATGAATTAGTGACATTCCGTTTGTAAGTGTTTGAAGTTTTATATTTGGAAATAGCTCTCGGAGTTGTTTTTTAGTATTATCCTCCATGTTTTTTACTCGAATAGTTTTAATATGCGCTTGACTAAAACCTTCTATTACTTGATTGGTATCAACTAGCTTTCCTTTATTAAATAAGAAAATTCGGTCTGCATATTTCTCTAAATTATCAAGTAAATGGGAGGCAATAATAATAATCTTACCTTCCGCCTTTTTCTTTAATAATATTTTCGAAATAATTTCTACATTATTTGGGTCAAGTCCGTTCATTACTTCGTCCATCATCATAATTTCCGTATTTGTGACAATTTGCATTGCAAAGCATAGACGTTGGCGCATACCAAGTGAATACGTGCCGGTTTTTTTATTCACATAATGCCCCATATTTAATGCTTCGATTGTTTCATCAATCAGTTTTAAATCGGATTGCCACATTGTTGCAAACATTTTTAAATGCTCGCGCCCACTTAAGTGATTATACAAGTCACTTTGGTCTGGCATCATCGACACGAATTTATGAATTTTTACTTCATTTGATTTATTCGAGTAACTTAGACCATCCTTAAATACTACCTTTCCTTTCATAGGTTTCACATAATTCATTAACACATTCATAAATGTGGATTTTCCCGTTCCATTTGGTGCAACAAGCCCGATCATTTGACCTTGCTCAAATGTCATTGAAATATCATTTAACACTTTATTTCCCCCAAATTGCACGGTAATATTTTGAAGCTCAATCACCTTTACCCCTCCTATTTAATTAGCTTATATCGCCTATTCAATGAAATAAGTATCATTAAAAAAATGACAACCCCTGCTAGTCCAAGTAACAGCTGGAATCCTAAAATAAAATCTAAATGATCGTTCATATAATAAAAATTTCGCCTTTTTGAAATAATTTGACCTACTTGAATGTAAGATGTCGGATAGTATTGAACGTCCCAAAAATAGCCGACGTAACGGCTGGAATAAAAATTCTCGCCAAAAATAAGGAGCAAGCCAACAACGAAATTTACCATCTCACTGCGGAATATAATACTGCATAATAGCACAACGTTGATAATGACGATAAACCAGGTAAAAAGCAAAATTATGGATTGTTCTAAAAACGTACCTAATATCATCATTTCAAATTTACCTTTCACACGCCAATCGAGATGAGCTGCATACACAGGAGATGGTAAATTGAAATTCCCAAAACCGGATTGTAAGCCTATAATACAGATGCCAACTATAAGCGGAACAAATAATACCATGCTACCTAGTAGTGCAACTAACATTTTCACAAGTAGCTGTTTCCAATCACTAATTGGAAATCCCTTTAAAATAGATTGATGACGTTGATCTTTTTTAACAATATCAATTGATAAAAGAAGTACACAGACAATTAAAATAATTGGAAGTACTCCCTTTAATAAGCGTTCGAACGTTTGAAGAGCTGTACGTTGTTCAAAAATTTCCAATGATAACTCATAATCTGCTTTCGAATAAGTATCATAACGGACAGCCTGCTCTAAATAGGCGTAGAAGGCATCATCTTCTGCATACTTGTTATTTTTTATAAAATACTTTGAGTTATATGAAAATGCCTCATTTCTATATGTAATCGAATTCGTAAAGTAGTACCAGTCGCGAGTTAAATCTGCATATTTTTTAAAACTTCCCTCATCTAATGCATCTAATCTTTTTTTATCTATAGGGTTTATTTCCTTAAATATTTCAATAGCATAAATAACGGAAGGATGAACATCATTTAAATCTTGTCCCTCCATATGATCTAAAAATTCCTGACGTGTTAAATAGCGCGCCTCAATTTCTTCATAATCAACACTTTCAATCGGATTGTAAGTTGGCGCTATTTTAAATACATAAAAAAAGGTTGCAAAAGCAAGCAAAATATATATTGCTAAGTTTTTTTTATTCGTAAAAAACTGCTTGAATTCAAATTTAAAATAACTCCACATGCTTATAATACCTCCCCTATGCCCTACTGATTTTTCCTGTTGTGAAAAATGTTTTAATAACGAATAACATTAAAATAATACTTATACATATGATGATTAAGCCTAAACTCATAGTAATATCAACAGGCTTCGCTAAATCTACCGGTAAGCCTCGTAAAATATCATTGAAGTTCATGAAATTAAAAGGGTTATAGGGGATTAAACTAATAAGAGATGGAAAAATCATCGGTAAAAAGAATAGAATAAAGTGTACAAATAATGTTAAATACATATTTTTTAATAACACATTTAAAATAATCGACAACAGCATTACAAAAATTGAAATTACCATCATATAACCAACGCTCATAGCAATATATTGAATCGTAGATATTAATGTGGCATTTCCTACATATATCCCTACAGGCTCTAATGGGTTTCCAAGTCCATTTATGATCCACAATGGAATTGCACAAATAAAAATGAGCAAAATGCTTGTAACTATGGATAAAAAAGCAATAATGCATTTAGATAAAATATAGTGATCAAATCGGACAGGAAAGCCCTGAATTATACTAGAATGCTCAAAGTCATCAAGTAAAATAGAACTTGTATGGAAGCTAATAAATATGTACCACCCTGCTCCAACGTGTACAAAGAAAAATAATAAAAACGGCATGTACTGAAATAAATCGGATATTGTATCCTTTCCCTCATCAATCATCCTCTTAAAATAAAGATAGTCCATAGAATTTTGCAATTTAGAAGGTAATAATCCTGCAACATTTTCATATCCTTCTAATTCGAATGCCTCTTGTCTTAATTGTGCGAGTTGAAGTGAAGTCTCATAATACATAGATTGTTTGTCCATCGTTAATGCAGCTATTTGTAAAGCAATATTGCTTTTTTGTTTAACTAAATTTTTATATAAGTCGCTTCCGTCTCCTGTTTCTAAAGCATCTTTAACTTGAAACTTTGAAAGTATAGCTTGTGCTGAATAATAATCACCCTTTTTCTCGACAATTTGATTACCAACGGCTTGTGCATTTATATAAAACATAAAGCCAAAAACGATAATAACAACAGCGACTAGTGCGACTAAGTTTTTCCGATTCGCTCGCTCAATAACTAGACCTACTTTTAAAGCTCTTAGCACCTTCATCCTCCTCACTTTTCAATCAAAGCATTTACAGTACTATAATAAGATATTATGAATATTTTTACAATTCTTACATTTCAAAGATTTCAATATAAAGTTTGTATATTTCGAAGGAAAAGATATTCATTTGGAGTGGTTTCAATTAACTTCTTTTTGAAAGCAATAATCGCTGTCGCTTTTGATACATAGCACATGTAATTTTTCTATGATGGTTTTCAGGATGCCTTCTGGCTATCCTTCGTATGGTTATCCTCCATTTAGGAATCCATCGTTTGGCTATCCACCATTCGGATACCCTAACAGATTCCCTAGGTACTAAAGCACCCACAACCTTTTTGCTATTTTTCTGGCTCTAAATTTATCCTTCTTTATCGTAAGTGTTCCTTGTAAGTTGGAGACATTGGCATATAAGTATTTCAGCCTGCTACCGTTTCTTTTGTTTCAACATCATAAATTGCATATCTACCTCTAAATTCTTTTTCAGTGCCTTTAAAGGAGTAAAAGAAATAAACTGTCTATCAGGACTAACAGTCTGATGGTAGTTAATATCTATATCAGGGTAAGGACGAAGAATATTTCCATCAGAAGTTATATAATTTAATCCTTCTATCTCATTAAACAATAACTTTTTTCTAATATTTACAGATGCTTCAGGCATTTCTTTAAAAAGAACAGTATCAAAATGTCTTTCACAAGAAGTACCCTTCGAAGTAGGGTTCCCATCTGAAGGTATAAATTATTGTAAGAGACAGTGATTATAATTTCTGTATCGACGCCAATTGGTTGGATGCCCAGTGACAAAATATCCCCAAGAGAATATCCAATAGCTGCAACCCGTTGGTAGGGCGTATATTCGCGCTCTGATTCAGAAAGAATTTGGGAGGTGGGAGACTTTGACTGAATGAAGATAAAAAAATTATTTGATTATTGTTGACAACCAAGTTGATAATGATTATCATTATCATATAAAGATTATTCCTCCTCTACAAAACAGTGTAGAGAGGATGAACTTTAGCTACTTTTCTCCAGAAGTTTGCTAATTCATGATTACGCGCCTAAAACCCCCCTCATTTTTTAGGAACGTGAAAATTTCAGACGACTCATTCTAAAATAGGATGAGTTGTCTTTTTGTATGTTTCCGGAGCATTTAAAAATAGCACATAGAATGACCTGTTATGAAGATATAGTTTGTTATATATCGCTTTTTTTCCTAAATATCATTGTATAGTAACTATGTAGTATACCGACACTGAGGCCTGCCAAAACAATAGGTTTTGGGAATGCAATACCTTTCTTATTACAATCCCGTCTGTCACTTTATGAGTTATTTTGCACTATAAGTAAATATAAAAAGAGCCCAATTATAGCTTTAGAATAAAGATTGATCAAATTAATACTAATAGCCTTGATAAACAAGCAAAAAGAAAGAGCGTGTTTTGAAAAAAGATTAATCAAATCACGCTCTTAATATATTTTATTGAATCATTCTTTTATAAAAAAGTTTGATCATTTCTATGATATTTCCTCCATTAAAGCGCCCGATTGTTGAAGATCGTTTTTCTTATTGAACTAACGCATCTGTTCGTTAAGTGTATCTCTTCACAATTACTTGATATTATATAGGTGAATAGAAAGATAAATTAAAATTTAGTTTAGTAGTT
>NZ_JBMGUV010000020.1:0-101908 GCF_049058285.1 Lysinibacillus sp. UGB7
ACAAAGGTGATATTGTCATTGGCCTTGAGTGTAAGCGGATGGTTACTATGCACCTCAATTCCGCTGTCCTGGTTTAACTGCAGGAAAACGGCGCCTTCCTTGGCGGTAAAGGTCACAGATTGTGGGTCGAGTTTCATGTCTTTGCCTTTTGGTGTGCCCCAATAAGCTGTTTTTGGATCAGCTATTTTAGGGTTGGCATCGCCGCCTTTGCGAACACTGTGACGAACGACTGCTGTTTCCTCTCGGTGATTCGGGAAGGCAAGGTGGACGCTATCGCCGATTTCCGGTGGACTGTAAAAACCGCTATGACCCTCGGCTGTATACGGCGTAGCCAGTGAAAACCACGTGGCTTCTTCCTTCTTTTGCGCCTCATCAATCGCTAGGTGCAGTCGCACTTGATCCTTCTTTACCTCTAATACGGTCCCTTCAATCGCTGTGCCTGGAAGGGAGGGAATGCTTAGTCTCCCATTGCGAATGCCTGTCTCCGACATTAAATGGTATTCATAGCTAAGCACACCTCTTTGCATGCGGGCCATGGACTTTGCCACAACTAGCTCCTTGTTTTGGATAAGGACACGGTCACCGAGTGCTAATGTTTTTTTCGATTCAATTATATACGATACCGTATCCCGCTCCTCCATCGGTCGTTCGATGTCATTGTGTAGCGTATGTAAATAGATGGAGCGATCCTTAGCGATGGTATAGCTAGTAGCGGACAGCTTTTCTACTTGTCCTTCCGGCAGACCAAACCAGAGCTTGGGCGTATCGGCATCTACTGCGGGTACCAGTACCGTGCGAAAATGAGAGGCCATACGCTGTAAGAACTGCCAGTCTGTCTCCTTATATTGTAATATAAACTGCTTGATAGGAGTAGCCTTTGACGCCGTATCTATGACGTCCGCTCCGGGATGAGCAGCGAGCACTTGCTCAAGCATTTTACTATACGTCAGCTTCTCGTGCTGGAAGGAACGCGCATTTCGTTTACAATCTAACGTGAATGTTGACGACACAGCTTCAAGTTCAATTTGATAGACGCCTCTTACCATACGAACCGCCACTTCGGTTACTTGTCCCTTAAAAAGTGGGCGCACGCGCTGGCCATTGTTCTTTTGGTAGAGCTCTATACGATCTGCACTACTAGCAAGCTGCAGACAACTATCTTTCTTTTCCTCGGGGATTATTCCCGTAATGGATAACCTTGCATGGTCATTAACGGTTTGTATCAGGCTGATATCATGCAACGTCTGAACTTCATAGGGGGATACGAGATCGAGTTCTCCGTACCCAATCACTTCCTCATACGTCTTCACATGAATTCCCTTCTTTCCTCAGGGGATGGCGGCTTATTCCTGACCGTCATCTTCTACTTTAATGGTCCCGCAATAGAGGCACATATTGATAGATTGATTGATGAGTGCGGGGGATTTCTCAATCAACTGATCTGCTTTGCCATTAATCCATGGCATCGTGATAACAGGTGTGCAGGGCATTGGTGTCAGGACACCGTTATTCGCTGCTGTAGCTGCTGCGACCGTTGGATTGGATAATGTTTGGCATAAGCCAAAGGGTTGAATATTGACACCCGGTTTAAAATCCATCGTATTCATCTGTGCCTTGTTCTTCACGTAAACGCCGTGGCTTACGGGCATCTGTAAACTACTTGTTTGATCTCCCTGAGAGCATGATAATTTGGCGCCTGCTACTACATAGCTGCGCTGCTCGTCGCCCTTTGTTTGCATTTCGTCTGCCATCGAGAACCTTCCTTTCTATATGAATAGTGCATTCGCGTCCGTTTGAAGTGTTTCTTTATTTGCTTAACAAACAGAACTCAAACGTGTGGAGTGAATGCCTAGACTTTGATTAGAAAATTTATAGTACCTTGTATCAGAACATTAGAATTTCTTCTTTTTTCTCTTGTCCTTCCTCAAACAACTCTGTATAAATAACTTTTTTCTTGCTATCCTCTAGCTGACCAATTGAAATTTGTAACACCTGTTTTGTATTTTCTCCACCCATACGATAGAAATGACCGTTCCATCTGCCTGTAATTTTTTGTGCATCAGAAGCTACGATTTCCTCTACATATGTTAAGTCACCTAAATCGCTTGTTAGCGTGTTGCCATCCGCACTAATTGTCAGCTCTTTAACAATGGAAGCTGTAGGATTTTGTACTGTTGTCTGTTCATCAACTGTTGTAATGGTGATGTCGCTTTCACCAACTTTTCCAAGCTGGAAGTGTTCATTTGCCTCTAGTAAAAACTTGTACTCATTTTCTGTAATGCCTAGTTTTTCATCGTAGGGCAGAATCTCGCCTTCAGCTAAGCCACCTACTGTCTCTAAATACCATGCTTCATTTTTTGCAAGAGACGCCTGCATAGTTTCTGTGATTTTTTCCATCTTTTCATTTAAATCTGCAGGTAGACCGATTGCCATAACATCCGCTTTGTATGACCCTTCTGCAAAAATTTTAGCGAGATTCGCTTTGCTATTATCTACTTTTTCTTTAGCTGCGCTTTCCTGTCCAGCTACTTGTTCTTTTTTCTCACCTTTTTCAGCTTCATCTGAGCCACAGCCTGCTAGTACTAATGCCGCGAACATAACTGAAATCCATTTGCTTTTCATAATTACTTCTCTCCAAATCTAGTTATATGAAATACTGCAATCTGTTCCACTAAACGTCGCGCTCCATGTTCCCTCAGTTTGCACCTTTAGCAAGCGAATGCCTCGAAAAGCTCGGCGCAGTATGCTTTCTGCGAGCTCGATATTAACGATGAGATAATCCTCTTTAATACCCTCAATTTTAAAGATGGTATACGGGGCAGCTAACGCCTCATCGATAACCAATTTTTTCAAAGTTCCATCTAGATGGAACTCTGTTTGAGCTGAAAGACAAGCCACTTGTGGTGGAATGATGAGCCAATATAACACCTGTTTTAACTTGGCCTGTTCCATTAAAATTACCGGTTTGAATGGTAGTCGAGGTTCGTATTTTTCGACTAATTGTTTAACAGGGTCTGCTAATAGAGCAATAGGCTTTGCGATAAAATCGATATAGTCATTGTCATGCTTATTTAAAATTGGGAATTGACGATCAATGTCCTCCAATTCCTCCATTCTTTCCACTGTTAATAATTCTTTTTTGATGACTTGGGATAGACCAATTGGTTCTACAGCATTCGAGATACGATCATCCTGGGATAGAATAAAATAGTTCATCTTCTATAGGCTCCTTTTTACAACATCTACTTCCAAATGACATTTGCGGCTTGAAACGGATCAAGCTTCAGATGCTCCCGTGCTTCCTGCGAGAATATAGCCCGCTCTAAATTCGCACCTGCAAAATCAGTATTTTTTAGCTTCGCCCCGATAAAACAAGCCCCTCGTAAATTAGCCAACTCGAAGTTCGCCCCTTCTAGATTGGCTTCCGTAAAGCGTACTGGAAGATAACCTGGCATTTCCCACTTCTCTCGATTAGCAAGACCGCTTGCCCCTTGCACCTGTTGGAAATTAGCCCCCTGTAGCTGGCTATTGCTGAAATCCGCTTCATGGATGGCGCTAAAGCTCAAATCTGCTGCCATCAGCTGACTAGCATGTAAGTTAGCGCCAATCAGCAGACTACCTCGCATGTGGCTATGCGATAAATTGGTTTTTTTGAAAAACGCATAGCGTACATCGAGGCTTTCATAGTTGCCTGCGGATAAATCTAAATTGTTAAAGACCTCATACGGATATTCGTCCTCTAGTTTTTGGTCAAGCCAAGCCTTAATTTCTTCCGTATCTTTCTTGGAGAAATCATCACTATAAACAACTTCATTTATATCCATATACTCGCCGATACGAATTTCTACAGTTTCAGCTCTTTCAAGTGCTAAGTATTGTGGGCATCTGATGATGTCAGGCAGTGCATATCTTGCAAGGCTAATGACATACTGATGAAAAAGAGTGGCTTCCTGTAACTTGATGCGCTCTATCTCTGCCAGTGTAATCGCGCCCATGAATGTTTTGCTGTACATAGTTAGCTCTTCTATGAATTGCTCTAAAAAACGAAATGCCCAGTTTGCATCATAGCTCGCTAAAATAGGGTGTAGGTCAAAAAACCATTCTTCATCTGTGCCCTCCACTAGGTAACGATGCTGCCCCTCTAGAAGCTCTGTTCGTAGCATGGAAAAAGTGATATGTCCGATTGGCCCCTTTTGTTGCTGGGATTGTTGTTGTTGCAACTGTAGACAAATATTTTGAAAAGATTTTTGAAAGTCTTCCGCAAGCTCATCTTTAGAAGCTTGAAAAAAATCTTCTAATGCCAATAAATACTTCAATCTTCTTTTTTCTACTTCGGTTTCATAAAAATGCTGTAAAATTTCCTGCGCTTGCATATGCGTCTCCTTCTTTCTTTTTGGTCAGAACGTCTCCCATACGGCTGTTAATTGGCCTTGACTTCTTTGCCGAAAATCTGGACATTGCCGTCCATTGTTATTTTACTTTCTTTGCATTTTAATAAAATTTCTTCCTCCGCAGACAAAAGAATTTTCTTACTGGCATTGACAGAAATGTCTGCCGCCGAAATGAGTTTAATGTCCTTCTTGCTAAAAATCTCGATGCCGCTTTCTTCATTTAAGCGGATAAAAATATCGCCATCCTGCGCCGTAATGACAATTTCGCTTGGGCTCATCTTAATTTCTTTACCAAAGGCCGTTCGATAGTATTTAATAGAAGGATCATCGAGCTTATTCGTCGCACTACTATCTAAATTTTTGCGAATCGAGCTACTTGCAAGCCCCTCTTCTTCTTTATGGCTCGGGAAATATACATGGACATAATCATTGATTTCGGGCATACAATACCAGCCGCTATGCCCCTCAGCTGTATAGCCAGTCGAGTACAAGAACCAATGTGCTTTTTCCTTATCTTGTTTTTCATCGATAGTTAAATGGACCTTGATATGATCCTTGGCCACCTCAAGTACTTTACCTTCAATGGACAGACCAGAAATAGCTTGATTAAAGACTTCGCTTTTGTTCATGCCCTTTTTTGATGAAAGGCTATAAATATGTTTTAGCAGCCCATCCTTCATGGACGTGGATGCTTCAGCTACATAGAGGGTTTGTTCATTAAACGATACATGATCCCCAATATTGAAAACTTTGTCCGTCTCCACCTCATAGTAAAGAAAATCATTTTCTTCCATACCTTCATTACCGTTCTCTGTATAGAGGAGATAGTCTGCTAGTTTTTTTCTTGTTGTATAGTGATAGTCTGCAAGCTTACCTTTCGCACTACCAGCAGGAACACCGAAATGAAACTTCGGTTTATCGAAGGTCGCCGCAGGTACTAACCCCGTGTTAAAACGAGAGGCAAGTCTTTTTAAAAATTGCCAATCTGTTTCTCGATACTGCATGGTAAATTTGTCTAATTTACCGCCTTTTGTTGCTTCATCAATAATATCGAGGCCAGGGTAAGCGGGACTCATTAGTTGGAACAAGGATGAGTAGGTCATATCTTTGTGCTGATAGGAGCGACTTTTCGTTTTAATATCAAGTTGATAGCTGTTTGAGGCAGCCTCTACTTCTAGATAATAAATATCTCGAACCGCTCTCACTTTTATGCTTAAAATCACACCTTTAAATAAAGGAATGGGATTTCCTTGATGATCCAATTGATTGACTGCAATGGCTGCGTTGGCTTCAGTCATTTCGACGTATTTATCTCTTATCTCTTCAGGCACAATACCAGTAAAGCGTAATGTGGCATGCTCATTCATTTTCTTTGTCAGTGTAAGCTCTTGGAGACTGACTAGCTCAAAAGGTAAGACCTGTAAATTGTGATACGCTGTGACGGATACGCTCATTACTGTGCCCCTCCATTCATTCCATTAGGAGTAAATTGCAAGGTTTCCATCATCGCCCTTGCAATAGGTCGCCAATCCTCAAGATCCTCCTCCATACAATTGAAAGTACCAATGAGCGCTTGTCCATCTATAGAAGCAAAGAACATTAAATTAAAAATATCCCCATCTATAGCAGGTGTAATCACTTCGATAAAGCCAATTGTTTTGTCATTAATTTCTATCACATCTGTGTCTAACCATTCCGCTGATGGCTGGGCTTGTTCGAGAACGTCAATCATGTTTTCTTGAAACTCAGCAACCCCTGCTTCTGTTAAAACATGTGGTGTCATGTTGAAGGCTAGATTGATCGTTGTCGATTCATCTGTATAAATAATATTCGGCCTACGTTCCGAAGGGTATTTGAGAGATGCCAATTCAGGTAACATGATGGAAAATAGCTTGGGCATTCGTAACGTAATTTTCCCATTCAATATACGTTGGTCGATAACTGGAACATCTTCACCATCAATATCTACAAAGTCCTGGTAAAGATCAATTGCTTGTAGCTCATGCTGTTCCTCCTGTTGAGGTTCCGGCTCATTTTCTTGTAAAGCCGCTTCCTTTTGGGCTAATTCATGCTTTTCTTGTACCCGCATTTCATTTCTAAGTGCAAGTATCTTTTCATCTAAAAATTTCAACCTGTTTCACCTTCCCTTTCTTGAACGTATTATCACTAACAGACTTTCATTATTAGTCCACAATCATGCGCTTTGGGCGTCCTAGAGTCTGTCCTGCCTGACGACTGCCGCCCTTTGCTTCCACTAAAATACGACTTAAATATTTATGAATTTGTACATTTGTATACGCTTGGTCTTCCAACTCTAGTCGATTGCTTACGTAAAAGTCGATGACATCCCGTTGCACACGGTCATGATTTAAACATTCCAGCGCAAATGCTATATCATAGGCATTAGAGGGTCTATTTTTCAAAAGCTCGCGCGCAAAAAATTGTAAAATGATTGGATGAGATGTACTTTTTTGTACACCTGCATACTGACAGTGAATAAAATTGACCGTATTATATTCAGTAGCTAAATCGTGAAAATCGACATGTTGTGAACGGAGTCGAGCCCCTGGTTTTAATTTAAAGCGACCTAATTCCAGCTCATTTTTAGCCATTTTCACCGAATCATCGAGAACAATTTGCGTTGTGAAAGATGTAAAGTCTAATTCATTTACTTCTTCAGCAAATTTTATTTTCACCATCGTTTCATGCCCTGTTGCATAGTAGGGCAGCTCGTAATCTGAATGGAGTATATAGAGATGATCGTTATACTTGACAATTCCCTGGGTAATAATGAGCGATGTTTCAGCTACAAGGACATTAACCCCAGTGATTATGCCATTTGAATAATCCTTAAAATACAAATCGAGAAAGTCTCTTGGATAATCACGAAGATTTTCAAGCATTTCTCGTTTTAAAATCCTTCCTTTTTGGAAATGCGGATATTGATTGGCAAACACTCTGTCGTTCACCCCTCTCCTCTATTTCAATATTGATGTGACTTACTTTAATCCATCAAAGAAATCCAGTTCAGACAAATCTGTTTCAAAGGCAAAGAAATCTTTCTTACCTATAAATAGTTGCTCTTCTCTTCTCGCTACAGGTACTACATGGAAGCCCCAATGATCTTCTCCTGCAAATACAAAGAATTTTACTTCTCCATTAACGATGGAATCCGTCTCATCTTGTGGAATTTTATCTTGATAGTACGCAGCTATGTTCTCATAAAGAACTGAAACAAAATCTTCTTGTCGATTAAAGTAAATGTATTTATGTGTCGTATGATTGTCACTGCCGCTGAGGTAAAATTCAACTTCCGTGACACCCCATGGACGTGATATCGTACCGTGAATTTGGTTCAGTCGTTCCAGACTGCTGATGAGCAGTTTTTCCTGACGATTATGCGTAAAGGCACTGACAGCGTAAGGCACTACTGGTGCATGGTTGGTTACATTGGTTTCGATCATGCCTATCTTCTTAGCATTTAAATAGCGAAGTGCGCCTCGTAAACAAGCAAGCTTTAATTCAGGTACTTTTCCAACATTTTCAGCCTTTTGTCTAAATTCAATGCTTCGTCCTGGTACAAATTCCTTTAATGCCTCTCGAAAGGCATCAATTCTACAGGATTGACCCGTCAGTTTAATAATCGAATATTCGCCAAGCAGGCCGTTTTCATAAAAATCTTCTAAAAACTCTCTGACGATATCATAAATATCAGCCTTTATAAGGTGATTAATTTCCTTAATATTGAAATAGACATTAGGATAGTCGTAGACATCTTTGAATTGATTGTTTTCGAGTAGTGACAGACACCAACGATCCACTGCTGTTACGTTTATATCACTATCCTGATGCAGATCATTTTCTGAATAAAAACGACTTCTTAAAATCCCTGTCTTTCGGAAGAACTCTTTCTTCATCTCATCTGCCATTTCCCATAAGAAATAATAATTATTACGTACACGCAAGTATTCATCGCGCGTTCGATTTTCATATTCTTTAAAACGAGTAGGGATAATGTATTCTGCTTCACGAAAGGCCATTTCGAATTGTTCATAGACTGCTTCCACACCAAAATCATCAACATGTCTATAAATATCCTTGCCCGGAATATCGATTAATGCATCGATATCATAGGCACTTTTCCCTCGACTATAATAATTCGCAAAAACAATTTTCATAAACTGAAAAATACGGTATGTAATATTATTGCCGCCGAAATTTGTATCTCCATTTTCGTAAGTTGTATGAATATCAATTTTATAAGAGATATGTCCATCCTCGATTTGGAACTTACAGGAAGAAAGGTCGGTTGTACCGCCTCCACAATCGATGACCAGTGCTTTGTATTCCTTGCCATCCGTAAAGCTATTATTCTCTATTTGATTCGCGATGGTATTATAGAGCACAGCCATCCCTTCATCGAGTGCATGTTGTGATTCAATTTGATATTCAGGCAAAATAGCATGAAACATATCAAGAAATTGTGTTTTCAGCTTTACGGGACTTGAAATGTGCAAATGCTTGAATCGACATTTAAATTGATGCTCCGCCATGCGGACAATGTACAGCACAAACTCTCTTAAAATTTGACTTCGTGGAACAAGTGCCGTGTTGCCGTTTGCATCCATCACTTCTTCCAGCTTTGCATAGTTACTGACCCAGCGTTTAATGCCCTGAAATTTTGTTGCAAGCGTTGTATAGCTATTTTTTTTCATGACCTTTAACGCTTCGTAGCCAAAATGATAGTTTACTTGATCTGGATTCGAGCAATCTGCTACGGTCATAACGGTCGGCACTACTTCAATCCATTCATTTTGATGAAGTGGGTCTGGGAACGCTACAAAGTTGATGCTATTTAACTGAATTCTTTGGTTTAATAAATCATGACTACATGGCGAGGTAACATAATCACTATCTAAATAAACACCTGCCGTTGTATTCGTCGTTCCAAAATCGATTGCAAGAATAGCATTGGTCGTTTCCAGCTGTTTGATTTCCAAATCTGGTAATGGCACTTTATAATAATGAAGATTTGTCGGTGGAAGTGGATTCTCTTGATAGTAAGACTTGTAAATATACTCTGAATCTTGCTTTCTTAAGAAAATACAGCTGTAGTTTTTATTTTTTGTCTCCCGTATGCCGATTGCTTGCTCAGCTGCAAGATAGTAACGATTCGGATATTGGTCATCTTTTATTAGGTTAAGAATTCCGCAAAGCGCAAACTGTTCATTCACTAACAGTACATTGGACTCCACAAGAAAACCGCCTGTTTCTACAAGATACTGGTCTGGCTTATCGATTTTCATTCCTTGATAAAGGCTCATTTTCGCGGGAATTTTTATCTCGCCATTATCAGAAAGGGGCGTTTTTAAATAAGTTTGCATCGCAGCTTCAACTCGTTCAAAGCCCCCATCCTTGTTCTCTTTAATAAGAAGATTTTCTTCAGCACCTCGGTATCTTAATATGGTCTGAATTAGCTGATCTCTTGTCAATGTATTAATGAGCCCTGTGACAAGCTTTTCCTTATAGCAAATATTTCTAAGCTGAAAGGTTGTCATTTCCATTAATTCCACACGTGTAAATGTCATGTATTTCTTTTCTGTATAGCGCTTATTTGCATACAGTTTATACGAATATTTATTCATCCTGAATCCTCCTCCGCTCTATTCAGTAAAGGGCTATTCGATCCAGCTTCATTGTCTCCTCTGCACCAATTATGCCAAAGTGATTTTGCCAATAAACCTCCGTTTGAAAGTTCACTGGCAGGAAGATTTCTTGAACAAGTCGTACTTTCATCTCGTTAAGCTCTGACTTCTTTTGGCCAATATATAGAAGTAGCTCATCTTGTTCCTCTGACTTAACATAAATCATGCAATGTTTAAAAAGCCTTTTCATCGTATCCTTTAACAGGTAAATTTCATCACCTGTTTGATATAACCTTAAAATATTTAGCACGACCATCTCTTTTTCCTTTTTTGTAAATGCATGCATGTTGTCCCTCACCGTATCGCCAAATACATTTGCGTCGATTTCTCTGAGGATGAATTGTATAGAGAACTCTCGTTTATTCATGCCTTGCATTCGATCGATTTCTGCCAGAAAATGCAGGACAAAATCCAAGAAATACTCCCTTAGCTCTAAGTCATTCATGTTATCTGGATGAAATAGGTTTTTAAAGATTTCATAATAACGATAATAGGGATTTACTTCGACCTGTTGTTCTAGATGTTGTGCATTCAATAATTGTGGGCTAAGTTCCATATAGGGTGAAAAGTCTTTGGCAAGAAGAAACTGGATATCCTTTTTCGCAAAGCCCTCATCCTCGGCTCTAATAAGCAAGTCCCAAATATAATTCATAGCCATATACCTTCGCATCTATATTCAAAGAAATGTCTTTGCACTTCCGAAACAAGGAAGCTTAAAATATCATTTGAAATAAAACTTTTTTCCTCTTTTGCTGTAAATTGCAACAACATGACTTTCTTGTTACTTTTCTCTCCTATTACATCTAATAAGGACGGATCTGTAGAATGACTGAAGCTTGTTCCTTGGAATGATTCCATTATTTCTACATTTGCCAGCTCTATCTTTTCAGCAATTTCAAAGGAATTGACAAGTCTTATGATTTCACCTTTTGTTTTCACATTGGCTGAATATTTACTTGCATACTTGTGCATAAAACGATCCGTTCTGCGATTAGACACAAGTGGATAATTCAGTTTTCCAATTTTCTCTTCTTCTATTTGCGCTATTTTTAATAATTTCCAAATACCGGATTTGTCCTGTGGTGAAACAATGGTTATTTCATTTTCTAAACGTTTCACATAACGTACATTTTCCTCTTGTGTATCTACGAGATAGCCATGGTGACTTCCGGTCTTGCGAAGGGAAAGAACATGCTCATAATTCACTTTATCGACGGCTGGGGTGGGGAATCCTACATTCTTCACCGCATGTCTTTCAATATTCCATAGCGGCACCATATCCAGACGCTTTTTATGCTCAAATTCTTGTAAATCCATGGTGAATTCAATAATTTCGGCATCCTCGTTTAAAGGAGGGCTATCGACGAGAACAACATCAAAAAATTTATGGGCATAGGGGTGATTGATGGTTTTCCACGGTAGGCCATTTATTTGAAAAATAGGATATAGCTTGTCTATCTCTTCCAAATAAGTTGTATTCTTTTGAAGACTTACCTTTATGTCGACTTGTCCTTGCGTCGTTAAAAGTTTGCCAGCAAAGTAGCGCTGCTGCGTAAGTAACTGCTGGATTTGTCTAGAATCACACTGTAAAAATAACGTGAGCAGGACAAATGTTTCATTTTTCCTAAGCGCTTCAAGCATTTTTCCGATATGGATTTGTTTCTGTTCAAGATCAGATGGAAGCATAGGGAATAAGCAATCATGAATGGGATCGACATCTTCCTTTGTACTGAGTGTTACAAAAATATCGTGCTTATTCTCCAAATCTTCCATTTCGTTGAATATGCGCTCCTCAAGCTTTTTGTTCATTTCATCCTGATAATCGACTAAATTGACAAAGACGCCACTGACAATATCCTTTAGCAGTTGACGTTGCTCTAGATTTTCTATTTTACGTAACCGTTCAAACATGAGCTCTTTTATCACTTTACTTTCCTTCTTTCTCAGTATTTGAATTCTGATCGGCCGCTGTCGCTTCATCCATTGGCGGTTCCGCTCCACTCGCTGCTGTATCAGCTGGTTGTGCTTGAGGAACCGGATTTAACTTGTCATTGGCATTCATGATTTTACGTTCGAGACCTAAAACCTTCGCGAGTAAATCTGTCTCCTGATAGATTTCTTGCGCAAGTGTATAGGATTCGATTGCCTGCAAGTATTCTTGTCGTGCATAGCTTTGATCGCCGTTTTTTTCTAATCCTTCCGCTTTCAATTCCTTCTGTGCCTTCTTCAATTCCGCTATTTTTTCTTCTGTTTCTTCAATCTTTACCTTTATTTGAGGTTCACCAGTAAAGGATATAGCAAGTGCCTTCTTTCGTGCTTTTTGATAGGTTTCTAGTGCGCCATTATAGTCCTCTGCCTCAAATCTAAAATCGCCATCCTTTATGCCCTCAACAATTTGAACAATGGAATCCATATTGGTAATTCTTTGTTCAATAACCTCTTTGCCGAAGCTTTTAATAAGCTTGCCTTCCTTTTTGGCCTTCTCATAATGCTCCATTGCGTCAGTAAATTCTCCTGCCTCAGCTGCCTTATCGCCATTAATAATCAGCTGCGTCACTCTTAACTTTCTAGCTAGTAAATTTCTATGTATAGGATCTTTCAATTTCTTGGCGGCATTTCGGCCTTCGCTATATTCCAGTAAAGCATCCGCATAATTTCCATCCTGAAAATTAACGTTACCGGTCTTTTCATGCTCCTTCATCTCTACTGTCAATTCTGCTAATTTTTTTGCTTGTTTTGCTTGATAAAAGATCGTACTTCCTCCAACAATTAATGCTACGATGAGGGCAGCTACAATCATCTTAATGTATTTCATTTTTTTCTTGTTTGTTTCCTGATAAATCTTATTAGCGAAAATAGATGCTATTGTGTAGTTATTGACGACTTTTTTTTGCCTACTTAAAAGTACTTCCTCCAATAGATCTGTATATTGTTCGGGTTCCTTGGCGCCCTCTAATGCGTCTGCCATCTCAATTTCACTAACTTCTTCCCATAATCCCGATGTACAAAGTAGCAATACGTCGCCATCCATTAGCTTGATCTTATTGGAAACGAAAGGTTGAAAACTATTCGGTTTTCCAAGATAATTTAACAGATTCGTTCGTTCATCATGTTGGCTAATATCGAATGAACTGTTCCTGTCATTCACTAGCTCTTGTGCTAGACTTTGATCACTGCTTTTATAGGTCAATAGGCCATTTCGAAAATGATAGAGTCTTGTGTTCCCTGCCACTGCACAAATCATTTTGGAGTAATCTGATACAACAATGACTATGCTTGCTTTCAGTCTTACTCTTAAGCTTTGCGCTTGTAGTAAGTTTTGCGCATTTTTTATATATTTTTTAATGCTCCTTTTAGACATTGATGGTTTTTCCATAAATTTCTCAAGAATACCCTTTGCCGCTAGCTCTGCACTATTGATTTCCTGATCAGCATCTAGTCCTTTTACAGCCACCCAGCAGGCAACATCGTCTAGCTCTGCATAGGCAAAATAGTCCTTATTCTGCATAAACGAGCCAGCTTCTGATAGAAAGCTTGTTTTGAAATCGCTATTTTCCTTTCTCATGATTATCCTCCTTATTTACTGAGCCAATAATAATCACGCATAAATCAGCATTATGTCCATGTTGTTTCTAGAATGACGATGGTAGCATTGTCTTGATTTTTTAAGCGCTTTTGTTCAACAGCTTTTATCATATTTTGAGCTAAATCATAGGGCGGAGCTTGTTGGGAAAGAATTTTTTCCATTTCAACCTCTGTTAAGGTATCATAGATGCCATCACTAAATAGACATACCTTATCTCCTCTATTCAGCTTTATTGGACTTTTTCCAGTATCTATATTTTTAAATCCTTCATACCCTAAATAATTAATAAGCCTTTTTTTTAATGGATTCTCTTGCACCTCTAGCTGCGAGATTTCCCCTGATATATAACGATCCTTTAATACCGACTCAAAAATATGCTTTTGATTGATCGCTATAAATTCTCCGTTTCGAAAGATTGAAATCACGCTATCCCCGACGGCTCCCCAATGTAGAAATCCATGTTCATCAATCACTGCAGCCACGAGTGTAGTGCCCCCATTAGAACCATTTAAATTTTGCACAATCATCTGATTACTGGCCAAAGCCGTATCCTTAAAAAAGGACTGTATATTTGCTAGACTATTAAGCTTCATAAACTCTTGAATAAATGTCGTGACAGCAATCGTACTTGCCATTCGACCGTTAGCCAAGCCACTTATCCCATCTGCAAGTACAGCCATTGTTCCGTTATTCGTTTCAGCTGTAGAAAAATAATCATCCTGCTCGTCACGTCTGCCAACTGTCTGACCATTGCCGATTTCAATCTTTCTCGTTTCAACTTTTTGCACAATAATACTTCTAATGATTAGCAAACCTATGAGTACAATGATAAATCCAAGTACAACTATGTATGGCAGTAACTTCTGTTCCATTAGTCATCATCCCTCACTCTGGTTGTTTTCCCATTCAAAGTGAACACCACATAAAGGAATAAACAGAAACATACTTCTCCCTAACTGGATAACATCGTATGCCGCTAGCTCTGTGGGCGTATAGACAGCTTCATTATTGAGATAAGCTAATCCTGATGCGTCGCCGGGAAGGAGATAGAAATTTCTTTTTTTAGGATCATAGACAATAACAGCATGATTACGTTTGGAAATGGAATTATCTCCAATAATCCGAATGTGCATATCTTCAGCTCTGCCGATAAAGTTCTTTTCAGATAAAATTCGGTAGTCTCTTCCCATTTGAGGACCTTCAATACAAACTAACCAACCTGTAACAGGGTCAATACCATCCATTTCTCCAAGATAGGGCATTGTTTTATCATCCGCTTCCATAACAGCGATGGGTTGGCTAGTACCCTTTGGTTCCTGCTCCACCATCACATTGCAATACGGACAAATATTTCTATGTCTTCTTGAACTAAACATGTGACCATTTGTACATCTAATCAAACTCATTTTCATTTTCCCCCGTCTTTGTTACGAATCTAGATTTTCTTTATTTCACTAAAATACGTGTATTTGCTATGTATATAATATCTCCATGATTTATGCGAGAAGGATTGTCATATTTTAATCTATTTTTAACTCGTTTATTGGATTTTTTAATGCCTACTCCATTAACAGAATCAATATCCTCTATGTACCACATGCCAGAAACACAATTTAAAACAGCATGCTCGTAGTTGATGAGCGATTCATATTCTGTACCACTTAAATCGATGTCCGCTTCTAGTTCGGTTGTGCTTTTTCCTATAAGTAGTGAGGTTTTTCCTTTTACCGACCATTCTTTCATTTCTTTCCCTTGTTCACTGAGAAGGACGATTTTCTGAATGTCCGTATCCGTTATGTCATTTAAAACTTTCTTCGTTTCATACATAATGGATCCATAAACAATGATGATTATCGCTAGTATTGATCCAATAATCGTTTTCAACAGAAAATCTTGATTCATTACGAATACATATAAAATGAAAAAGAAAGCGATGATAACAATTAAAATATCTATGATTCTTAACATCATTTGTTTCTTTTCACTCTGCGCATAGGCTGAATTTTTCATGTCATACACGTTATCACTCTCCCCCACACTGATTGTTCATTTGTTGTTATTTATTAAAAAAGCGCTCAAATAAATCAGTTGTATCTATTGGATTTTTCTTTTTCGATTTATTTTGTGCTGACATTTCTTTCGTTTTCGGATTAAAGCCAAAAAAATGCTCGAAGTTCTTTTCAAGATCATTCATATTAAAATCTTGTTTATTTACAGTGGACTGTTGACGCGATTTATTTGTATGTTCATTTGTATAACTAGCACCTTGTCCTGCTTCATCAAGCCGAGCGTCATAAGCCTCTCTAGAAGCCGTGTCTTTTAGTACTTTGTATGCCTCTTGCACTTCTAAAAAAATCTTTTCCGATTCCTTGTTACCACCGCTTACATCTGGATGATGTTTTTTTGATAGTTTTCTGTATGCAAGTTTTATTTGATCTTGTGTTGCTTGCCTGCTAACGCCTAAAATTTCGTAATGATTTTTCATTAAATTTCATCCCCAGTATTAGGATTATTCAAAATTATCTAAGGAACTATATAGTCCCTTAGATAATTTGGTGTGTTCTATCAAACTACGATTTAGACAGCGTAGCCGCCTTCGATTTTTGCTAAATCTGTTTTGTCTTTCTTTTGTTTGATGAATAAGAAGAATTCGCCAATACCTTCTGTATCGCCGTATCTTTCTGTGTAGTCAACAACAAACGCATTTGGGAAATTAATTTTTCTTACTACTTGATCAGCCGAGATAACTTCTAATGTTACTTTACGGTAACAGTCAGCTTTTTCAGCAGGTACTAATGACCATAATCCTAATTTCATTGTGTCATCAGAATTATCGCCATCTGTTGCAGTAAGGATTTTCCCTTTAATTTTTAAAGTTGCTCCTACATCTGTAGAACGAGCGTTTGAGTCATCCGGCGTATCTGTTTCATACTCAACCGTCATAATACTTTCTAACCCTAGTTCAATTGCTTCTGATCCTTCTACTTTTAATACAAAACCCATACTTATTACCTCCTAGAATTTTTGGAATCAACACTTTAATCTGTTTTTGGTGAAATAGAAAAGTATTAATTTCTCGTCGATTGGATAAAGAAAATCATCGAGAAATATGTAAGTATTTCACCAAATATAGGTTTAAGGAGATTCATATATTTATGTTAAAAGATTTATTCATGAATAAATCTTAAACATCCAACGAATACATCAATGGATAAAAATTTAAGTGAAACTTCAATCAGTGGGTGTATTTTTATCCCCACTGATTGTTAGTTTAATCAATCGGGCTTTTACGGTCAGTTGAGCGCTCACCTAGTTAACTTGTTCTCTATCTTTTGTGGTGGGCGTCTTATTGACCAGTAAAGCGGGATAAATTTGTAGTTGAAATTATCTTATGCTTTAACTGCGCTTGTGCCTTTTGTAATCATAACTTCAAGGTTCTTCACATTGCCGTTAAATACTAGATCTATTTGACATAAGCTTGTTTTCTCATCAATAATGTAGCCGATATCGTCTCCATCATGGATAACCGAGTTTACATAGCCTTTATCATTGAGCCACTTACTTTTTTGGCTACTTGGATTATTACTAAAGAATCGAACAATATTTTCATGTTTAAAGTCTCCTGATTGGAAACGTAGAATTCGTTCGATATAGGTACTCACTTGTGTTTTGTAGATAGAATCGAATCCATCTTCTTCCATCGCAAGGCTTCTTGCTTTATACACGGTAATACGTTTAATGTCTTTATCTTGAAGCTGTGCGTTTTCTGATGAGAAAACAAAACCAAAGCTTCTACTATTAATGGCGTCTTTTATATTGTTCGTAAAGCCTGAGATCTCTTTTGCCATCGTTGTAACAGCTCTTAAAGAGTTATCTCCTGCTTCAATATCAAATCGAACGCCAGGATAGCTTCTTTTCACATTTCGGAAGGATTCTTTTAGATACTCTGGACATTGATAAGCGGAAACAATACCAGCAGCTACATAACTAGCACCTACATATACGCCCTCTATCCATAGTTTTAAAATATCTTCCTTTTCCTTAGATAGTCTTGCCCCATTTTCCGTTGCCTGCATTCTTGTATCAATAACTACTCCAGATTTATCTTTGGGAATAATAGTGAAGTTCGGGAGGCAAGGGATTGCAAATTCACTGAATTCTTTTCTAACAAGAACCGAACATTTATCGATAAGTCGATCGATACCAGCCGTTGCAATTCCATTGAAAGTTGTCTCTTCTTCAGCCATAAAGTTGAAGAAAATCTGCACTTTATAATCTTTTACAGTGTCAAGCAGCATAGATAAGGATTCCATTGTGTTACCTTCTTGTTTGGCAACTTTTTCGTTTCCTTTAAAACGTGATCTGCTCACTTTCATCTTCCCTGATGCTTCTAGCTCGAGCGATGGCACAATCCCATACCAGACCGTATCAGTAAAGTCATTTTTCGAGTTTACTGTATTTAAATACGTACTTAGTCTTGGGATGTTATTACTTTTAACGAGCATGTCCAACTTTGTATTTGTTACAAGTAACGAAGGCTGCATACCTTTGTTCTTTGTCGCATACTGATCAAAATACATTTTGACGCCTAGTAGTTTTTCAACAAGTGGCTTTACAGTCTTTACAAATTCATCTTTTGCATCTTTATAGAATTCTAAGTATGTATTGTAGTTCTGTACCTCTGTTTCTACATCAAATTCTGCTCTCACTGTTGGTAATGGTGAGAAGGTTCTTACTACCAAATCCTTTACATAAGATGATGGTGATTCGGTAATCGATTCATAATCCTCTTCGAAAACTGTACTTAAACCATAGTTACTGTTTTCTTCAATGACCATTAAATCAGCATTCGTATTTTGAGGTGCTTCGATGATCTTTAATTCACCTGTTTCACCAATAGTAAGCGTTCCGATTTGTAACTTTTCGGATTCATCCTCTTCCTGATTAGCGCCTAGTAAAAGTCTTGTCTTAATATCTTCAATAGCTAGTGGTAGCATCGCCATTACGTTGTTATAATTTCGACTTGCTACTTCAAACATCAGGTTAAGCTTATCCCCAGTATCTAGTTTCTTGGGATCCCCTTCGTCTAACTTGTCATATTCACCATATAAGTAATGGATTTCTTTCCTTACTTGACGAATATCATCCATAACCTTTTTGGGAGAAATCATATCTAAGAGATTTTCAAATTTAAAATCTACATTGGCGATGCCCTGACTGCGTTTCGTATCTATGAGGGTAAATAGCATTTTTAAGAAATCATTATTTTGATCAATTGCGATTTCAGAAATACAATCGTCTTGAATACCTTCTGGTTTTTTTAGTGTATACATAACCTTTTGATTTGCTGCATTGTAGAAAGAGTAGACCGTTGGGGAAAACTTATCTAAAAATTCATCGAAGCTTTTTACAAGAAGATATTGATTAATTTCTTTGATTTTCTCATCACTGAGGCTGTCAATTCCCTTTACATCCCCTACAAGTGTAATTAAGTCCAGCTTTTCTGGATTAATCTCCTCAAAGAGCATTGTTCTGTTTGTTTGATTGATAATCTCCATTTATTCGGCTGTAAATTTCTACAGCCATCCCTCCTTTTATAACGAATTTCGAGTAACCATAACTATTTATAAAACATAACCATTAGTGGTAACATATTTAAACCCAGTAATACTCAGTTATTAAACACTATTTTCATACTAATAAGTAAACAAATGGTACCATAAGGCGAAAAAATCTCTTGCAATTCCTAATCCGACAAATGTTACAGTATGTTATTGGTATGTAAAACTGTATTCACTGAAGAGCCAGTCATATCAGGCGTTACACTAATGACAATATGTATCACAAGTAACTATACATTACGAAAAAATATTGTCAATATTTTCAATAGTATTTTTTTCAATTTGAAATATACAAATGTATTATTAGTAAAAAATAACCATGTTAAATTTCGTGTAAATAATTTTCTAAAAAAGGTATAGAAATGTTGATTTAACAATATTAAACAGCTTATGGATTGATGTTTATTCATCCACAAGCTGCTATAATTCGCCCAACTATGAAACTGTAAAATGATTATATAGATTTATTTTTGTAAATTTATTTATTATTATCGTCAAAATAATACCTAATTTTGTTGACTATACTCTCTGACAACATAGTCAATAATAAAAACTTTAGCGAAAAGCATCTTTTTTTTGCGTTAACGGTTAGACTCCACATGATCATTTTAGACATGATGAAACTCACTTTTTTGTTATATTGTCTGACATTTTTTAAGCTATCCTCTATTATTCTTTGTGGTACATCCATTGGTACAACATCTGTGAGGGAATAGTAAAGTGTTGCAGCTAAAGCGTAGATATCAGTGTATACCCCCTGCTTCGATTTGTCAGAATACTGCTCAAGTGGAGAAAATCCAGGGGTTGTAAATATCTTATGTTGCGTCGCAGTCTTATAAAATATAGCTGAGCCAAAATCGAGTAACTGTGGCTTCCCATGCACATCAACCATAATATTACTTGGTTTTATATCTCGATGCAGAATGCCTTCTTTATGTAGATAATGTAATGCATCAATTAACGGCAGAAAAATATTATTGTACAAATGATTTCTATTGTTAAGCTCATATTTTTTTACATATTGAGCTAACGGCAAGCCTTCATAGTATTTCATGACGATATAACAAGACCCATTTGCTTGAAAATGCTCTATGTACTTAACAATATTTTGATGAACAATTTGCCGCAAGAGAAGTGCCTCATGCAGAAACTCCCCCTTTAACTCTTCAAATTTTGTCTTTGTAGAGGGCAGTCGATGAATCACAGTTAAATTATCTAAATCACGCAAAGCTAACTCACTTGGATAGAACTCTTTTATAATAAATTGCTCCCCTGAATGAATGTTTTCCCCTTTGTAAACAATTGACAGCTTACTGGAAGAAATAATCTCATTTATTTTATATGTATCTTGTAGGACACAGTTTATGGGTAAGCTTATTTCGTACTGAATAGCATTCATGTGCTTCTACCATCCTTTTTAGCAAAATCCATTTAAAAAATATGTATAGTCGATGACAAAATTAGTATAAGTTCTTAATTGTTATAATTCCAAATTAATGTAATTAATATAAATATATCCCTCTATATTAGCAATTTTCTCGTTAATTGTCAGCGACATACCAATGACTTTTATTGTAATTTCGATTTTTTAGATATAAAACTGGATTGACTTACGAAGCTCGGGGTGGGGCTTGTAAATTCTGGGTGTGCTCGGAGGGGTGGATTGGTCGCCGAGTTGGGGCCTCGGTACGCTCGGGGTGGGACCAGTTGCGCTCGGGTTTGAGCTCGGTACGCTCGGGGTGAGAGCAAATACGCTCGGGTTCGTGCTCGGAACGCTCGGGTCTCTCTCACTATCGCTCGGGTCCAGACTCGGAACGCTCGGGTTGCTATAAGCATCGCTCAGCTCCGGGCGCAGCACAAAAAAGCTGTCCGAAAAGTAAATATATACTTATCGGACAGCTCTCTATTTTGTTGAAAATTATGCTTTTTGGTAACGAAGCACTGGTGTACGAGCAGCGCGTGTTTCGTCTAGACGCGTTACGACTGTTGTATGTGGTGCTTCTTGCACGATAGATGGGTTTTCTTCTGCTTCTTTAGCGATTTGAATCATGATGTCGCAGAATGCATCTAATGTTTCTTTTGATTCTGTTTCAGTTGGCTCAATCATCAACGCCTCTTCCACGTTTAGTGGGAAGTATGTTGTTGGTGGATGGTAGCCGAAATCTAACAGGCGTTTTGCAATATCCAGTGTACGTACGCCCAGTTTCTTTTGACGACGACCAGATAATACAAATTCATGCTTACAATGACGGTTATATGGTAGGTCGAAGAACGGCTCTAGGCGACGCATCATATAGTTTGCATTTAAAACGGCATATTCCGTTACTGCTTTTAAGCCATCTGGCCCCATAGTACGGATATATGTGTACGCACGTACGTTAATACCAAAGTTACCATAGTAAGGTTTTACGCGACCAATTGATTGTGGACGTTCGTAGTCGAAGTGGTATGATCCCTCTTCTGTTCTTACAAGGACTGGTTTTGGTAGGAACGGAATTAAATCTGCCTTTACGCCCACTGGACCTGAACCTGGACCACCGCCACCATGCGGGCCTGTAAATGTTTTGTGTAAGTTCAAATGCACACAGTCAAAGCCCATGTCGCCAGGGCGCGCTTTACTCATTACTGCGTTTAAGTTAGCTCCATCATAGTAAACTTTACCGCCAACAGCGTGAATCAGCTCGGCCATTTCGATAATATTTTCTTCAAATAAGCCTAGTGTATTTGGATTTGTCAGCATTAATGCAGCTGTGTCAGGACCGACTACATTGCGTAAATCTTCAATATCGACTAAGCCATTTTCATCGGATTTCACAGTAATTGTTTCGAAACCAGCAACAGTGGCAGATGCCGGATTTGTACCATGCGCTGAGTCAGGCACGATGACCTTATTACGGTGACCTTCACCATTCGCCTCATGGAAGGCACGAATCATCATCAATGCTGTCCATTCACCATGTGCGCCTGCTGCTGGTTGTAATGTTACTTCATCCATGCCTGTAATTTCTACTAAAGAAGTTTGTAGGTCATAAAGAAGCTCCATGGCACCTTGAACAGTGGATTCATCTTGTAATGGGTGAACATTCGCAAAGCCAGAAAAACGTGCAACCGCTTCATTAATTTTCGGATTATATTTCATCGTACAAGAGCCTAATGGGTAGAAGCCAGAGTCAACACCATGGTTTCGACGAGAAAGAGCTGTATAGTGACGCATAATATCTAACTCTGAAACTTCTGGTAATTCAGCTGCTTCGGCACGTAATAAGTTCGCAGGAAGTAAATCTGCAAGATCAACTGCTGGTACATCAAGTGCTTCTAAGCTATACCCTACGCGACCTTCTTTTGTAATTTCAAAAATGAGTGATTGATTTTCGTTATGCATTGAGAGCCCCCATTTCTGCAACAAGTGCATCAATTTCTTCCTTCGTGCGTAATTCCGTTACAGCAATTAACACATGGTGCTTTAAAGATTCATAAGTTTGACCTAATGGATAGCCACCGATAATACCTTTTTCAATTAAGCCTTTATTGATTTCTTTCACGCATTTATTTGTTTTCACGACGATTTCATTAAAGTGTGCGCCTTGGAATGCTACTGTGAAGCCTGCCGCTTCAAAGGCATTTTTTGCATAGCGTGTTTTTGCAATATTTTGCGTAGCCATTTCTCGAACACCTTGCTTACCTAGTGCTGTCATTGCAACTGATGCTGCAAGTGCCAGAAGTGCTTGGTTTGAACAAATATTCGAAGTCGCTTTATCACGACGAATATGCTGTTCGCGTGCTTGTAATGTTAAGACGTAACCGCGTCGACCTTCACCATCCACTGTTTCCCCAATAAGACGGCCAGGAACTTTGCGCATTAATTTTGTTGTAACTGCGAAGAAACCACAGTGTGGACCACCGAAAGCTTCTGCGATACCAAAGACTTGCGCATCCCCAACACAAATATCTGCTCCTAACTTTCCAGGAGGCGTTAAAATTCCTAATGCTAGTGGGTTTGAGGAAACTACAAATAAGCTTTTTGCTTCATGTGCAATATCACCGATAACTTGTAAGTCCTCTACTTGACCGAAGAAGTTTGGATATTGTGCAATGACAGCAGCAGTATTGTCATCGATCAGCTCTTTTAATGCGCCAACATCCGTCACACCATCTTTTTGAGGAATTGTTACGATGTCAATAGATTGACCGTAAGCATATGTAGCAACGACATCACGGTATTCAGGGTGAACCGTCTCAGATACTAAAATTTTCTTACGACGTGTATGGCCCGCTGCAAGCATACCTGCTTCAGCTAGTGCTGTTCCACCATCGTACATAGAAGAGTTAGCAAGATCCATTCCTGTTAGTTCGGCAATCATCGTTTGGAATTCAAAGATTGCTTGTAATTCACCTTGTGAAATTTCTGGTTGATAAGGTGTATAAGCTGTATAGAATTCTGAGCGCGAGATTACGTGATCCACGATAACCGGTTTATAGTGATTGTAAACGCCTGCACCTAAAAATGATACGTTGGCATTAGTATCTTTATTTTTCGCAGCAAGTGCTGTTAATTCTTTTAACAGTGCTGATTCTGATTTTGCTTCTTGAATGTCATAAAGGCCTTTGAAACGTACTTTTTCTGGGATATCCTCGAATAATTCATCAACTGAGGATACGCCAACTACGTCTAACATTTCTTGTTTATCTTGCTCCGTCATTGGTAAATAACGATGTTTCATAAATGTAGGTCCCTCTTTTCAAATTTTATTTTGAACGCTTGTAAAACGGTGTTGCAACTGTTACTACCTTTAAGTGCTTGCCACGAATTTCAACTTCTAATTCCGTTCCGATAGTTGCGAATTGGCTGTCAATTAAGGCGTGACCAACATTACGTTTAGAAGAAGGAAGTTGTGTACCTGTTGTCACTTCACCAATTTCTTCGCCGTCCTTGAACACTTTGTAGCCATGACGTGGAATACCTTTATCAATCATTTCAATCCCAACAAGTTTGCGAGATAACCCATTTTCTTTTTGTGCTACTAATGCATCGTGACCAATAAAGTCATCTTTATTTAATTTCACAGCAAATCCAATACCTGCTTCAAGCGGTGAGATTGTCGCTGATAGCTCTTGACCGTATAGTGGAAGACCCGCTTCAAAACGAAGTGTATCACGACAGCCTAAACCTGCTGGCACAACACCTTTGTCTTTACCGGCTTCTAAGATTTTACCCCAAAGTACTTTAATATCCTCTGGAGAACCGTACAGTTCAAAACCATCTTCTCCTGTGTAACCACTACGAGAAACTAAAGCTTTGTGTCCAGCAATTTCAACGTCTTCTTGGAAGCGGAAATATTTAATGGCACTTAAATCCGACGTTGTTAATGTTTGAAGAACTTCTTCTGCTAATGGACCTTGTAGGGCAATTTGCGCATAAGCATCGGATTGATTGTCGATTGTGACCTCGTATTGGTGCTGATTTTCTAACATCCAGTCATAATCTTTTTCAATATTCGCTGCATTGACACATAACAAATAATGATTGTCAGCTAATTTATATGTTAGTAAATCATCGACAACGCCACCATCTTCATAGCACATTGCATTGTATTGCGCTTGACCTGTAGCAATTTTTGAAATGTCATTTGACAAAAGATTTTGTAAAAATTCTAGTGCTTCAGGACCAGTTACTAAAATTTCTCCCATGTGCGAGACATCAAATAAGCCTGCGCGACTACGCACGGCATCATGCTCATCTTTAATAGAAGAGAATTGCACTGGTAGTTCCCATCCACCGAAGTCAATTGTTTTACCACCAAACTTTGCGTATTCATCAAATAGAGGTGTACGTTGTAATTCATTCGTCATTAGTATTGCCCCCTTATTGTTAGTATCATTTTTACTGGTAGTAGTTCGTCTGTTTTTCCACATAAAAAAAGACAGACGAACCCCTTTTCGGGATTCTCTGTCCTTGCACCTGAAAGTTACACCAGACTGACTCGCATTTTCTTGATTGCCAATCAGCAGGCTTTCCCCTTTGGTGGCTGTTGTACTACAGCTCTCTCCAGAGTTGCGTCTTGTACGAGTCCTTTTACCTGAGAGATTCATAGCCCTTAGCTATTTGCTCCTTCGGTGGCGTCTATACGCGCTCTCCCCGCACAATCATCCGCCCAAGAATCATCTTGGTACTATTTAGTATTCAATGAACTTAAGTTACCTTATTAGTCTATATCCTAACATTGATTGTATTGAAAAGGCAATCATTTTTTTATTTAACTTAAAAGGCGAATATTAAAGTTTGTTTATTGTATTATCGTTCGCCTTTTAACCTTTTCACCTGAAATACTAAATACTCTAGAATATTGCGGATTGTTCTACCTTCTGTCAGAACCTGTATATGTCCTGCTTCACGATAAAATTTTCTTCTGTAGTGATACAGCTCCTCTAACTCTTCCTTCGTTGAACTTTGTACAAGGGGTCGGTTTTGATCATGCTGTATTCGTTTGTAAATATCTTCGAATGTGGCATCTAAAAAGAACACGAGTCCACTACGTCTCATTATTTTTCGATTTTCTCCATTTACGGCTACACCGCCGCCTGTTGAAATAATACAAGCTTCGTCTCGGAAATTTTTCAAAAATTCTGTTTCTATCTCTCGAAAACGTGCCTCACCGTATTTTTCGAAAATCTGCGGGATCGTCATGCCCTGTTGTCTAACGATTTCATGATCCATATCATAGTACGGCAGCTTTAATAAATAGCTTAACCGCCTTCCTAATGCACTTTTCCCGCACCCCATAAAGCCAACTAAATATATTTTTCGCATTCGAATCACCTTCTTATAACTACGATTCTACACTGTCTGACAAAATTTGTCCTAATAAATTTATCGTAGCTCGAACATTGACCTTTTCAAGCGCATCATATGTTCGTAACTGTATTTCATAAGACATACAATACGTAAGAACAAAAGTAGTTACAAAAAATAATAATGCAATTGCGATTAAAAAAATAGCCCCTCTGTCATTTTTCAATAATTGGCACATAATAGGTCCGCTCCTTCTGCAAACCACTCGGAAATCCGACGGCTACCGTAAGTTCATTATTTGTATATTGGAACTGACAGCGATTAAGCCCGATGAGCATCGGTACATGGCCACCATTCACTTGATTACGTATCATATTGTTATAGCAATCGATATGATGAAGTGTTCCTGAAGCTTGGAAAGTTATCCTCCTTTGATCATCTCGAATCGTAAACGATGTAACATCCACTAAGTACGTATTTAAATCATAAACAAATAGCTCCCACTTCGAGTGTTCATCTGTCAGTATGGTTGTTTTTATTTGCGCATACCATAGCATGATGACTATAAAAAGATGCGAGATTAACACAAAAACGATGACTTGAAACAACGATTCCAATAGTGTGTAACCTTTTTCGTTCATTTACTTTCACCTGTAAGTTGAATGCATTTGTGACGCAATTCTCGCATATTTTGGAATGTGACACATATCGCCTGCCCATCGTAAGCCCAATGATAATCCACACCATCTATTGTTTTCATACCTTCATTTTTTTGTAAGTACCGATACTGCTTTAAACCTTCATAAGCCGTTTCAGCAGCAATAACCTCAAGCTTTTTGTTGGATAAATTAGTTTTCATATTATAGGTAATGGGTAATAACGTTGTACAGATTACCATTACAATGACCACTGATAGTATGGATTCAACAAAAGAATAGCCCGACTCATTCATTCCACTCTGGATCTCCCTCGCCCTAATGTAATAACAACCTTTTTTATACCTTGAGGCGTTTTAAAATACAATGTGCCTGCATTCATCACATTACCACTGTAGTTATACATAATTGTTTGAATGGTACTTGCAGCTGTCATCAATTCCACACCGTTTGGGAAAGGTCGCTCGTAGTGATTGGTATAAAAATCTTTTTTTATAAGATAGCGATGAGGTGGGCTTTCAAACTTCATGGATACATACTCTCGCTGCTGCATACTATAAGTTTGAATAAATTGAATATCCAATTGGATTTGCGTAAAAAAACGCTCAAGTTCCTTTGTTTCAGCTGCTTTTAAGGAAAGCTTTGTCACGATCCCCGTTAAACACATTACGATAAATAAGACGAGTAACATTTCAACCAACGTAAAACCACGCTCATTTTTTATATCGTTCATGTTCCACTATCACCTGCTCCTGAAGGCGGATTTGCTAATTTTACCTCGCCTTCACTTGTAATAACAATTTCATTTTTATTTGGACAGGTCGTTTCATTTTCTTTTAAATAACCGTTCGTTACTAAATCTTCTAATGTTGGATATGACATATAGTCCACTCTGTAAGCCTCAACTTGTCCCTGCACCATCGAAATATATGCCGTACAGCCCTTTTCATCTATCGTCGCGAAATGTTTCGTTACATTTGGAATGGTGATTAAAATTAGTATCGAAATAATTAGCAGTACGATTAGCATTTCGATAAGAGTAAATCCTACTTGTTGTTTAACATATTTCATTTAGCATCCTCCTATACTAGTTCAATCATGTGATATACCGGTAATAATAAACTGACATATGCAGCTATTATGCAAAGTGCAATGATAATGAAAAACGTTGGCTGCACAAAGGCTAGCATACGCTTCAGTAATAGCTGCTGCTTCTCTGCCAGTAATTCACTATACAAGACGAGCTCTTTCCCTAGATAGCCACTTTGCTCTCCATGTTCTACGAAAATTGAAAAATCCTTGTGCCATTCAGCCATAAATATCACAGCCTGAGTAAGTGTATCACCATAAATAACCCTTTCTTTTATACGACCAGCAAAATGCTGCACAAATGGTTGTAACTGCTGTTCTTGTAAAATTTGAAGACTGGCTTGTAAAGAGAAACCACTTTGCAGCAAACTTCCTAAATATGCGGCGAATTGTCTTGTGATCGATAAGCGAATATAGTTGTTTATAAATGGAATTTTTAATGACATGCGCAGCTGCTGCACAATTGATTGTCGTTTAAGAAAGAACCGGTATATTATTGAACTGGATACAACAACTATCCCTATCGTAAAAAGTACATCAGGCAAATGTAATAAGTAACGCGAGAATTCAATACTACTCTCCCCCGCTTCACCACTACGACTTAAGACCATTTTCTCTATATTTGGAAAGAAAATTGTTCGAAATACTAAGAACAGCAGCAATAAAAACAACAGTAATATGATGGGATACAAAAGTAGGCCTTTCAATTTTTTCTTTGTTGCTTCATTTAACGCCATTTGCTTAGCTACGCCTTTTAACGCTTCCATCATATGCCCATTATTTTCTGCAATAGCAATAGCTACTAAATAGTGCTTTGATATTTGCAATGTTTCCAGTACTCCTGTTACACCTGCCCCTTCTTTAAATTTGTCATTTATCAATTGTTGTATCTCTTCATGTGCTTCTACATGATGCGGTAAGAGCATGGAAATCGCTTGTGCAAACAAATAACCTTCCTGCATCAATACACTTAAGTGACTGAAAAAATTGGCCTGCTCCTTTACTCGCCATTTGGTTGCTTTTTTATAATCCATCTGCAACTTCTCAATAAGCTCTCGTAGTTGCATAATGCTGTCTCTCTAACAACTTTTTTTGACCAGTAAGTGTTAAATCATAGGGCAACTCATAGCTAGCTTTCTGCCTAATTGCTCGGATGGCCTCACTAAGATGAACATCGCTTAATATTTCTAACAGTGCACGTCGCTCTTCTTGCATTTGTGGTGCCTGGATAAGTATTTGTGCCACTATACCAATAACCGTTTGCCGTAGTTCCTCTATAGACACACCTAAGTCGATTAATCGGTGGAGACAACTAACAGAGTCCTTCGCGTGTATCGTCGTTAAAACAAGATGACCGGTAAGCGAGGCCTCTATTGCAATCTTTGCAGTTTCTTGATCTCGTATTTCGCCAATCATAATAACATCTGGTGAATGACGTAATATTGCCTTTAATCCCGAAGCATAAGTAATGCCCGCTCGTTCATTTACTTGAATTTGGAGAAGATGAGCCTGATTATTTTCTACAGGATCCTCTAAAGAAATGACATGTTTATTTAGATATGTGGAACAATGATGAATGAGGGAATATAGGGATGTCGTTTTACCAGAGCCGGTTGCTCCACTGAAAAGCAAGATGCCTTGCTTGCTATCAACTAGCTCCAGTAGCTTATCTGCTGCGCATTTGGAATAACTTAAGGAAGTAAGAGGAAATGACTGATTTTGAAGTAGGAGCCGTATAATTAGACTCTCTTTTAAATAGGCAGAAGGAAGTGTAGAGACGCGAAAAGCAAACCGATTTTGCTCCACTGTTTTTTGAAAGGAGCCACTTTGGGGTTTTCGTCGCTCACTAATATCTAATGCGGCTAAAAATTTATAATATGATACAATTCGCTCTGCTAATTCATTTGGTAGTTCACCTGCGTAAAGCAACTTATCATATTTGCGAAAATTAATACGGTAACGACCTTCATCTGGTATTAATAACAAATCCGAAGCACCAAAATGATAGGCCTTTAACAATAGTTGCTCACATTTTTGTTCGACTACCGACTCAAAGTTTTGCATAGATGCACCTCTTTTCTGGTTCGTTCGAATATGACCGCTCTATTCGTTATTTCCTAGTATAATTAGGAAAGTGATACGAGAAAAGCCCTTTTCTTAAAATAAATTTTTACTATAAATTTTCCTATCGAATGTGGTTTTTGCTAAAAAAATGTGGATAACTTGCAAATTTTCACTAAAAATGAACATAACTATATGTAAAAGTTAATATTTATGTTGAAAGGAACTGTAACTTTTTCAATAATACAATATAATAGATTCAACATGATTATTTTCCTAGCTATATTTAACAACATTTTCAAAAAATCAATATTGAGGTGAAGCAAATGATCCATCCATTAAAAATTACTAGTACATTAGCCGATGAAACTAGATACTCTATATATGAGTACATCCTAAAAGAGAAAAAGACAGTAACTGTGCAAAATATTGCTGATGAATTTGGCATTCATCCGAACGTTGCGCGCCTGCATTTAACTAAACTATCAGAGATCAATATCATTTCAGCCGATTTCGCAAAAACTGGTAAAGGCGGTCGTCCTGGACGTGTTTATAAAGCATCGGAAAAAGGTGTCTCCCTTACATTCCCACGACGTGATGAAGATCGTCTTTTAAAATGGTCCATTCAACTGATTCAAGAATTAGGTGAATCAGCATTGGCAAAATGCCAAGACATTAGTTACAAAGATGGCTTCCAGCAAATGAAACATTATGTAAACGCTGAATTTAAATTAAATAATATATTTTCCTTTGAAGAAAAGCTTCAATTACTAACAGACAATGCTGCATTAATCGGCTATATTCCACAAGTACAGCAAACAGACCATGGTAAAAAAGTGATTTTCTCCATCTTTAATTGTCCGTTCCAAGAACAGCTTAACAACCACTCAGATATTGTTTGTACTTTGCATGAATCTTATTTGAAAGGACAGTTAGACGCTCTATTCGCAAGTAATGAATTTGTCCAAATTGAAAGCATGATACATAATTGCGATTTATGCAAATATGAAATAAACGTGACAGAAATTGATAGCTAAATCAAAAATCCATTTGTTTGTCACAAAGAAGTAGAAGTTCCAGTTTACAGACACCTTTCATATCATTTATAATGAGTAAGAGATTATTGTGTCGTGGGCAAAAGGAGGGGAAATTTCATGGATAATATGTATAAAGTTATGGCATTCTGGACAGGTATTTTTGCAGTTATGTTCTACCTTGGTGGTATGAACGAAGTATCGCTATTATTCGTAGGTAATACAGGTTTATTCTTATTATTAGGCTTCTTGAACCTTTCAGAACGTATGTACATGTACATTTTCGGAGCATATTTAACTGTATTCTTCGCTGGCTTCACGTACTATACAACATTCATTCACGTACCTGGTGCGGGTCATTAATACAGAGAAAATAGTGTGTCTCATAAATATGTGAGACACACTTTTTTTATGTTCATTTATGCAATCATTTCGATAAGAGCAGAAATTAATACAGTAATATGTGATAAAATCTTCATTTGTTTAGCAGTTGGTCGCATAAAAACATAGAAAAAACCCCCCTTCACAATCAATTAGGTTTAAATTCTGTTGCTATCAAACCTATATGAAACGTTTGGGGGATTTTTACATAGTTAATTCGTTAATGTTTGATTAAATTTAGTAATTCAGTAATTAAATTCAATAACCAACGATAGTAGTACTATTAATTCTATTGCATCACCTATGGTCATTTTTAACAAATGTATAGAACGGTATCATTTTCTACATGATTCGCTGTTATAGCAGAAACAGCGCTTCCTACTACCACTTTAAAAACCATTTAAAAATGGATTTGTTTCCATTTCCGCCCCAACTGTCGTGTAATTGCCATGACCTGGGTATATAATCGTATCCTCTGGTAGCTTTAGTAGCTTATCGTGAATCGATGCCAAAAGTACCTTTGTCGAACCACCAAGTAAATCTGTTCGACCTACGCCTTGTTCAAATAATGTATCTCCAACAATTGCAAAGCCATCATTTTCGAATAGATATGAAATACTACCTGGTGAGTGTCCTGGTGTAAAAACGGCTTTAAAAACAAAATTGCTTATTTCAAATTGTTGTTCTTTCTTAATAATATTTCCCTCAGCTGGTGCTCCGACATTATAATTCGGCAGCGCTGCGTATTTACTTGAGCCATTTTTAGCTGGATCACTTAACCAACTTACCTCGTTTTCATGAATCCATAGCGGGAGTTCAAAAGCTTCTCGCACTGCATCTACTGCACCGATATGATCAAAATGTGCATGTGTTAAAAAAATGGCTAACGGTTTAAGGCCATTACTGCGTATCACCTTTATAATACGTCCTGCTTCCTCGCCTGGATCAAAAATTAGACATTCTTTGTTTTTATTTGATACGATATAACAATTCGTTTGCACTGGACCAAGCGAATAGCTTCGTACATTCATCATCCTCATCACCTCAACTTCATATTATACATTCATTGCCACATTTTGACGATAAAAGTTCATAGTTTCCGCTATATTAGTTCTCGACAAACAAAGATAGAACGTTTACAATTAAGTAGGAATATTGTTTACGACATTCATTTTCTGATGTCGAAAGGAGTGTCTTTTTAATGAACTTATTAATGGTTATTTTTGGTCTAGTAGCGATCTTAGCAGTCGTTGGTACATTCCAAGCAATTAAAGAAAAGAACCTATTAAGCGTTGTTTTCAACTTATTAAGTGCAGCTGTATTTGGTTGGTTCACAATCATGACAGTTATCCATAGCGGATACCCACCAACACTACACTAAGATGTAGACAGAAAAAAGAGCAGCCTCGTATGAGGCTGCTCTTTTTCTATTTTAATAAAGCGTAATCACGCTGTATAGACTCCAGATCATGTTGTGTTAATTAGCTTTATCGCTTATCTATGAAGCCTTCATAAAAAATAATTACTGTTACCTCTTGTCAGTTCAGTTATAATATAAGTAAATATTTTGTAAAACAGTATAAATTTTATTTTCCGGTACAAAATTTAAAAACACAAACTGGTATTAAGGAGATTCATCATGCAGCGTAAAAAATTAATTTATATGATATTTTCAGTGCTATTAGTCATTTCACTTATTGGGATTACTGTAAAAAATGAAATGTCAAAAGAAGCAGTATTAAATTTGTTGATTGATAAAGAAGATGGCACGAAACAGATTGCCTTTGAGACGAGACTGACGCAATTAGATGAAACAACGACAACATTAGCAGCATATAAAGGAAAGGTCCTCATCATTAATGTTTGGGCATCTTGGTGCGGCCCTTGTCAAGAAGAAGCGCCAGATTTAAAGGATTTTTACGACAAAAAACCTGACGATGTTGAGCTGCTAGCAATAAATGCAACTTCATCTGACAGTCGTGAAAATGCCATTAAATTTCAGCAATTGTATAATTTAAATTTCCCTATATTTCTCGATTTAGATGGATCGTTAGGTAAATCATTAGAAGTAATGGCTTATCCAACAACTTTTATTATTGATGCTGAAGGCAATCTAAAGTACACAATAAAAGGTCAAATAAATCAACAACAATTAACTAAATTGTTAACAAATCTTTAGTTAGCGTGAGTGTTAATGACCGTAGCGAATCGTTGTCTCAATTTGCACTCTAGCAAAAATCATCAAGATCTTTAGGAATATTTGTATCAACATCATCTATAATGTAAAAAAACTGCATTAGTAATATAAGGACAGAATTTTTCGCAATTGTGGTTGTTCTGTAAGGCATTTAATAAAGTACATACAATTTGAGGTGATGGTCTTGAGGAAAAGTAAGTTGTTTGTAGTATGTTTATTAATCCTATTTGTTGGAATATTTGCAGCAGGTTTTTATACGCTTAGTGATGTTCTAATTGAAAAAACAGTTAAAATTGACGAACAAAATATTATAGAGAAAAACGGTGAATACTATCTTTTAATTGATGAACGTGAGTTGTCTTTATCGAAGGATTTTTACGACAAAATTAATTTAGGAAAATACAACGAATACAACATTAAGTATGTTTATAATCGATTGAAAAAAAATGATGGTGAGGTCGTGATGCTAAAAAGGTATGGTGAACAACCTTGGGGTAAATAAATGGGTTATTAATGATGATATAAGCGTATTTGGGATGTCCTCTCAAATACGCTTATTAATTGGTCAAAAAACAACATTAGAGCCTAAATAAAGCTCCCAGCTAATCCACTAAGGAATCTCGTGCGTCACTTGATTAAATCGTCATCATTGCAAGCTGATGGCATCGCTTGTCGTCTTCATTGCACAAATTCCCCTCAATACCGTATAGAGAGACTCGTGCGGTAGAGCAAGCCTGCTAACCCCCACGGGAAGTGAGTGACTTTTCCAGACTTCAGACTTGCATTATTACTACTTATTGTAAAAGAAAAAAGAGAGACCTCGCTAAGAGATCTCTCTTTTTTTATTTCACAGCGTCTTGCTTTAAGTTACCTGTTTTTTCATCATAGAAACGAAGTAAATCTCCATTAATAATGGCGTCGGAGTTTTCTAATTCAATCGTTGCACGATCAGCATAAGGCTGACATGGCTCACCATCAATTTGCTCTCCTGTTGCTTTGTCGTAGCAAGCTTCACCTGCATAGACATATTTGTCAGTTACAAAACGACCGTCACGGAAAATAACAAAATCCTCATGCTCAGGAGAGAATAAATCTGCACCTAATTGCATATCTTTTGACGTTTCAATTCCTAGAAGGTGTAAAATTGTCGGACGTATATCCACTTGACCTGATACCTCTTGCATTTCTTTACCTTCACCAGAACCAGGAATATGGATAAATAAAGGTACTTCTTGCAGCATTGCATTATCATAAGGTGTGATGCTTTCTTTGCCTAAGTATTGTGCCATTGCCTTGTTATGGTTTTCAGAAATACCATAATGGTCACCGTACATTACGATAATGGAGTTATCATAGACATCTTGATCTTTTAACGCTTGGAAGAAGTCTTTAATACCTTCATCCATGTAACGAACTGTTTGGAAGTAACGATTTAATGTGCCTGAGTTTGAAGTATATTCAGGAATCATGACATCATCTGGATCCAATGTAAATGGATAGTGGTTCGTTAATGTAATTAAACGAGAGTAGAATGGCTGTGGCATGTCTTTCATTAATGCTGCAGATTGCTCAAAGAATGGAATATCTTTCATACCCCAGTTGACTGCTTGGCCTTCTTCTACTTTATATGAGTCTACATCATAAAATTTATTGATTTTTAATGATTTGTACATCATGTCACGATTCCAGAACGATTTATTGTTCGGGTGCATAACGTTTGTAAAGTAACCATTTTCCCCAAGACGCTCCGCCATTGAGTTATACGTGTTTCCACCATGTGTGAAGAATACTGCACCACGACCTAAGCCAAATAATGAGTTTTCTACAATAAACTCCGAGTCAGATGTTTTCCCAAGACCTGTTTGGTGATAGAAATTACTGAAATAATACGTGTCTGGATCTTTTGTTAAAGAGTTCAAGAACGGTGTAATTTCATGACCGTCCATATCATTATTAATCACAAAGTTTTGTAAAGATTCAAGTGACACGTAGATTACATTACGATCCTTGTATTTGCCAAACATATCTTTATTGATTGCTGCTTGATTTGATCGAATGTAGTTGTTTACTTCTACTAATTCACTGCCATCCGCCAATGCGCGTTGTGCAGAAGATTTAGACTGAATATAAATATCATACAAATGGTAGTTGTACGTACCGATATTTTTCACAAGTAATTCGCGGTCAAAGCTACGTGTTAAAAGCTGTGGACGCTCTGTTTCCGCTAAACCTAAGTTTAAGAAAGTCATCGCAATAGCTAATACGAAGAATGCACGACGGAATTCAACATTAACTTTTACTGCTGCCTTCATTCTTGGTAAGTATTTATTCGCAAGTATTAGAATAAACACATCCGTAAAGTACAATACATCCCAAGGGTTAATAATGGCTGCTGCCGATGTTCCTAAATCACCAAAGTTACTTGTCTGGAATAATACCGGTAAAGTAATAAAGTCATTGTAGAAACGATAGAAAGCAACGTTCCCATATAAAACAATTGATAAAATGACACTGACAATAAGAATATAGCGATTTTTAGCTTTAGGTGATTTAAAGAATAACGATAGACCATAAGTAAATAATAAAAAACTTAGCGGGTTGATAAACAAAATGAATTGTTGCATCGCATTTTCAATTTTCATCTCAAAGCTTGTGTGGTAAACAATGACCGTTTTTATCCAAGTTGCTACGACTGCTAGTATCATAAATGAATGTTTAGGCCACTTTATTGATTTCATTCCTAACATCCTCTCCTATTCCTTACACAAAAAAATAATAAATTTAACTAAATTGTTACTGAAACAAAATATATCTTAATCCTTTTTTTACAGATAATCAACAGATATATTTTTGGAAAAAATTTCTGCTCATGCACTTATATGCTCAGGATACTTATATATACGTTTCTCATTGTAAAAAGTTTCGTAAAAAACATAAAAACAGTGGGAAACCACTGTTTCAGAGAATATTACATACATATTACAATATTTTTACCATAACCAAATAATTCACACTTAAAACACTATTGTTTATTTTGTTCAACACGCAGTCTTGTCGTTTCTTGTCGAATCAATAATAAGGCCATTTGGTAATCTTTAATGTCTAGAACATTCGCCTTATACAACTCGCGAATTTCATCTTCCATTAACATTAAATCTCCCACTGGATCACGTGTATAAATATAAGTGCCATATGTTTTTAATAATTCATAAATATCTAACATTTTATCCATTTTTAATTCGCTCCTCGTTGTGCTACACAGTTAATACGATTTGTAGGCGTCACAATGATATCCACCGGACAATCATGTGGCTCTTTTGGTACACCTTCACGTAGCTGTTCATCGAAAAGCAGCGACATGAGTTTTCCCTTTTTATAGTTTACTAAATAGCGGTCATAATAACCACCACCATAGCCTACACGATAGCCATGTGTGTCAAAAACAACCCCTGGAACAACAATAACATCCATTTCATTTGCGTCAACAAATTCAGTGACTTCAGGAATTGGCTCACGCAAATGCATATAAACCGTTTCGAGCTGAGCAAACGATTCTATGACATAAAACGACATTTCTCTCGTTTTCGGATTGCACTTAGGGACAGCAACGTTTTTGCCAAGTTGCCATAGTGCTTCAATTAGATGAATTGTGTCAACTTCTGGCTTACTAGAAATCGTGATACCGATCGTCTTTGCTTCTATTATATATGTTTCCTGTAACAGTTTTTTTGCCACTAAAAATGATTGGTCGCGATATGCAGTTGCAGACATTTTCGCAAGAGCTTCGCGTACCTCGTTTCGTAAAATTGTTTTATTCATACTAGGCTACCTCCTATTAGAATGTAGAAAGCCAAAACCACATGTGGTTTTGGCTTAATGAGCGATTACTTTGTTTCACGGTGAAGAGTGTATTTCTTCTCGCGAGAGCAATATTTTTTAAGTTCAAGACGCTCTGGATTGTTACGCTTGTTCTTTTTTGAAATGTAGTTACGTTCGCCGCAATCTGTGCAAGCTAAAGTAATGTTTACGCGCATCATTAACCCTCCCACTCTATATCAAGAATTAAAATTTGAGCATGATTTATACGACTAACCCATTATACCATAAACTGAAAAAAAATCTACCTTCATTTCATATTAACTTTGCATGTGGTAAAATACCTTATAATTACATAATTTAATGAGGTGAAACTATTGGATTTATCCATCATACTAATGATTGCTGGTATCGTTCTTATAGTTGTTTCGTTCTTTTTCAAAAATACTGCGAAAAAAGTCGAACAGGATGTAGAAGAATTGTCTATATCTATTTTTCAAGAAACTAATAATTTGAAACGTCGCATGAAAATTGTTGAAGAGGAGCTACTTCTAGAACCAGAATTTCAGGTGAAATCACCAGTAGCTCAAAATCAAACGATTCAAAATCCAAAAATGCAGCAGGTCATGCAGGCAGTTCAACAAGCAGCACAACAAGCGACTAAATCAGCTCAGCTGCCCCAGAATACGAAGCCTATTCACCAAATCATTATTAGTCAGGTACTCGAGCTCAATAAGCAAGGTCTATCTATTGCTGATATTAGTATTCGTTCAAATTTAACAGAAGAGCAAGTTCGCCAAGTGATTGCAAACGGAGGTCGGTAATTGTGAATAAATCCGCTATCCGTGCATTTGGAATTGCACTTTTTCTAGTAGGGGCATTGCTTGCATTGGCCCAGCGTTTTGATGTCAATATTGGCTTTCCCACTGTAACCTCCACTACAGATAAGAACGTAGAGGTACTACAAAAGAAACTGGATCTGGCAAATAAAAAACTTGCTTCGTTAAAAGAACAGACCACTGATCCTACTACAGCCAACAAGACGGCCGATAATGATACGCCAGAAGAAACAAACGAAGGCGACATTGAGACAGATAGCCCAACAGATGAAGCAACGATGACACTTCAGCTATATAGTGGTATTACCCCCTATATCGTGGCACAGAAGCTTGAAGATGGGGGCATTATTTCGAATAGCGTAGAGATGGAGCTCCTACTTGCAAATGCTAAATATGCTCGTAGTTTACAAATTGGCGCTTACGAAGTGAACTCTTCAATGTCTTTAGAGGAAATTGCAAAACTTATTACCGGTAAGAAGCAATAAGCCACAGCTTATATAAAGTGAAACTTCAATCCGTGGGGCTTCCTGGCCGTTCATGCGGGATACAGTGAAGGTGACATTCCGTAGGATCAATTGATTATCGTCATCGATATACACGAAAGCTGATAAAAAATCTTTTTCTAATTCTACACGAAAAGGCTGTTAACAAAAATCAGAAACAACTGATTTTTGTAACAGCCTTCTTTTATGCCATTTGCACTTGCTCTAAAAACGCCTGCACCATATCACTGCCCTTTTGGGTGCCAATTGATTCTGGATGGAATTGTAACCCGTATATCGGATATTGCTTATGTTGAATCGCCATAATTTCTGCATCATCACTTGAAGTTGCCGTAATGATAAAATCTCCATGTAAAGTGCTCGGCTCAATTATCAACGAATGATAGCGCATCACTTCAAGTTCACCGTCTAAATGAGCGAACAAGCCTGTTTTGCTATAGTGTAAGGTAGACAACTTCCCATGCATAATATGGGTTGCTTGCACAATGTTACTGCCAAACGCCTGCCCAATCGATTGATGACCAAGGCAAATACCCAAAATCGGAAACTTCGTATAAAGCTCTTTCACCACATCTACTGTAATTCCTGCTTGATCTGGCGTACCAGGACCAGGTGATAAAATGATTGCTTCTGGTTGCAATGCCTCAATTTCTTTAATCGTTAGTTCATCGTTTCGTACTACCTTCACTTCTTTGCCCAGCATACTTACCTGCTGATATAAATTGTAAGTGAATGAATCATAGTTATCGATCAGTAAAATCATTTTTTCACCTCCAGTAGCGCGCGCGCTTTATTGAGTGTTTCTTCATATTCGGATAAAGGGACCGAATCATAGACAATACCGGCCCCCGCCTGTACATGAGCACGGTCATCTTTGATAACCATTGTTCGAATTGCAAGGGCTAAATCCATATCCCCTGTTGAAGAGATATAACCAACCGCTCCTGCATAAACGCCACGCTTTACAGGTTCCATCTCATTTATCAGCTGCATAGCACGGATTTTCGGTGCCCCTGATACTGTACCAGCTGGCAAACAAGCGCTCAGCACATCCAACACATGCACCTCATCGTGTAGTTCGCCGATGACCTCTGATACAATATGCATCACATATTTATAACGCTCTATGTTCATATATTTAGTCAACTTCACTGAACCCACTTTGGTTATACGTCCAATATCGTTGCGACCTAAATCTACCAGCATACGATGCTCTGCAATTTCTTTTTCGTCGTTTAGCAAGTCATCTGCAATTAACTCATCTTGCTCAAGCGTTTTCCCACGCGGCTTCGTGCCTGCAATAGGATTCGTTGTCACCTTTCGATTCTTAACCTTTACTAGACTTTCAGGAGAAGTGCCTAAAATGATATATGCTCCATAATCCATATAAAACATATACGGTGATGGATTTGATGTTCTCAACTGACGATATAAGGCAAAGGGATTTCCTGTAAATGGTGACGAAAAGCGTTGAGATAACACAATTTGGAAAATATCACCCTTCTTAATATGCTGTTTGGCACGTTCTACCATGGCAACAAATTCTTCTTTGGGTATCATGGGCTGAAAGTTTAAAGCGCCTAACGCCATCTCTCCAAACGTTGCACCAGCATGAAGTTGCGCCTCCATTTCATCAATAATTGCTTCCATCATTTTTAGGGAGCGCCCCTCTTCAAATAAATCGATTGCTGCTAACGTAATCTCTTGCTTTAAATGATCAAAGACAATAAAAGTATCATAGAAAAAAACATGTACATCTGGCATCTTTAAATCATCATGCAAATATTCACCAATGTTCTCTGCATAAAACGCTGTTTCATAACCAAAGAAACCAATTGCTCCTCCGAAAAAGGCAAATGGATAGTCTGCCTTATGGAAAGGCATCACCTGCTTAAATTTCGCAAGTACACTTCCGCTTGACTTTTCCATATCTTTGTCCTTAGTAAATGTATAGCCAGTTTTATCCCCAACAAGCTCTGCAACTGGATTGACCGCAATAAAGGAATAACGCCCACTTTCCTCGTGCTTGGCCGACGATTCGAATAGCATCTTATGTTTTCCCGCTAGCGATTGATACACCGAAATTGGCGTCATCATATCCCCTTGTAATACCTTCATGGCAAATTTTCTAAGCTCAACTGTCATACACTTTCTCTCCTTCGCTATGCTATACTCTGCTCTGCTACACCAAAAAAATTCGGTATGTTTTACGCCTCGTAGTATTGTCACTGACGCTTTGCTTGCGCGCAGATAAACAATACGTCCGGATTTTGAATTGAGCTAAGACCTGCATGTGCAAGTCAGTTAGTCATTCTCACAAGGATGCGAGGAATTTAGGGTAACATTCACCTTAATTTCAAAATCCGTGATATCTACCAGAGGCTTTCTTTATGCAGTCAGCATTAATTGCTCACTGCATAAAGCTACAAACCCATTCATCTTAGGGCTGTCTAAAAGTCCTTCTAACAATAATGCTCGTCTTTCTTAATGGTAAAAATGCGCTTCACTCAGGAGTTTATGCGGATTTTTACCTTAGTATCAAAAAATAGGATACCTCCAAGCATGTTGTTTTTACTTTTGGGACAACCTCGGTCTTCTGTGGTTGTTGCTGCACTTTTTCCACAAAAAACTTTTGTAAATGAATATAAAAAGGCCTTTCCATCACAAAAGGACGGAAAAGCCGTGGTGCCACCTTCATTGGTCTTATTAAGACCCACTCTAAGCCCTGTAACGTAGGCAAACGCTAATCCATACTATTTTCAGGATTAGAGCTCCGAAGTCCATTCACCATTCATTTGTACTAGCTCTCACCAACCGCTAGCTCTCTATAACAAATTATAATAGCTACTACTCTTCATCAAAGCTGATTATTTGTGTATATTGTAAAACATAGCGTCGAACAATTCAAATTATTTTTCTTTAGCCAGCCAATGATCATCTGTTGGTTCTGCCAAGTCAATATCATGTTCTTGCAATATTTGTCGAATTGCAAAAAGTATATCTTGTCTTACACGCAACAAAACACCTGTATCGTTTGTTGCCACAAAAAATCGCACAAGAACACGGTAGGAAGCTGGACGGAATTCATCAATAAATACATGAATCATATCTTTCTCCGTATTATCATGTAAATAAATCTGCTGATGAATCGCACTTAATGCGCTGCGCAGTTTTTCTTCTTCGTTTTCAAGCGCTACATATAGAAATTGTTCACATTTTCGTTTTTCACGTTTCGATAAATTATATAGTGGGCGATTGACTAAATATGAGTTTGGTACATAAACCAGTCCTTTATCGCCAGTTTGAATAAGCGTACTACGAAGGTTAATATCTTCAATTATCCCTTCAATCTTTTGATCTTCTGTAGCTACCCAATCGCCAATTTGAAACGGATTGTCGAGTGCAACCGACATTCCTCCAAATACATGCGCCAATGTATCACGAATCCCAAACGCAATGGCTACACCCGTTAAGCCAATTCCCGTTAAAAAGCCATTCAAGTTAAAATCCCAAAGAGAAGCAATCGTGAACATTGCTAAAATCATTATTAGTACTTTACCAATGCGTAGGAAGAACGGCAAAAGAACATTTTGCTCCTCATCATTATTAATAGTCAAAGGTTGCTTTGTATAATAATGTAATACATCATACACACCTTTAAAGGCAAAAAACACCATAATGGACAACACAAAATTCTTTGTTGCCACATCTGTAAATAAAGATACTTCTAGTAACCTCGATAAACTAATAACAATAACCGCTGACATGAAGGCATAACGTATCGCCTTATTAAATTGTTCTAGTACGGTTGCTTGAAAGTAACGCTGTCTTTTTCTTAAAAACGCAACGATGACCGTAATTATTTTTTTCAGCACGAACTGTTGCAATAACCACCCAATTAAACATAGTGAAATGGCAATGATTATGTCCATCCAAGTCGGTGCTACTACATTTGGTAATAACCATTTCAATAAATCCATGTAATTCTCCTTTTCTTACCTATGTAAATTTACATAAAATAAGCCGACCAAAATCCGTCTGGTCAGCTCCACGTGTCTATTGAATAGCATCATCCGCAAAAAAAGCTCTATTCGCAAACCAAAATTGTTGCTCGTTAAAATTTTGCTCCTGCATGGCAATCACAGAAAAATCAGCATGATAGTGATGCTTCATATCCTCTAATATTGCTTTCGCACGCTTTCCTAATAAATGTTGACCATCAACAGGATTACCTTCGGTGAAAATGATGATATCCGCTTCTGTACATTGCTGATTTTCTTGTAGTAAACCTTTAACAAACTGTAACACAGGCAAAATTGCTGCTTTCCCTTTTGCCTTATATTCTATAAAATCCTTAAAATCTGATAAATTCAAATGGCCATTTTCAAATCGATAATGGACATGAATTTGGCAATCATATGGCACGATATATAAATCCCGCTGCTCACGATGAGCACTCATAAATAACGGTAGGATCATACTCTTGCAAAGCTCGGAATAGACCTCCATTCCCGTTGTTTGCTCAAGACAAATAATCATGGGCCCAGGCTCTTTTTTATATTCAGCAAATGGAACATAGTAGATATTTCCTTTTTTTGTAGTATGATGCTTCAATTGTAGACGTTGTGCCTCCTGCCATTTTCGTTCATAATACAAACGCTGCTCTTTCCCATTCGCTTGCCGTTCAGCCTGCTCAATAGCAGGGATATTTTCTCGAATTTCACGCATGGCATCAGCTAACTCAAGTGCAAATGCTGCCATATTTCGTAAGGTCTCACTCTTGTAAAAATATTCTATAAAAAAATGTTGTTCCTTGTCACTTAACTCCTCTAGATGTAAGTGTTCATATAAAAAACACAAGTATTCGCGTTGTTCAGGTGTGATATCTAGTTCAAATTTCTCTATAAGTGTTTCTACAGCATCTTTCACGAAGCAGCACCTCCTTAGCACATACTTTTTGGATAATGTCTATAGTATAACCAATTTTATTTTTTGACAATACAAATTCATTCCGCAATATTTGACGCTTTACGGAGGGCAATGTTGCTGATATTGCGGAATTTTTCACCACATTAACAAAAAAAGAGAATGGCTTCATCCGCCCTTCTCTTCTTCATTAATTATTCAGTTCATAATGTTTACCTTTAATTAAGTAAAATAAGTGCTCAGCAATGTTTGTTGCATGGTCAGCTGACCGTTCTAAATAACGGCAGACAAAAGTTAAATGCGTAATCTGATGAATATGAGTAGGATTATCAGCACCTGCACGAAGCAACAGTGTCACTGTCGCACCATATAAATCATCTACATAATCATCAAGCTCTGCAATTTCTTTTGCACTTACAGTATCTTCTTCAGTAAAGGCTTTGATGATACTTTCAAGCATTTCAACCGTTTTTTGGCACATTGTCTGTAAATTTGTTGTTGGAAAGATAAGTGGCTCTTTCCCAAGGCGAATTGTCTCCTTGGCAATATTGACAGCATAATCTCCGACTCTTTCCATATCCGATGCCGCTTTCACTAGTACCATGAGGCGGCGTAAATCTGTGGCTACTGGTTGTTGCTTGGCAATCATTAAAATTACCCGGTCATTTATTTCTTCCTCTAAACGATTAATGATTAGATCATCTTCGAGAATCTTCAAGGACTTCTCTAAATCCTGCTCCAATAATGCATCAAAAGCTATTTTTAAAGCATGAATACTGCTACTTGCAATTTCTACAAATTGCGCTTGAATTTCTTTTAACTCCTGCTCAAAGCGTTCACGTACTACCATCTATCGTTCCTCCTTAGCCGAAGCGTCCTGAAATGTAATCTTCTGTCCGTTGATCTGCAGGTGTTTGGAAAATCACATCCGTCTTATCGTATTCGATGACTTCGCCGCTTAGGAAGAATGCAGTACGGTCTGAAATACGCGCTGCTTGTTGCATATTGTGTGTGACGATAATAATCGAATAATCTTTTTTCAGCTCTTGTACCAATTCTTCAACCTTTAATGTAGAAATGGGATCAAGTGCAGATGTAGGCTCATCCATTAAAATGACATCCGGTTCGATTGCTAAACAACGCGCAATACAGATTCGTTGCTGTTGACCACCTGAAAGGCCATATGCATTTTGATTTAAGCGGTCTTTTACCTCATCCCAAATAGCCGCACCACGCAATGATTTTTCAACAATTTCATCCAGAATTTTTTTGTTTTTTATGCCATGTATCCGCGGACCATAGGCGATATTATCATAAATAGATTTTGGGAATGGGTTTGGCTTTTGGAAGACCATCCCTACATGCGTACGTAATTCTTCTACCGTATAGTTTTTATCTAAAATATTGCGCTCACGATATAAAATTTCACCAGATGTACGAACGATTGGCACTAACTCTACCATTCTATTTAACGTTTTTAAATATGTCGATTTCCCACATCCAGAAGGGCCAATTATTGCTGTTACTTCGTTCTCATAAATGCTTAAATTGACATCTTTTAAGCCATGGTGATCACCATACCATAAATTTAAGTTGCGTGTATCATACACCATTTTTTTTGCTACTTCTATAGTAGGCTTTGCGCCTGTATGAATCGATTTGACGACTGATTTTTCCTCTTTAAAATCTAGTACCATAAGGTCACCTCATTAATAACGTTTTTGGAATTTATTTCGAATAAAAATCGCGATAGAGTTCATTAGTAAAAGTACTGTCATCAGTACTAAAATACCGGCCGATGCTACATATTGAAATGCCTCTTGTGGACGTTTTGCCCAATCATAAATTTGCATTGGTAGCGCTGTAAACTGACTTAGTAAATTATCTGGTAAAAACTGTAGAATAACAGGAATTCCAATAACCACAAGTGGAGCTGTTTCACCAATTGCACGAGACAAAGCCAAAATACTACCTGTTAAAATCCCTGGTATTGCTGCTGGAAGAACGACACGTAAAATCGTTTGCCATTTTGTTGCCCCCATACCGTAAGAAGCTTCACGTTGTTCACTCGGTACAGCGCGAATGGCTTCCTGTGCAGCAACTATAATAACCGGTAAAATTAGTAAGCTCATAGTGAAACCGGCTGCTAAAATACTTTTACCAAGTTCCATCATACGAACAAAAATCGTTAAGCCTAGTAAACCAAAAACAATGGAAGGTACGCCCGCTAAATTTGAGATATTCATACGAATAAAGTCATTTAGTCTATTTTTCTTCGCGTATTCTTCTAAATAAATTGCTGTACCCACACCTAAAATAATTGAGACAGGTGCGACAACCCCCATGAGCCAAAGTGAACCGACTAATGCCGCTTTAATTCCCGCTTTATCTGCAAAACGTGAAGCGAAGTTTGTTAAGAAATCGAAATTTAAATAGTCAATACCTTGCGTCACAATACGGTACATCAATATAGCCAGCATTACTAATGCAAATGTAGTGGCTAAGAAGAACAAGGTTTTCCAGACTTTATTGAACATAATACGCTTCGTCATTCGTTTCATGACGACTGAGTCATCGATATAGCGCATGCTAGTAAACCTCCCTGAAGCGTTTCGAAATATAATGAGCGAGTAAATTCATCACTAATGTAAAGATAAATAATGTGAAACCTACTGAGTAAATCGAATAATAAATTGTCGTTCCATAGCCGGCGTCACCCGTTGAAACCTGCACAATATATGCCGTCATCGTTTGAATAGAGTCCGTGACGTCCAAATCAAATTTCGGTGTAGAACCTCCTGCAAGCGAGACAATCATCGTCTCCCCAATTGCCCGGGAAATAGCGAGGACAACTGATGCTATAATACCTGATAGTGCCGCAGGTAATACTACTTTAATGGCTACTTCAAACTTTGTAGCACCGAGGGCCAATGCACCTTCTCGCATACTATTGGGTACGGATGACATGGCATCTTCTGAAAGTGAAGTGATCATCGGTAAGATCATGATTCCAACAACAATCCCTGGACTAAGTGCATTAAAAAGTTTTAACCCTGGCATAATTTGTTGTAACATCGGTGTGACAAACGTCAGAGCGAAGAAACCATAAACAATTGTTGGTACCCCTGCTAAAACTTCTAATATAGGTTTAACAATACGTCTTGTTTTCTCATTCGCATATTCACTTAAATAAATAGCAGATGCAATCCCAAATGGTACTGCTACAACAACTGCGATAAGCGTGACTTTCAACGTTCCTGCAATAAGTGGTAGAATCCCAAACAACGGTTCCTTCCCTGAAAACGGTAGCCACTGTGTACCAAATAGGAAATCCGTAATCGAAACACGTTTGAAAAACTCAAACGTTTCAAAAATAAGGGTGAAAACAATGCCAAATGTCGTCAAAATAGAGATAAGGGCTGCAGAAAATAATAGAGCTGGCATTGCTTTTTCCACTATTTTCTTCGTTTTTTGATTGCGTGAATTCGCAATTAATTGCTGCACAGATGTTGTCTTATTTTCTTTTTGAGAAACCATTGGGTGCTCCTTTCAAGTAAGCGAGGGAAAGAGCATACATCTCTTTCCCTCCATGCATGTCTACTTATTTTAAGCCTTCTAAAGTTTTTAAACCTTCAGCATATTTTTCTTCAGGTAAGCGGACATAACCTACTGCTTCAGCCATGTCGCCTGAATTTTCAAGTGTGAATTTCATGAAATCGTATGCTGCTGCGTTATCTTTAATTGCACTATTTTTTACATATGTGAACAATGGACGTGAAAGTGGTGCGTATTTACCAGTTTCAATCGTTTCATTTGTAGGTTCTACTCCATTTACTTTCACAATGTTTAATTTGTCTTTATTTTCTAGGTAGTACGCGTAGCCGAAGAATCCGATTGCGTTTTTGTCACCTGATACACCCTGTACTAGCATGTTATCATCCTCTGATAATGTTGCAGAACTTACTAGATCCGCTCCATCTAAGATTACTTCGTCAAAATAGTCATACGTCCCAGAGTCTGTACCTGGAGAATAGAATACGATTTTTTCTGCTGGCCATGATGGATCTATATCAGACCACTTCTTCTCTTTACCATCTTCAATCCAGATTTGTTTTAATTGCTCTACTGTTAAATCTTTAGCCCAGTCATTCTCAGGATTCACTACTACTGATAAACCGTCATATGCTAAAGCTAGCTCTGTATAAGCAATACCTGCTTCTTCTAGTTTCGCTTTCTCTTCATCTTTTATATAACGAGATGCATTTGAAAAGTCTGTCTCCCCTGCGATGAATTTTTCAAAGCCACCACCAGTTCCAGAAACACCTACTGATACTTTGACATCCGGTTGTGCACCTGCATACTCTTCTACAACTGCTTCAATAATCGGTGCTACAGTTGAAGAACCATCTCCAGCTACAGAACCTTGCAGTTTTTCGTCAGTAGCATCTTGTCCTGAACTTGCTGGTGCATTAGTTTCTGCATTGTTACCATTTTGAGTAGAGTTGTCACTACCACATGCACCTAGCATTAATGCTGAACCCATTACCGCTGTCATCGTTAAGTACTTCCACTTTTTCATCTCATTTGCCTCCGTCACTAACTTTTTTATAGTTGTTTACCTTACAATCTTTACTATAAAGACTGATTGTTGAAGTCGTATAAACCGTTCGTAAAAGAGACGTAAAGGAATGTAATTGTTTGTAAACGATTGTAAAGACACATTTACAATTGAGAAAACTTGCTTCCTCTATGAAAGATGCTATAATTAGCAATTGTGTGTCAGAAAATAATACAAGAGGGGTTTAACTTTGTGATAAAACATGCAAAAGTACAAAATGCCGATTACTTTAAAACGTATTTAACACTTATAATGCATCATCGGGAGTTTTCTTTACAGGAGGCTGTTGATTTTATGGTCCAGTCTTATTTCTGTAATAATATAGAGCTTTATGGTACAAAACCAAAGCAACAATTTGAATTAGCTGTACAACAACTATCTGCTTAATGCAAAATCGACTGCCTCTACTAGGAGAGACAGTCGATTTTTTTATAGTACTGTTGAATGGTTGTATCCATCATTTTAATGATTTTATCCGTCACTTTTCACTTTTTATCCATCACTTTAATGATTTTATCCGCCTAGCCACTCAATGGAAGAGTAAAACCGCTAGGCATTTTTCATGCACTAGCGGTTTTGTTATTGTTGTTCATCTTCACCAATTTTTTCTTTTGTGATTGCTGGTAAAATTGGTGGCTCTACATTGCTATCATTAACTTTCGTAGAATCATACTTGTCTTTAAGTTCATAGTACTTATCTAAAGAACGTCTAGCAATTTCATTATTATGATCCAAATAAATTTTAAAGTTTGTTGTTACCCAAGGAATCAGAACGGCATAAGCAATTTCAGGATTTTCATATGGCGCATAGCCAACATGTGTTAAGTTAGTTGTCTCTGTACCGTAATGCTCTGTTAATGGTCCATAATAAACTACCTCAGCTGTACCCGTTTTCCCTGCAGCTGTATACGGTGCATTTGCAAATTGTTTTCGTGCAGAACCTTGATTACCTGTATAAACACGACGAAGCCCTTTTTTCACATAGTTAATTTCTTCTGCAGAATTATCAATGCTATTTAAAATCGTCGGGCCCACTTCAGTTACTAATTGGCCGAGCTTTTGACCATCTTTTGATGGCTCACGTACTTCTTTCACCACGTGTGGTTGAATGCGATAACCACCGTTCGCCACCGTTGAAATATATTGTGCTAATTGCATTGCAGTATACGTGTCGTACTGTCCAATGGCTAAGTCAAGTGTTTTACCGCCCATCGTTGGACCGGATGGACCCTGCACGCCACTAAATTCATTCGGTAAATCAATACCTGTTTTTACCCCTAAGCCAAATTGGGCATAAGAATTACGCATTTTTGAAAACGTATCGTCCCTTAAACGGAGCGGCATCATATAACTATAAGGCGTTCCATTAATAAGCAAGGCCGTTTTAAACATATATACGTTAGAAGAACGCTCAAGAGCGGTCAAACCATCCATAGATATATAGCCACCACGGTTAAAAATCGAGCTCTTTTTTGGCGTGCCGAGTAAATGAATTGGTTCGTCTCCTAATACAGTATTTGGTGTAATTACTCCTTGATTATAACCAGTAAGTAAAGTTGCAGCTTTGACAACTGATCCTGCCTCATAGGCTGTTGTGAATGAACCATATGCATAATCGACGATGATGTTTTTACCTGTTTCAGGATCTTTCTCAATTTTCTTACCGACCATTGATAAAATGTCCCCTGTATTCGGATTCATCATCACTAAGAAGGCACGGTCTAATAAATATGAGCCCGGTATCGCTTTTAATTTCAACAGCTCTTCTTCTACAATTTTCTCTGTCTCAGCCTGTAATTCGCTATCAAGCGTTAACACTAAGTCCTTACCAGGCTCGCCCTCGTACGTTGTAATCGTATCGACCACTTGCCCTTTTTTATTGGTAATATTTTTGACAACTGTTTTTTGTCCTTGTAAAAGCTCTTCGTACTGCGCTTCAATATAACTTTCTCCAACACGATCATTACGTGAGTAATCACGCGCTAAATAATAGTTCAGCTTCTCTTTAGGTATCCCTTTCGTTGGTAGCGTTGTACGCCCTAAAATAGAAAGTGATGATAATTTGACACGCTTCCAGTCTGTCGTCGTATTGACCCCTGGTAATTCTGTTAATCGTTCTGAGACACGAGCAAATTCATCGGCTGAAACATTTTCACTCTTAATGATTTGCGGCGATAAATTATAGCCAGATGCCATTTCTCGATAAATCGCCAACACTTCTAAATCCGCCTCTGTAAGTTGCGCTAATTCTTCATCTGTAATTCGCTCGCGTACAATTCTATCAATCTCAGCATTGATTTGACTTGTCGTAATATTTTCTTGCGTTTTAATTTTCGCTTGTTCTTTATCTGTTATCTTCTCATAGGCAGCATCGTGATTTTTTAGAATCCAAAAATCCTTCTTATCACGTAATGTAACACGTTTTGTTGGTTGTTCAATCAATTGCGCCAGATCCTCGGCAATTTTCAGCATATCATCCGTTTTTGTCGTCTGCATTTTCGTATACGTAATCGCATTTTCAGGCTGATTGTCGACCAAAATACGGCCATAACGGTCATACATGCGGCCCCTCGGCACACTTGTATTTACAGGAACTTCCTCTGTACGCTCTAAAATACGTACATAATCTTCTCCTTTTACAATTTGCATATAACCAAGCCTAAAAATTAACATTGAAAATATGATAAATATAGCAAAGAAAAGGACATTCATCCGAAATGTTAAATTGGAATGATGCTTAGCTTTAACACTCGCCGCGCGATTTTTTCCAGGTGCTTTGCGCATATGTATTCCCCTCCTCCTCTAATTACTGTTTAAATACACGATACTAAGTATACCATCCGAAGTACCGACAGAAAAGCATACTCTTGAGTAAAGCTCCATTTTATTTGACGGCACTTTCATTAGAAAAGTTTCTTACATTTGTAATTTTGGGGGATAAATCACAAAAAGTACTCGATAAAATTTAAAATCTGGGCGATAAATCAACGAAAGTTCTCGATAAAATCAAAAAAAGCTATGCCACAGTGAAAACTCACCCTTGGCATAGCTCATTATTAAGTATTATTATTTTGCAGCTTGGAATTTAGCTTCTACTACATCCCAGTTTACTACGTTCCAGAAAGCACCGATGTAGTCTGGACGACGGTTTTGGTAGTTTAGGTAGTAAGCATGCTCCCAAACGTCTAATCCTAGAACTGGTGTTTTACCTTCCATTACTGGAGAGTCTTGGTTTGGTGTAGATGTAACTGCTACTGAGTCACCATCAACGATTAACCAAGCCCAGCCTGAACCGAAGCGAGTTGTTGCAGCTTTAGCAAATTCCTCTTTAAAAGCATCGAAAGAACCGTATTTAGCGTCGATTGCTTTTGCTACTTCACCAACTGGTGCGTTTGAACCGCCTGGAGCGATTAATTCCCAGAATAATGTATGGTTAGCATGTCCGCCACCATTGTTGCGTACAGCTGGTTGTTTGTCAGCTGGAAGTGCATCGATGTTAGCGATTAATGCATTAATATCTTTATCTGCAAATTCAGTGCCTTCAACTGCTGCGTTTAAATTTGTTACATAAGTATTGTGGTGTTTAGAATGGTGAATCTCCATTGTTTTAGCATCAATATGTGGTTCTAATGCGTCATATGCGTAAGTTAATTGTGGTAATTCGTAAGCCATTGTTAAGTTCCTCCCTAGATTAAAGAATAATTAGTACATACATAGATTATCAAAATTGGTCAAACCATTCAATGAAAAATATCTCAAATCCAAGATTTCAGCCTTTTGACTGAAAAACCAATTCGATTACTATCATACCCGCTCGCTGATTTTGTTAAACATCGGCTCAATTGTATTAGCGTATTAGCATTCAACGTTTGACTCCCTGGTATCTATGCATCTGTTAAAGTTAAATAGTTATAAAAAAAACAACAATCATTACGACTTGAATAACCCCTTTTACTACAGTTGATGTTAAAAAACCTATAAGTGAACCAATGCCACTTTTTACAGCTTCATTAACTGTACGTCGCTCCACTGCCAGCTCTGCAATAACAGCTCCTAAAAATGGACCGATTAATATCCCAGCAAAAGGAATAACGAATGGGCCAATTAATAAACCAATTGTACTGCCCCACATGCCCGCATTCGAGCCACCGAACTTTTTTATACCAAATGCATTTGCGACCATATCAGCTCCGAATAGTAATACAACAAATAATATTTCAATTGCCCAGAACCACCAGCTTAAATCAGCAAATGAGAAAAATAATCCATATAGTAAAAAACCACCTAATAGAAAGATTACACCAGGTATAATCGGGTACACGAGCCCAACAAAAGATACGATAAAGCAGGCAATGACCAATATCCATCCAACAACTTCCATAAAATTTCTCTCCTTTTGTCTCACATCGCCTTTTATACGTAGGGTACTATAAAAAGTTTCACAATTTTAATAACGAATACCTAAAATAGAATCTGCGATATTGACGGCATGATCGCCAATACGCTCTAAATTACTGACGATATCCGTGTAGACGATCCCCGCTGCACCGCTACATTCATTCGTATTTAAGCGCGCAATATGTTTTTGTCTTAGTTTATCCTCCATATCATCAATTAAACTTTCTAGCTCAGTGACTTCTTGCGCTAGACTAAGGCTGGCTGTATCAAGAGCCTCGATGCTTTTACGTACCGCTTCAATCGCTAGACTAAACATTCCTATTAAATCTTGGCGCGCTGATTTACTCAAACTTACCTCATGGTGATCCTTATACTGTAAAAGTTCTAAAATATTTTCGAAATGGTCACCAATCCGTTCAATATCCCGTACATTCGTTAACAGAGTATGATGACGAACCGAATCTGCACGAGACAGCGGTTGTTTAGACACCATCACGAGATAGTTGGTAATTTCTTTATCTAAATGATTGAGTGCTACTTCTAATTGTAAGACTGTCGGGATATGCTCTGCCTCACCTGTTTTCATATATAAAAAGGTTTCATCCAAACCACGTAATGCATGGTCGCCCATACGTAAAACCTCTTCTTTCGCCTGACCAAGTGCAATAGCTGGTGAAGAATCAATGAACGAAGGGTCCAGATGTTTTGTCGTAACATCTATATTGCCATCATGCCCTGGCAGTATTTTCGTAACTAGAATTGACAAGCCACCAATAAACGGTAATTGAATCAGCATATTAAAAATGTTAAACGAGCCATGTGCCACAGCTATTTGCATACGTGACTCTAAATGGAACAGTTCACTTATCCATTGGACATACTGCATAAAAGGTGCAAAAAACAACATAAAAATCACTGTTCCTATGACGTTAAATAGCACATGTGCCGCTGCTGCCCGCTTTGCATAAATAGAAGCACCAAACGATGCTAAAACTGCTGTAATAGTCGTGCCAATATTTTCGCCAAATAAGATGGGTAAGGCACTTTCCAAACCAATTAAATGTTCTGCATATAAGCCTTGTAATACTCCGACAGTTGCTGTAGAGCTTTGTACAAGCAACGTAAAAAGTGTACCAAGAAAAACGCCTAAAATAGGTTGGTCACTTAAAAGTACAGTTAATGAAGCAAAATCAGCTAATTGGTGAAGCATCTGCATACTTGTGCTCATAAGCTCAAGCCCTAAAAACAGACCACCGAAGCCAAATAAAACTTGACCAACATGGCGATATATTGCTCTTTTAAAGAAAAATAAAAATGCCGCTCCAATCGCGAGTAGCGGATAAAAATAAATACCAATATCAATGCCGATAATAAATGCTGTTAATGTCGTACCAATATTCGCACCCATTATTACGCCAATTGCTTGACGTAATGTTAAAAAGCCAGCACTAACTAGTCCAACTGTTATGACTGTCGTTGCAGAGCTCGACTGGATACAAACTGTCACAATAATTCCGACTAGTACACCCATGAACGGATTTGTCGTAAAACGATTCAACCATTCGCGCAGTCGATCATCTGCTGATTTTTGTAGACCTTCCCCCATTAATTTGATGGAAAATAAAAAGACCCCTAAACCGCCTAAAAATTGAAATAGTATGCTTTGCCAATCTATTGTCAATTGTATTCGCTCCAATTCCTACATCTCTACTACTCTATTTCTAATCATTAAATGAAAAAGCACAAAAAGTAAAGAAAACCTTTAACTTCTTTACATAATGTTAACATTTTAGCATTAGATTCACAGGCAATCGAATTCAATTCATACCTTGTCACAAATGAACATGGTAGAATAGCGATTGGAGGAGATATTTTATGAAACACTCACAACTATTTATTGATAGCCTGATTCATCCTAAAAAACTAGCTGCCTATCGTCTATTACCGATCGGAAAGGTTATTCAATACACCTTTCTACTAGTTAGCTTTGTTACAGTTTTCTCATTCGGCCGTTTCACAGCTGGGATGTCTATCGATACCTTTGATATTAGCGGAATGACGGAATACATAGAAGATATTAAATGGCTATTATATCCGGCAACACTCATCATGCTTTTTGTCTTTACTACCATGCTAATTTTTGCGCAAATCGCCATTTACGCCTTAGCAGGTCTGTTTATATTGAAAGTCATGAAACGCCGTGGTGAATACCGTCATATATGGCGCACAACAACGTTCGCTATTACTTGGGCGACTATCTTAAGTACCCTTTCAGAATACTTACCTACTAGCAATACGATTATCTCAATAATATCGCTACTCTTAACAATTACTCTATTAATCGTAGCCTTTACAAAATATCCAAAACAACCAATTGCAAAATAATATGCATGATTCCCCTCTCTTCTCAATATAGTGTAGAAAAGGAGGGGATTTTTTGCGAGCATTAATTTTAACAGCTATTATTGTACTTATCGTCTTTGTTGTGAAAATAGATTTAACGGAAGGGACATTACCACTCGCTGCTTTTTATCCTAAAGAAACAGCAAACGCCCTTTGTGAAGAACAACGAGAGCCAAATTATATCAGTGTACAAACCATTCAAGGTGATACTCTCCATAGCTTATTTGCACTACATCCTGCAAAAGTACCCATGACCTTTCCAGAAAGACTACAGCTCTTTTATGAATTAAACCCACATTTACAGTTACAGGCACTTGTTCCTGGCGAAAATATTAAGCTTCCGATGTCATTTGAATTCCACAACAAATGCAGAAAATGAAAAGTTAACGTTTCTTCCTTGTCCTTATTTTCTTACACTGCTAAAATAAATGACAGTGACGGCTGAAAGTAGTGGCCCGAAAAGGAGAGAAAGTTAATGAGTGAAATTTGTCACCGTTCAAAAACACGTCCTGTACGTGTCGGTAATTTAACAATAGGTGGTAGTAATGAATTATTCATTCAAAGTATGTGTACAACAAAAACACATGATGTCGAAGCAACAGTCGCAGAAATTCTTCGCCTAGAAGAAGCAGGCTGTCAGGTCGTTCGTGTCGCAGTGCCTGATGAGCGTGCAGCTGATGCGATTGCAGAAATCAAGAAACGTATCAATATTCCATTAGTAGCTGATATTCACTTTGACTATAAATTAGCATTAAAAGCGATTGAAAATGGTATCGATAAAGTTCGTATTAACCCAGGTAATATCGGGCGTAAAGAAAAAGTAGAAGCCGTTGTTAACGCAGCCAAAGCTAAAGGTATTCCCATTCGTATTGGTGTAAACGCTGGTTCGTTAGAGCGTCATATTTTAGAAAAATACGGTTACCCAACAGCAGACGGCATGGTGGAGTCTGCGCTACACCATATTAAAATTTTGGAAGACTTAGATTTCCATGATATTATCGTGTCGATGAAAGCATCAGACGTCAATTTAGCAATCGAGGCCTATGAAAAAGCTGCTAAAGCCTTTGATTATCCACTTCACCTCGGGATTACTGAATCAGGTACATTATTTGCAGGTACTGTAAAATCAGCTGCCGGCCTTGGGGCAATCTTGTCAAAAGGAATCGGGAACACGCTACGTATCTCCCTTTCCGCTGATCCTGTTGAAGAAGTAAAAGTAGCACGTGAACTATTAAAATCATTTGGTTTAGCCTCTAACATGGCTACACTTATTTCTTGCCCAACATGTGGTCGTATTGAAATTGACCTCATCTCTATTGCCAATGAAGTAGAAGAATACATTTCTACACTCAATGTACCGTTAAAAGTAGCAGTTCTTGGCTGTGCGGTAAACGGACCAGGTGAAGCACGCGAAGCAGATATCGGTATCGCTGGCGCACGTGGTGAAGGTTTGTTATTCATGAAGGGCAAAACAGTTCGTAAAGTACCTGAAAAAACTATGGTTGAAGAGCTGAAAAAAGAAATTGATAAATTGGCTACTGAAATGGCAGAAAAGCGCGCGGCTGAAGAAGCAGAAAAAGCGAACGCCTAAGGAGGTGCTAGCATGAAAAAGCCTCGTTTTGGTATCGATATTGATGGCACAGTGACCTGTCCGAGTACACTTATTCCACATATTAACAAGCAATATAATGTCAACATTACATTAGATGATGTGTGCGAATATGACTTTTTGTCTGCATTTCCACATCCTATAGACCGTCTGGCGTTCAATACATGGTTTAAAGCAAACGAGCCTTACATGTATGAAGTTTCAGAAGCCGCCAAAGATGCTAAAAACATTTTAAATGCTTGGCAAAATAACTATGAGTTGTATTACATTTCTGCACGTGGTGAGAATGTATCAGATATAACGTTGAATTGGTTTAAATCTCAAGCAATCCCGTACGATCACATCGAATTGATTGGTAGTCATGATAAGCTGGCAGCGGCAAAAAAGCATAACGTTGCTGCTTTCTTCGAAGATAAGCATGATAATGCCGTGATGCTAGCCGAAGAGTTAAAAATACCTGTTGTGTTATTCGATACACCCTATAATCGACTTGCAGTACCTGACAATGTCATGCGTGTCTATAACTGGCAAGAAGCCAATCAATTCATTACAAACTATTTTAAAGAACAGTTGCGCTAAAGTGCGCCCATACATCCACCAGCTGCTTGCTCGCGGGAAGCAATAGTAAGTACCCTATCTAAGGAAACGAGCGACCACGATAGCGTGTTAGCCTAGGCGACATCTACGTACGTAGTACTCAACAACTAAAAAATGAGATTTTCATAACAAAAAGAGTCGTGTTCACTTTGCTGAACATGACTCTTTTTAACTACGAACAAAAGGCCATTCAACAAATTAAACTTCCAGTATCCCCCGAACCCATCGATCAACAAAGCTTTCGAACGTAATACCATAGTTGTCGTATATTGCATGATACACAAAATAAGTTCCTAACCTTTCCAGTATTTCATCGTTAATCTTCATAACAAACAGCTCCTTTTCTTTGGAATTAAGTTACGAAGTTTTAAGACCTTCTACCTTTCCCTACCTGACATGGCCTACAAAACAAGAGTTTCACATAGCATCGTTGCAAAAACGACACAATCTCATCTCCTCATGCCCTTTTTTCATGTTTTCCTTTTCGCTAATATAGTAAATAACAACTTGCTTTCTGGAGGGATTACTTGTGAAATGGATGACCAAAGTTATTTGTATCATATGCCTCTCTACATTACTTGTAGGCTGTGGCGATCGACTAACCGAAATTAAAGATGCCGCATCTGGCATTTCCTCAGCAGCTGACTCAGCAGCTACTGCAGTTAGCCGTGATGTTCACGCGATCAGAGCGATTCCGATTGACTACAACGACAAAACATTTACTGTTAATGACTTATTTAAAACTATTTTACGTGACGTACGCTGGGATTATGACGCTAAGCACAACGAGCTACAAGTACATGGCACTTGGCAACCACCATTATTTTCTGAGCAAGGCTGGGACGATACTATACAGAAACAGCTTGCTGAAACTGGTTTGGTCACTGTTACATGCACGATTAAAGGCGATAAAATCGACCGTGCCCTCACCGAGTTAAAGCTTGTCTATAATAATGAAATAATGTACCAAATGAATGGCGAAGAGGCTCTTCATTATCTATATGATACATACTTACAAAAGTAAATTTCTTAGCTTTTCTAGCGATTATTTCGCCTAGAAGAGCTATTTTTATGTAATGGCCTACTACGTAAAGTTTAATTTCAATACCCCTCCCCTCTCATCTCCTATATACTAAAATAATAGCTTTATATTTTTTCACAAAGGGGTTTTGGCTATGAATAAAAAGCATGCTGGCGTTTTACTGGGGGGTGTCCTGTTGCTTGTCATTGCGATGGGCATCAGTCGTTTCGCGTTCACACCGATTTTACCGTTTATGCGGAGAGACGCGGGTTTCACACTAGAAACAGCTGGGTATTTAGCATCTAGCAATTATGTTGGCTATTTTTTGGGGGCTTTATGGGCAGGATTTTTGTTTAGACGTAAAAAATACTTATTATTAGTTAGTGTTATAGTGAATATCCTATCGGTTATTTGGATGGGTCTTACAGAGGCATTTTTTATATGGATGTTGTTGCGCTTTGTTGCAGGTGTTACAGGCGGACTTATTTTTGTCTTAACGTCCAGCATTATTATGGATTACCTAGCGCAGGTGATTTTAACAAAATGGTCTGGCTATTTATTTAGTGGGATTGGGCTTGGTATCGCCATTTCAGGCTTACTTGTGCCTTACTTAGAGCTTTCTTATACATGGAAAGGTGCATGGCTAGGACTTGGGTTTCTTTCACTTGTCTTTTTCTGTATCACCCTTGTCACATGGCGCAAGTTAACCATTCAAGATGGGGTAAAGAAAGTGTCTACGGCTAGCGGAAAGATGACAGCTGGTTTTATGCCATGGCTGATTGCTTCATATAGTTTAGAGGGGCTTGGCTATATTATAACGGGTACATTTTTAGTAGACATTATTCATAATATCCCTACATTATCAGCCTATTCTTCATATAGCTGGGTAGTGGTTGGTTTAGCTGCTGTGCCATCTGCCCCTGTATGGATTATGCTGTTATCGAAATATTCACCTGTAACCATATTATCGGTTGCATATGTGATGCAGGTTGTCGGCATTATTCTGCCAGTCTTTTCACAAACCGTTCCTAGCGTACTCATTTCAGCGTTTTTATTTGGTATGACCTTTGTTGGTATTGTAACGATGACCACATCCTATGCTAGACAAGTATTTCCTAGCCAGAGTAACGCAGTGGTTTCTGTGTTAACAACATTTTATGCATTCGGACAAATAATCGGACCGATTATTGCGGGTAAATTGGCCGCTTATTATGATAGCTATAAAGCAGCCTTACTTTTCGCTGGGATTATGGTTTTTGCAGCCCTTGTGATTATGCTCATCGGCCATTACAAAACACATGTACGTATGGACAGTCACAATAATGGTATATCCATCGAAACATAGAAGCTACGCTGTGCCATGTGCACAGCGTAGCTTCTATGTATTTACATATCAAAATTGGTATGAACCAGCCATGAAATCAGTGCATACTTTCTCAAAAAATCTTACAATTTTGAAATATTCGAGCCTATTATTTGAATTCTATTAAACCATCACGTTATAATCAAAGTATCACGTGATGGTTCGGAGGTGTTTGTATTGGGACAGAGAAATTAAGAATTGGCGAATTTGCAGAAAAAACAGGCATTACTAAAAGAACAATTGATTACTATACAAATATTGGTCTGTTAGTAGCTGAACGATCTGCATCGAATTATCGCTACTATGAACCTACTATGATTGACCGGCTCCATTATATCGAGCAACGCAAACTGGAGGGTCTGTCACTTGAAGAAATACAGCACGAACTAAACATCACACCGTATGAAGAAATTGATGTCCAAACGCTTCGCTTAAAAATGCAAGATTTGGAGCATGATGTCACGTCTCTACTTGCGCAGATGGACAAACAAGACCAAAAAAATATACAAACAATCAAAAAAAATGTTTCGCCTGAAAGTATTGCACTTATGCAATCTTTACTACTACTCATTAATAATTAGGAGGTGACGTTCTGTTTTAACAGAACGACTATTTGGAGACCATACTTAACTTATCGATTTTTACCATTTTATTAGCATTAACAGGCTTTTTCGTGGCAACAGAATTCGCTATCGTAAAAGTACGTTCCTCAAGGCTTGACCAACTGATTGCAGAGGGCAATAAAAAAGCCATTTCTGCCAAGCATGTCGTCGATCACTTAGATGAGTACTTATCGGCCTGCCAGCTTGGTATTACGGTTACAGCACTTGGTATCGGGATGGTCGGTGAAAAAACCTTTGAATTTATGCTACATCCACTTTTTGAAATGGTCGGTATTTCCGATAAGTACATGACAATTTTTACAATTGGTTCAGCTTTCGCCATCGCAACATTCCTACATGTTGTTGTCGGAGAATTAGCACCTAAAACAGCTGCCATCCAAAAAGCAGAAACGATTACACTACTTTTTGCTAAACCAATTATGGCTTTCTATAAATTAATGTATCCATTCATTTGGTTTTTAAACGGCTCTGCCCGTGTTCTCGTTGGCTTATTTGGCATGAAGCCCGCTTCTGAGCATGAACTATCACATACAGAGGAAGAATTACGTCTTTTGCTTTCTGAAAGCTTTAAAAGCGGTGAAATCAATAAAAACGAGTTAAAATTCGTTAATAATATCTTTGAATTTGACGAACGCATTGCACGCGAAATTATGGTGCCACGAACGGAAATAGTAGGTATAGAAAAAAACGAATCATTTACAGATATCATTCACTTTATCGCCTCAGAAAAATATACACGATACCCCGTTTATGACGGTGACCGTGATAATATTTTAGGCTCACTCAACTCAAAGGAATTATTCACCCATGGATTGATTGAGCAGTTAACAGACGAATCATTAGTGCTTGAAAATTTTATTAATCCCGTTATTCGTGTTATTGAGACAATCCCAATTCATGAATTACTCGTACGTATGCAAAAAGATCGTATTCATATGGCGATTTTAATGGATGAATATGGCGGTACTTCTGGTTTGGTAACGGTAGAGGATATTTTAGAGGAAATCGTCGGTGAGATCCGTGATGAATTTGATGGTGATGAAATTGCTGAAATTCGAAAAGTAAGTGAAAATCATTATATATTAAATGCAAAAATGCTTGTAGAAGATGTTGAAAATTTATTGCAAGTCAAACTTGATGCAGAAGAGGTAGAAACACTAGGCGGCTGGTTTTTAACAGTTAATAATGCCAATAAAATAGCCAAAAACATTGAGCTTGCTCCCTATGTATTTAGCGTCTATGAACAACAAGGTCACCAATTACATTATGTAGAGGTTCGACCTTTACGAAAATCAGCAGAAATTAAATAAACCTGCTACTGTTTTATTGATAGTTTTTATTAAATATACATTAAATCACACTATACTAATAGGCTATTCTATCCAAATGTACTTGTCTTGTTCCATTATTAGCCATCCCCCTATATAATGAAACTATGAATTTGATTCTATTCTCAGGGGGCAATGCTATGAAATTATTCAAGCTTTATCATTCGGACGGTATTCACATTATTACCGACGTAAAAAAACACAAAACAAATATCGAATTAAAAACTATTACAGGTGAAGTATTATATATAATCGTTGTAACTGACGAAAATTATACAGTGTATGATGACCGTTTTGCTGGTGCTTCTAAGCAGTTAAATTCTGTAGAGGCATTTGATATTGACGGTAGCTTCCGAAGCCTAGACTTCGATAATATGCGCACACTATTCAAAGAGGCCTTCACAAAACTGTTACAGGAAATCGCTGAGTGCGTGAATGATAAAGACGAGCTAGTAGATATTGATACACTTCGTCATAAAGTAAGTGCTCAAATTAAAGGCATTCACTTCAGAGTCATCTCTGACACGAAAAAATACGAATATTAATAGCCTTTTCTCATTATTAACATTAAATAGACTGCTCAATGTGGATTATTCCATTGAGCAGTCTATTTATTTTTGTGCGTATTCTATCAATCTTAATACATGTTCCATCGGTCATAGCCGCTCCCACTTTTTCAACTTTCATGTATAATGGAGCTTAACAACCTGAAAGAAAGGGTGTTTGGATGAATCGTGAACAACTAATCACACTCGTTACAGAAAAACTAAAATTAATTCGAACAGAAAAAGCGTTAACACAGGATCAGATGAGTGATTTGCTGGGTCTTTCAAAAAAAACACTTGTCCAGATTGAAAAGGGACGTATTCAAACAGGCTGGACAACAGCCGTAGCCATTTGTGCCCTATGCCGTGACAGCTCCATTTTACAACACGAACTCGGAGGTGATCCTCTCGAGGTCATCGATTTAATCGCCAATCACGGGACATTACAACCGAAAGATAAAACAATGGGTGGCTACATATGGTGGAAAAATCTTAGCGAACGCAATGGCTATCGCCTACAGCAAAACGTTATCAGTAATCACTATCGAATTTTAGATACCAACAACTACCGCCTTCTCTCTTCGTTTGACGAGCAAATCACCATGCAAGTATGGGAGAAACTATAAGGTTCCTTTGACTGAGTCAAGATAGTCCATAACAAGGTCTATCTACTAGAACTGTATCTAAAAAGTCCTTCAAACAATAACGCCGTCCGCCTATTATGGTAAAAATCCGCTTCACTTTCCGCAGGCAAGGCATGAGCCGCATTGCGCACTGCTATCTCATGCACTTGCCATACCTTTTCCTGTCGCTATTTTTCACTCACGTTTTCATCGTAAAACCAATTCGTAGGAGTCTACTGGTGATTATTACCCTTTTATCGAAAAATAGCCTACTGAATCAATCAATTTCATAATTCACTTTCATATCAATAAAGGCGAAGATGATGAAAGAAAACAAAGCAATTGTTCCTATCACATAAGTATATTCCGCTACAGGCGGACGCTTTCCGCGGAGCACCGATCCTTTGCTTTTTTCTCGCTGGAGTTGCCTCTTTACGCTCCTACCAAAAATGTTCGTGTTTCTTTATAGAAAAAATATTTATGAAATGACTTCTAATAGAAACCTAAAACTTCTTGCTTTACTTTTGGGACAGCCTCATATTAAGAAAGCATGTAAAATAAAATGACAAAAATATATGCAACATATAAATAACGCAATAGTAAATAGCCAGATTGCGGAGTTAGCTTTCGATTAATCCAATACTGCCAATAACATATCATGATTACACCTGGCGTGATGCATCCAATAAATAACGGTTGAGCAAATTTGAATAAATGTAGCATCCCCAATATGAACAAGAGGCTCACCCAAATTATATCCACAGCCACCCATTTTTTTTGTGGGAATAGCTCTGGCTTTTTCGGAAGTTTGTATTTTTTCAATATTAATCGAGTCAACAAAGCGTTTAGTAAAACCGCCACAATTAATATGATAGATCCCTTAATTGAAATGTGTGAAAAATCTTTCTGGAGCTGCCATATCTCTTCTCTTACTTCTAATGCAGTTGCCTCAGGAATCATGTGAAAAACTTTTGTATCCCAATCCAACATTAATAGTTCGCCGTCAGTAGCAGCATAGTGATACCACTTTAGACGTTGTTGATGCCCATCTTGAAATGTAATGACCAAATCATAAGCTTCGCTGTCAAAATCCTTTACCACATTTGCGGGCAATTGCGTGTTTTGCTGTAAAGCTAAAAGTTTTTCTAGCTGTTGATAGGCTGTTGATGTGAGCTTTTCTACACCCAAATATAATCTTGAGTCCTTGCCATTAAATTGATTGGGTGTATCTGTTTCATAAAAATGAACCGTACGAATAGCATTCGACAAAGGTAGGGTCGCATTTTTATTCGAATAGTTACTTTCAGTTATTAGCATCGCCATAATCAGTACTAACATCGCAAGTACCACTGTAAACACCGTCCGATATTGCCAGTGGTTGGATCTTGTCTTCTTCTGCAATCTCCCCTGTAGTTTTCTCCAGGTTTCCTCCTTTTCTGCATCGTTTCGCTTAACTTCCTGCATTTCCTGTAACAAATGATTTAGCTTTTCATTCATAAGTTAACCCCTCCTCCCCTAAGTGTTTTCTTAGTGTCTGTAAGCCTCTTGCTGTATTATTTTTCACCTTGGCCTCGCTCCACCCAAGTAACTTCGCCGTATCTTTTACTGAAAGTTCTTCTAAATAACGTAAGATAATTGCTTCTCGATATTCGAGCTTAATTTTATAAAGCGCTAGGAATACTGCTGAAAAATCCTCCCCTTTTATTAGAAATTCCTCTGGTAGTACAGTTTCATCTCGGATACATTCGTTATGAACAAACGGGATAAATCGCAAAATTTTCTTGCGCCGAAAATGGTCGTATACTAGGTTTCTTGCTATTTTACGTAGCCACGTATGAACGTTTGATTCTTGTCTGTATGTATGGAAATGTTGAAAGGCTTTATAGAACGTTTCCTGCGTTAAATCCTCGGCCATCTCCTTATTGCCTACTAAATAATAAATGTATTTATAAATGGCATCACTATGCATCTTATAGTCCTGTTGAAATTGTTGTAGCACATATTTCCCTCCTTTCCTACCTCAACTCTATAGACGAATGAATAAAGAAATGGCATCACCCCGACATATGATAAAGTGAAACTATTAACAGTAGAGATACACACTGACTATTAGTTAATACATATGGACGGGGTCACTGTTACTTGGATGTCTTACTTACTCATAGTTAAAAATGGTTGATGTAGTAACCGTCAAACATGCTCAAAGTAGAACAGTCGAATTTTGTAGAACATTTCTCTATACTTAATAGTAACCGCGTTTATACTGGAAAGGATGCTGTTTTTATGACACGAATACTAGCAATTAGTGATATCCACGGGGAATTAGACCTTTTTGAAGAATTATTAGTAAAGGTAAAGTATGATGCTACTCAAGATCAGTTATTTTTACTTGGTGATTATATCGACCGAGGACCTTCTTCTAGCGGGGTTTTAAATTTAGTAAGTGAACTACAAGCAAAGGGTGCTCGTGTTTTGCTTGGCAATCATGAAGCTATTATGTTAAAAGCCTGTCGCTCAGGCCTTCCTAAGTCTTGGAAGCATTGGATTAGTCTTTGCGGGGGAGATGCAACACTGTCAAGCTATGGCTTTCAGGCAGAAGACTTTGAAGAGGCCCTTAACAGCGATACATTACCTAGTTTTATTCAAACTTTACCTAAGCTCGAAGAACATTTACAGTTAATTGAAACGTTTGAAACCTATATTGAATTAGAAGATGCTATTTTTGTCCATGCCGGAGTGGTGCCTGGTATAGCTATAGAGGATACTGATCCCTTGCAGTTATTATGGATTCGAGAAGAGTTTCATGCAAACTATGCAGGGGAAAAAACCGTGATTTTTGGGCATACCTCAACTTATAGGCTTCACCACGATCCAACCAATTTCAATGTCTATTTTGGGGAAAATAATATAATCGGAATTGATGGTGGAGCTGTTTTTGGTGGTCAACTACATGCCTTGGAATGGCCGAGTTGCCACATAACCTCCGTGGAAAGGGAAAAGCCAACAAGCGAAGAATAACTTGTTGGCCTGTCCTTTTCTATACAATTTCAATATCCTTAATATAATTTAAATATAACGCCTACCAATGAGTAAATAATAACCGTTGAAAATAGGATTGTCATATGAAATAGAGAGAAGACAAACATTTTCGTCGCCCACTTCACTTGATCCTTATTGCTATGATAGCCGTAAATACTCATCACAAGCCATGCTACACTTAATAATAACGCAACGAGCATGATACCCACGCTCAATGAACCGAATAAAAAACTAGATAAAATGAGTAAAATCAAATAAAAGTTCGTTTGATAGTAAGTGCGACGCATTCCTTTAACAACAGGTAACATCGGTACACTTGCCGCTTCATAATCAACACGCTTACGAATGGCAATGGCGTAAAAATGAGGCATCTGCCATATCACCATCACAAAAAATAAACCCATTAAGGCTGGGTGCGTAATATCAGATGCTACAGCGGACCAACCGATTAACGGAGGTACAGCTCCCGATATACTACCAATTTCCGTATTATAAATTGTGCGACGTTTTGTCCACATTGTGTAAGGCACTACATATAAAAAGAGGCCTAGGAAGCCAAATAGTGCAGCAAGTGGTGAAGCAAGTGCTAGTACTCCTACCCCAACAATGAGCATAGCAATAGCAAGCATCAACGTTGCTTTCGCTGACATTTCCCCTGTTACAGTTGGGCGATTTTTTGTACGTGGCATAATGGCATCAATATCACGATCATACACATTATTAAATGCTCCTGCTGCCCCTATTACGAGAGCAGAACCGATTGTTGCAAAAATTATTTCTGGTATATTACCCATTAATGTCATTTTATTTTTATACATACCTAGCGCCAATCCAGCCCACATGGGAATTAAATTGGACTTAATAATCCCAGTTTTCACTGTCTGCGCCAAAATATCAGAACGCGAATGCTTCTCTAAAGTTGTTTCTACAGATTGTGGATTGTGCTCCGTTTTTAGATTCTGTTCCATTCATCTTAATTCCTTTTCTCTCATAATTTCTACACGCTTTCCTCCCCCGATAGAAAGCGACAAATTTTGCATCAAACATATCAAATTATTATTTTACCTCTTTTGGAACGAGTATGTCTCAAAGTTCACATAAAGTACATGATTTCGTAAATAAACGATGCATGTCCATTTCACAACTCCTTCTATGATACCACCGACTGTCATGAATTTGAACCGTATTGCCTTCATTCCTGCATATTGCTATTCAAGAAAAACTTTCTGTTCTATACTTATATGTATGTTCTACTAAACGAAGGAGTGTTACCCAGTGAAATACGGATTTATTGGCCTAGGAAATATGGCCACTGCCATTATTAAAGGGATGTGCAAAAGCGGTGATTTCCAGTCCAATTTTATATACGGCTATAATCGTACAAAAGCAAAAACAACAAAATTAGCAACCTCTTATGGCATACAAGCAACTGACTCTATAGAAGAGTTAATGTCAACTTGTGATGTTATTATTTTAGGCGTCAAACCACAAATGTTACCCGATGTTTTACCTGAAGTAAGAACGTATTTGCAAGAAAAGCATGTGATTGTTTCTATTGCCGCAGGAAAAAATTTAACGTACTTACAAGGGTATTTATCAGAGGTCACACCCATTATTCGTGTTATGCCAAACATCAATGCTCTGATCGGTGCTTCTACAAGCTGTTATATGGCAAGTGAACAAGTCACAACAACACAACTTCAATTTGTCACAACTTTATTCGAAACTGTTGGTACCATTATCGAAGTACCAGAACATTTATTTTCGATTTTCACAACCATTGGCGGTGCTTCACCAGCATTTACCTATATGTATATTGATGCTTTAGCTCGAGCGGCAGTACGTGAAGGTATGCCTAAAAATATGGCGCTCGAAATCGCTGCAAATGCAGTACTTGGCAGTGCGAAAATGATATTACAATCACAAGAACACCCCTGGTCACTTGTCGACCAAGTATGTTCACCTGGTGGTACTACTATTCAAGGTGTATCCTCCCTACAAAGTAATCATTTTGAAACAACGATTCATGATGCCGTTGCAGCGGTAACGGATAAAGATCGTAGCTTGTCAAAATAACGCAGAACGTCTTTCTCTGATAGAATTCGGCTCCGTTCGAAGAAAAAGGTCTTGAAAACACTAAGTATTTTCGAGACCTGAGATGCTACAAATGAATAGATAAAATTAAAATCAATAGCAGCTTCCAATTTACGTACTAACTGGTCTTCAGGCACCATTTGGTCCATTGTCAGCATTTCTAATGATATATCGTTCACTATTACTATTGTTCGTCAACCTATCCATCACCTCCATCATTTATAGACGTACACGAGTTGATTGGCGCGTAGGCGGCGACTTCTGCAAAGAATAGCATGAACTGAATGCCCCGCAGGAGCGTAGCGACGAGGAGTCTGAAGCCATGCCCGCGAAAAGCATCCACCGTAGCGGAAAGAAACGGGTTCATGTATATACTTCTATATTTGCTACTAATGGATAGATAAAATTAAGATCAATAGCAGCTTCCAATTTGCGTACAAAATGGTCTTCAGGCACTATTTGGTCTATTGTCAGCACTTCTAATTGTTGTCGTTCATTATTTATATTTCTTCATCCTATCCATCATCTTTATAACCGTACACTAGTTGATTGGAGCGCAGGCGGCGACTTCTGCGGGAATCGCATGCGTTGAGGGCCCCGCAGGAGCGTAGCGACGAGGAGTCTGAAGCCATCGTCTGAAGCCATGCCCGCGAAAAGCGTCCGCTGTAGCGGAAAGCAACGGGTTCATTTAGATACTTCTATATTTAAAAGAAGAGAGACTGTAAACAAACTCAGTTTTTTGAGGTTGTCTATTATCCATTAATAAAAAGAACACCACTATCACATAAAAACAGAGTATCTCAAATCATAATCATTTGAGACACCCTGTTTTTTGTCATTTAATGCACGTTGTCTAGTAATTCTTTTGCTAAAAACACACCTAAATCCTGCATATTTTCTGGTGTGACACCGTGCCCATCTGGATACTGCTTGAATGTTACACGTGCACCAAATTGTTCAAACATTTCCTTGCTCTCAACGCCCCACTGAGATGGTATAACGTAATCATAATCACCATGTGAGATAAATATTTGTAGATGATTGATTGGACGAATAGCGTACTCTTCTGTTACAAATTTCGGCATGTATCCACTAAGTGCTACAACACCACGAATTAAATTCCCCATGACGAAAGCCAGGGATTGCGCTAAAACTGCACCTTGACTAAAGCCTACTACGTAAACTTTATGTGGATCGATTTGATATTCTTCAATCGCTTCAAGCATAAAACGTTGTAGAGCCACTAACACCTGATCGAAAATTGCACGATCTGGCTTACCGACTTCTTGTATCGTAAAAAATGCATAGCCTGGCTTTTGTGTAATTGGACCACGTAAGCTAAAAATATGGCACTGCTCTTTGAAATTTTGCACTAATTGCGGCAAGTCATGCTCATTACTGCCCATACCATGCAGTAAAAAGATTGCTGGGTATTTTTTATGTGGGTCCATATTGGACGGTTGTGAATGTTTAAATGTAAATGGTGTATTCATGGGCAAAATTCCTTTCAAATAACATTACTACTATTTTACCATACTCAATTATTATCCTGCACAAATGTTGGTTTATTTACTTCTTATCTCATCTAAAAACGTAAATCTTACTCCTACTTCAGCATTTGTAAGACTCACTGCAATAAAAAGACTCCACTGCACAAAGGAAGGGAGTCAATATCATTACATTAATTTGGTTTTGTTGATGAGACCATCTGTATGATAAGCAATATAACCATTGATAATACGAATTGTTTCCTGTGGCTCGGCATCAAAAAGTACCTTCGATTGTTCTGGAGTAGATACTAGCACCGTCAATAAATCCATGCGCATTGAATGTCCTGCTGAACTATAGGCATAATCATAAACGATATCTTCTTCTGTTAAGCCTTGCGTTTCATACTGTTGATGGAACAATTCCTTTGCTGTATCCATTTGTTCAGCAACTTGCTGACGAATACGCATTTGGTGCATCAGTAGCTCTTCTTCAAGTACAGTTGGCTTTAACCACTGTTTTTTTACAAGCATTTTTAAAAATTCTTTTTCCCAAATTTGCTCATTTTCTGTGAAATATAGCATATTCATCATCAGCATATCCCAAAAAGCGGTTTGTGATTGCACAGACTCTCGCTGCATTGTAATGGTCTCTTTAAAATGCTGTTCGACCTGGGTAATATTCATGTTTCGAACTAAATGGTTACATACATTTTCTATAAATTTATTCGCCACTTCTTGTGCCATTATAAAAACCCGTCCTTTATATCTACAAATCATTTCACATCTATCATACCATGATTGTAGAACATAAATAAACGGGCAACGTTTAGGCTTTTACACGTGGTTGTTGGAATAACAATGAAACTCAAGGACATCCTGGCTCATCTCAACCAAATAGCTGACTCAATAAAAGGTCAACTGCTTAATCGACGGTAATCCTGCTTGTTTCTATTGTCTTACTCGCCTACAAGCGTTTCTATGTACGCATTGTCATGATAACCGTCCAATATTTTTGGACAGTCATGGCGCTTTAATTTATGAAAATACATAGCTATCCATATTGGTAATGGTATTTTGGATAGCCTCTTTTAACGATAGCTGATGCTCAACACAATCAGCAAGTGCTTCCTCTAATGTAATAGCGGCATTCGCTATAAAAGGAGCCATTTGTAAATCTTTTGCTAATTGGATAAGAACGAGTGCCTTATTCCACTTCCAACGTGCATTTGTTGGATCAAGAATAATTGCTTGCTCTAAATAACCGAGTGCATCAAACGGCATCCAGCCAAAGCGATGCATCGTTTGACCCGTTATCCCCCAATATAATCCCTTATTTGGATTCTCCGTCACTGCCTGTTTGAAACAATGCACACTTTCATTATAATGATGGGCAAATAGGAATAGCTCGCCCTGAGTAAAGAAGGATTGCGCCTTTTCGTTCGCTGTGCCCGTTTTCGCCATTTCCTCAAGTTCTTTCACACGCTTCGCAAATGCAGCCTCATCCTTTATAGCACGAATTTCTACGACAACAGCTGATTCAGGATAGCTTTCATCAGCTCGTTCACCATGCTGTATTTCTACTGAAAGTGTTGGCTTTGGATATTTCGCAAAATCATACCCCTCAAGTAAAGCAATATATTTATCAGCTATTGCCTTGTCAGGTCCTTCAGCTACTTGCTTTGCCATTTCATAACATCTCATCAACTCTCCATTGTAAAAATAATCATCCATTGTCATACATCTTTCCCCCAGTTTACAATTCATCAGTATGTATAGTATACACTACAAAAAACATGACAAGATAGAATGCTTTTTACAACTAAAAGTCCAAGCAATCTCCACACATTCCACAATCAACAGGTCTATTCTAGCTTACTCTATCATTCTTTAAAGTGACGCCAAAGAAAGAGCCAGCCTTCAAAAGGCATCGACAATGGTACTCTCGTCTTTTGTGGTTAGTTTTTCGAAATTTCCTGGAAATAAAAGGACACATATCCTGCATACACGATTTCTTTTAAGATGCGATAGAAAATCTGTTTAAATATAGCTGAATCTTTAATGCGACGTTCATAATTGTCATCGATAGACCTGCACTAGTTGGTTGGAGCGCAGGTGGCGGAGCGACTAGGAGACTGAAGCCATGCCCGCGAAAAACGTTCGCTGTAGCGGAAAGAAACGGGTTCATATAGAGTCTTCAGTCACCATTTGATCAATTGGGCAGCATGTCTAATTGATCAAATGGTGCTATTTTTCATCATCCTATCCATCACCACAATCATTTTTAGACGTACACGAGTTGCTTGGAGCGCAGGCGGCGACTTCTGCGGGAATAGCATGAGCTGAAGGCCCCGCAGGAGCGTAGCGACGAGGAGACTGACGCCATGCCCGCGAAAAGCGCCCGCCGTAGTGAAAAGCAACGGGTTCATATAGATAGTTCTATTTTAAAAGAAAAAAGACTGTCCAAAAGTAAATTTTGGACAGTGACTTTGTAAAGCTATTTTTTTAATACTTCTGAATTAAAGAATGCACGTAAGTCTTCCTCTTGTAACGCACCTTCGAAACGATTTACCTCTTTGCCATCTTCAAAACGGATGAATGTTGGTGTTGCTTTAATGCCGTATTTATCCCATAACTCATCATACTCATAGACATTTATTTGCGCAATATCGACACCAAGCTCATCAGCAATTGGCATTAACTTAGGTGTGAAAGCTTGACAGTGCACACAAATTGGACTGAAGAAATAAGCATTCACATCTTCACCTGCTTCGATTTTTGCTTCTAGCTCGTCAGGGAGCATAATGTTTTGGTAATTTTCATCATCCAATTGGTCAATTGTTTCTTGTTTTAATTTTTTGTCACCGTAGGGGTTATTTCCACTCGATAGTTTGTTATTGTTAGACACATTTGTTAGCACAATCACCGCTGCAAATAATACAACAATAATCGATCCGATAATTAATAGCTTTTTCAATGGACAAGCTCCTCCTTTTTCACACTAAAACATCCTAGTTTTAGTGTATCCGGAATTGATTATAAAGTGTTTTGAAATCCTAGTAAACTAATTAGTCTTTGAACTTAAGATTTCTCACTATTCAAACATAATTCAGATGTTTTTTGGAAAACTACTACCTATAAATGCTCAAAATGAATTTGGAGTGAAATGTAGCTATGAAACACACTTTCCATCATGTTTTCAAAATTTATAAAAATGATATCCATAACATATTAACAAACTGGGTAGTTGCTGTCATTATTGGTGGACTCATCTTTTTACCTTCTCTTTATGCCTGGCTTAATATTTACGCCTCGATGGACCCTTATGCTCATACAGCAAATATGAAGATTGCCGTTGTCAATGAAGACACCGGAGCAACTGTAAAGGGAGAAGATATAAATATCGGAAAGGAATTAACCGTTAATTTAAATGCCAATAAAAATTTTGCCTGGCAATTTACTTCAAGGCAAAAGGCTGTCGCTGACTTAAATAACGGCGACTATTTTGCAGTCATCATTGTTCCAACTGATTTTTCCGAAAAGCTGACGTCAATTCTTACTGATAAACCGACAAAAGCGCACATCGATTATTATGTAAATGAAAAAATTAATCCGATTGCGCCCAAAATTACTAGTAAAGGAGCCAGTGTTTTAACCCAACAAGTTTCCAGTGAATTTATATCCACCGTCAATGGAACACTTTTTTCTATTTTCAATACACTTGGCGTTGAAATGGAACAAGACATCCCAGACTTTAGAAAATTTGAAAACTATATTTTCACCATCGAACAACATCTGCCAGATATTGAATCATTTCTAATTCAAACATCTAAAGATGCGCAAAAAGCAGAAAAATTAATGAATCAAGCTACAACGCAAATCCCTGAAGTTCAAAAAATGACAACTGATGGAATTACAACTGTTCAAAAAGGCTTACATCTTATTAATGAGGCCGAAGCGGTGTTCAATAAAATATCTCCTATTGTCAAAAAGGATTTACAAACCGTAAAAAATATAGCAAATCAATTTACCCAGCTTTTTGAAAAACTAGAACATGCCAATTTAGATACATCTGGTTTAACGCAAGCCAAAGAGGACCTTCAAAACCAAGTAAATTTGTCTCTGCAGAAAGTAAATAGCAGCATTCAAACACTCGAGGCATTAAAAAAATTAACCCAAGCGGAGACTGCGACTCGACAACAACTTGAAAAAGATTTACAAAACGTGCTTACTTCACTTCAACAAACTGATTCACAAGATGTCATTCATCCGTTAGCAAGTAAGCAAATTATACAACAGCTTGAAACCCTTCAAGGCAATTTGCAAGTTAATCCTAGTATAAGCGATTATTCCTTCAGCTCACTAACTGCCTTAAATCAGCTAAAATCTAACCTAATAGAGCTATCTGGAAATTTACAGCAGTTGGGTCATGTAGATGCGGAGACGATAAAAAAAGACGTCGCTGATGTACAACTGGTCGCACAAAACGCAGCAAATCGAATAAATGAATTTCTTAGTTACTACGTTAATCAGCTAGAGCCACAAATTCAAACGACTTTGACAACTGCAAAAAATACATTAACAAATGCCTCCTCCATGCTGACAAAGGTACAAACAATTATTCCACAGGCCTCACAATTATTAACCAATGCGCAAAAAACATTAGCTACCGCAAATAATACCCTTGCTGTTGCACAATCAGATTTTCCTACGTTAAGCAAAAAAATTATCGAACTGGCAAATAAGCTCAGAACACTTGAAAATGAAGCAGATCTATCCGAAATCGTGCAATTATTAAAAAATGATGTTAATGCCGAACGAGATTTCTTTGAAGAACCCATTAAACTAGAAGAACATAGAATGTTCCCCATCGCTAATTACGGAACAGCTATGACACCTTTTTATACAGTGTTATCTATTTGGGTTGGTTGTTTATTATTGATATCACTTCTTGCAGTGAATATCCACCAGACAGAGCTCTATAGTGTGCGTGAAGTATATTTTGGCCGCTTACTAACATTTACTACTCTTTCCTTTATTCAAACACTTATCATTACAATTGGTGATGTTATCATGCTAGACGGTTCAATCAGTGCGCCCTATTATTTTATATTATTTGGTCTTGTTATTAGCATTGTATTTGTCACAGTGGTCTACACGCTTGTGTCTGTATTTGGAAATGTGGGCAAAGCATTAGCGATTGTTATGCTGGTCTTGCAAATTGCAGGTTCAGGTGGCACATACCCTGTTGAATTATTACCAAAGTTTTTTCAATCCCTAAACCCATTTTTACCTTTTACCTACGCAATTGAAATGATGCGTGAGGCAGTTGGTGGCATCATATGGACAAAAGTTTGGATAGATCTCACTTTTTTACTAGGGTTTTGGTTATTCTTTATACTGTTTGGTTTCTTCTTAAAAAAATTATTGAGCGAAAAAATGGAACTTTTAATGAACAAAACACGTGGTTCAGATATATTTCATTGATAATCGTCCTTGTCTTCTATATATGTTCAGTCGAACGATGATATAATGGAAGCATTGTAAACATGTAGGAGGCGCTATCTTTGAAAAAACTTACATCTATTTTTGTTATGGCATTACTCGTTTTAAGTGCATGTGGAGAAGAAAAACAAGTAATTGAACAACAACCAACCGAATCACAAAGTGAAAGCTCACATGACGGGCATGATCATGCTTCTGGAGATATTCAGGAGGAAACTGCCGGTGCTGATGTGCTACCATCTTTTTTAGATAGTCAGTCAGAAAATATTCGACTGGTGTATCAAATTGCTGGTCAATCAACAGAGATTCTAGAATGGATGCCATGTTACTGTGGTTGCGGTGAATCCGCTGGGCATAAAAGTAATTTGAACTGCTTCATTCAAGAAAAACGTGAAGATGGGACAATGGTGTGGGATGATCATGGTACCCGTTGTATGGTATGTTTAGAAATTGCCCTACAATCAGCAAAAATGCATAAAGACGGTATGAGCCTAAAAGAAATTCGTCAAACGATCGATGACACTTATAAAAATGGCTATGCCAAACCAACTCCAACAGAGATGCCCGCTTAAAATACAAAAAACTCATCGTATTGATGAGTTTAAACTATAGACAAACTCAAAAAATTGAGTTGTTTACAGTTTTTTTCTTTTAAACATTGAAGTATATATGAACCCGTTGCTTTCCGCTACGGCGGACGCTTTTGCAGGCATGGCTTCATTTTGGACATCGCAAAGACCAAAAATGGAAGAAAATAGTTATTCGTAGCGTACTACTGTCGTTGCTAATAGGGGTTATTCAAACTACTATTTCTGATAAAATTTCAAAAGGTATTCGGCATGTGATCATTCCGAATACCTTTTGTCATCAATCTAAAAACTTATTTAATGAGTTGTAATACTGTTTTAAAATGTGCATGATCCGCTCTTTGAAGTAGCTCATATAGAATCATTTCTGTACTCGTCGGCAAAATCTCTAGTGCCTTCAATTTTTCAAGGCCAATCTCTTTGTTCGCCTTTGTTCGTGAAGATACGGCATCCACTACAACCTCGACCTCAAAGCCCTGCTCTTTTAACTGTCTTGCTGTTTGGTACACACAAATATGTGTTTCGATACCTGTCACAATAAACTGTGTACGGCCGCTTGCCTTCATTGCATCGACAAAAACATCCTCCTGACATGCACTAAAGGCTATTTTAGCAATCGGTTGCCCCTGTAGGTGCTGTGCAATGTCTAGCGCTGTGCCACCTAAACGACTTGGATTTTGTTCGAGCCATAGAATGGGTACTTCCAGTGCGTTCATAGCCTGTACTAATTTTGCTACATTTTGAATGACAGCCTCACTGTCATCTACAATTGTCGCTAATTTGCCTTGTACATCAACCACAACAAGACAAGCTTCCTCTACTGTAAACATTAAAACACCCCTTATCTCAATATTCACAGTTAATTATACCGAAAATTTTATGTTTATGTTGAGTTTTATGCTATTCCTTCAAGAGTCGGCGAATTGTCCAGAAGTAGCGCAAACCCTAAAAACGTATCGATTGTGTTTGAATTGTGTGCGTGCCTGGCACTATTATGCTCAAATATTGAGAATTTTATTTTTTCTCTTGAAAATTAAGTTATAATCCTATAAAGTGCATTTATCAAACAAAAATAAGGAGTGTACCATTTTGACACAACGTGCATACAATTTTAACGCAGGCCCTTCTGCACTACCGCAAGAAGTATTAGAAAACGCTCAACAACAATTAGTGAACTTCCGTGAATCAGGTATGTCGATCATGGAGATGAGCCACCGTAGTGCAATTTTTGATGATGTACATAACGAAGCAATTGCTCTTTTGAAAAAACTTTATGCCATCCCCGAAAACTATGAAGTACTATTCCTACAAGGTGGGGCAAGCCTTCAATTCACGATGGTGCCAATGAACTTCTTACAGGCTGATCAAAAGGCTAGCTACGTATTATCAGGCTCTTGGTCTGAAAAAGCAATCAAAGAAGCGAAATTTTTCGGTTTAGCTGTTGAAGCAGCAAGTACGAAAGAAAACAAATACCGCAATATTCCTGCATTGGCTGATATTCAATTCAATGAAGATGATGCTTATGTCCATATCACGTCAAACAACACAATTTACGGTACACAGTGGTATGATTTCCCTGAAACTGGTAATGTTCCATTAGTAGCCGATATGTCTAGTGACATCCTTTCTAAACCAGTTGATATCAGCAAATTTGGTATTATCTATGCGGGTGCACAAAAAAATCTTGGTCCCTCTGGTGTTACAGTCGTAATTATTCGCAAAGATTTACTTGAAAAAGCAAACAAAGAGATTCCAACAATGTTAAAATACACAACACATGCTGACAGTAACTCTTTATACAACACACCTCCGACATTTGGTATTTATATGTTAGGTGAAGTGTTGAAATGGGTTGAATCTAAAGGCGGCGTTGAAGCAATCGCGAAGCACAATGAAGTTAAAGCAAAAGTCATTTACGACGCCATTGACAATAGCAATGGCTTCTATACTGGACATGCAACGCCAGAAAGCCGTTCATTAATGAACATCACTTTCCGTGTCGCTGATGAGGAGCTAGAAAAACAATTCTTAGCTGAAGCAAAAGCAGCTGGTTTCGTCGGGTTAAACGGTCACCGTTCAGTTGGAGGCTGCCGCGCATCTACTTATAACGCAGTACCTTTAGAAGCTTGCGAAGCACTACGCGACTTTATGGTAGCATTCCAAAACAAACATCTATAATTTAACCAGCGGCGAATGATTATCTTAAAGAAATCATTCGTCGTTTTTTGGCATTATTATAACAATCAATTACACCTCTATGTCGTTTCTCCATTCGAATTTTGTATCCCCCATTAAATATTAAAAAATCTAAGTGCTCCATCTCCCACTTTTAAGATGTGTGAAGCTTCTGTGCCTAGCACCCTATTTTCAGTACAATAATACAATTGTTAAACGAAGGTAAACTTTACAAGGAAGAAAGAGGTAGGAAAACAAACTCATTTTATAGCATCCTTATCAGCTTGGGGATTCATACAACAGAATAATTTTTTAGAAAAATATAGTTTTTTAAATGCTTTATCGGACATATTACCAATCTCCTTTCTTTCATAAATCATAGATTATAAGTGTAAGGCCTTAGCTTTACATTTACTATGGAGAAGGGAGGTCTTGTAAATGGAGGATAGACGATATGGAACACATATGAACTGGGATCGTTGCAAATGCCAAAAACCTAGCAATTGTTGTAAAAAAGAGGAAAAATGTCACTGTAAAAAAGAAGACAAATGTCACTCTCATAAAGAAGACAAATGCTCAGACAGATTTGCTAACAATTGCAGAAGTTGTATTTGCGACCAACTAAGAAAATTAGAGGCTGGAACTCTAGTTGATATCTTCTTGTCAGGCGGTGGTAGCTTCCTTGGCTTGACTTTTATCAGCTTCAGTCCGCAAAATTGTTGCGCTTATTTCCTTGAGAATGGAACAGCAACTTCACCGCTTATTATAGACTGTAAAAAAATTGACGCTCTTCGCAGATTGTCTAATTAGTTTTTGAAGAGGCTGTTTAATTAGTCCTTCAAACAACAATGCACGTCTTCCTATATGGTAAAAATCCGCGGGAGTCTACGCGGATTTTTACCTTTGTATTAATAACAGATTACGCTTAGCCTATTTTACAGCTCTTTCGACGCTGGCTGACAACATCGATAACTATTTTTTCACAACCCCTTTTCCAAATAAAAAACCCTGTCAAAGTTTATTTTGACAGAGTTTCGTGCTTACAATTTGGACATTTTCCGTAAATCTCAAATTTATGGTTTTCAATTTCATAATTAGGCAGTTTTTCTCCGAGCATTTCCATCGGGCAAAGATGCAGCTCTTTGACATTGCCACAGTCCATACAAATAAAATGATGGTGATGATGTTCCGACTCGCATTGCATACGAAAATTTCGTTCGCCTGATAATTCCGTTTCTTCTAAAATGCCAAGCTTCACAAAAGTCGCTAGATTGCGATAAATCGTATCAAAGCTCATGCCAGGAAATTCTTTTTTCAGCACGTCTAATAAATCACGAGCGGTTAAATATTTATCCGTTGCCGCAAACATGTCTAATATTAATTCACGCTTATCTGTTTTTTTATAGCCGTTTTCTTTTAAAATTTCCCACGCTCTTGAAATATTCACAGTGCTGCCTCCCCTTGTTTTGCAGATAATTTGAATACTACTTTCTTAACTACGATTACCAGTAATAAAATCAAAATCGAAGTGACTACAATTGTACCACCGGGTGCTAAATCCAAATAAAATGCACTCACTAAACCAATTAACACAGCTGTTTCACCAAAAACAATAGCATAGATGATTGTTTGCTTAAAACCTTTTGCCAGGCGCATTGCTGCTGCAACTGGTAATGTCATGAGAGAAGATACCAGTAAAATACCCACGATTCGCATGCTTGCAGCAATAACGAGCGCTGTTACAATCATAAACAATAGATGTACCCAACGTGCAGGCAGGCCGCTAGCTTTCGCATATTCTTCGTCAAACGACAGCACAAATAATTCCTTAAAGAATAAAAATAAAAAGACAATGACAACAACAGCAATCCCCACAACCACCCATAAATCCTGGCGTGATACAGCTGACACCGAGCCGAATAAATAACTCATTAAATCCGTACTAAAGCCACTTGCAAGTGAAATGAATATCGCACTAATCCCAATCCCACCTGACATAATAATCGGAATCGCTAGCTCTTCATAATGCTTATATAACCGTCGCAAGCGTTCTATTAAAATAGAGCCACTTACCGAAGCCAAGATACCTAAATAGATAGGATTAAGCATAGCAAACATTGCAAACGATTGACTTACATACAAGCTACCTGCAATCCCAGCCAGTGTCACATGTGATAAAGCATCTGCAATTAACGATAATCTGCGCACTACAATGAATACACCGAGAAGTGGTGCAATTATGCCAATTAAAAGCCCTGAGAAAAAGGCGTTTTGTAAAAATTCATAGTTTAAAATTGCTTCAATCATTACGCCTTCTCCTTTTAGTGAATCTTTCTCACGGAATGGCCGTACCAAGCATCGAGCGCATCCTGTGAAATTGTATCAAATTCATTTTTATAGCCATGGAAGTGAATCGTTTGATTTAAACACGCTACATGACTGATACGGTTCGAAACTGTATCGACATCATGTGTGACAAGAATCATCGTAATTCCCTGTTCCCGATTCAATTTCGCTAGCATATCATAAAACGACTGCACATTCTCGTGGTCGATGCCAACGGTTGGCTCATCAAGAATTAGTAGACTTGGCTCACTCACCAAAGCTCGTGCAATAAAGACGCGCTGCTGTTGTCCACCCGACAATTCACCAATATTACGATTCATAAAGTCTTCCATCCCTACTGCTTTTAATGCTTCTTGCACTCTATCTTTTGCATCTCGCGCGGAACGCTTAAAAAGCCCTATTTTTTTTGTTAATCCACTTTTAACTACCTCTTGTACAGTTGCCGGAAAACCTGAGTTGAAGGCATTGGATTTTTGTGACACATAACCAATCCATTCTCGGTGCTTGAATGTTGCACTTGGCTCACTAAATAATTTTATTTCACCCGACATTGGCTTCAGTAAACCTAAAATAATTTTTAGTAACGTTGACTTACCTGAACCATTAGGACCAAGTAATGCTAAAAAATCTCCTTCCTCCACTCGAAAAGAAATATTTTTTAATACTTGTGTATAGTCATATTGAAATGACACGTTTTCAATTTCAATTAACGTTTTTTTCATATCTTCGCTTCTTTCTAATTCAAAATCATTACGATTTACAAGTTGTAATTATAAATGATAGTTCAGTTTTTGTAAAGAAAACAAAACTTAAAAGGAGGGTTAGCTTTGAGTATTCAATTTTTACAGCAATTATCTCAAAGTAGTGATAAGGAAATTGTGGCGATTGCACGTGCTGAAGGCTTTGAAATTAGTAGTTCCGAAGTGAAAAAACTTCGTCCTTATTTAGAGCAATTCTCATTTTCTTGGCTTTTTTTAGGTATTCCTAAAGACATACTTGTAGAAGTCGAAGCAGTGTTGGGAAGAAAACGTTCTCGCCAACTTATAGCCCTATTTACAAAGTAATGTGATGTTTACACGCTGACCATTATAGACAAAGCAAAGCCCAAAATCAGTACATCTACTGATTTCGGGCTTTTTCTTTACCTATCCACGTAATACATCGATCAGTTCAGGTTTGAATTCTTCACTTCGCAACATATCAATTTCGTATTTATAAGGTGCTGACTTTGATTTCGCATCACTATTTAATGGGACAAATGGTGTTTCTAAAATTTTTGGTATCGTCATTAATTGAGGGTGATGCACTACATATTTTAATGCATCGAAACCGATATGACCAAAACCAATATTTTCGTGGCGATCTTTACCGGCACCACGAACATTTTTGGAATCGTTAATGTGCAGTACTTTAATGCGATCCACACCGATGATTTTATCGAACTCATTTAACACACCATCAAAATCTTCTACGATATTATAGCCAGCATCATGCGTATGACATGTATCAAAACATACCGAAAGTCGTTCGTTATGTGTGACACCATCAATGATTTTTGCTAGTTCTTCAAAGGAACGACCACATTCTGTACCTTTCCCTGCCATTGTTTCTAAGGCAATTTGCACGGGGAAATCCTGTGCTAATACTTCATTCAAGCCTTCAATAATCTTAGCAATCCCTGCATCTGCCCCTGCGCCAACATGTGCACCAGGATGCAAGACAATTTGTCTAGCTTCCAAAGCTGCAGTACGTTCGATTTCAGATTGCAAGAAATCGACACCAAGGCGAAACGTTTCAGGCTTTTCTGTGTTCGCAATATTAATAATATAGGGAGCATGCACAACGATATTAGACATGCCATTTTCTTTCATATGCAGTAAACCATTCATAATATTAAGATCAGAGATCGGTTTACGACGTGTGTTTTGTGGAGCACCAGTATAAATCATAAAGGTATTGGCTCCATAAGAGAGCGCTTCTTTACTAGAACCGAGTAGCATATCTTTCCCACTCATTGAAACATGTGAGCCAAGTAGCATCAGTATACCTCCTTATTTTTTGCCGCGTGCCTTTATACGACGTTCACGTTTTTTAATTTTATCCATTTCCCATTTCATGTTACGTTTATAGCCAGGCTTCACTTTCTTCGGCTTACGTACCATCGATTTGGCTTTCGCATCAATTTCATTTTCATGCTTGACGCGATTTTTACGGGCATGACGTTCTTTTAGTTCTGTCCATTCCCCATCTTTTACGTCCTTTTGTACGAAAGGAATACCCATTTTTTCGACACGTGCTAATGCATCCTCATCAGACGGCTCAAATAATGTAATGGCTGTTCCTTTATTACCTGCACGCGCTGTACGGCCAACACGGTGGATAAAGAACTCTAAATCTTCCGGAATTTCATAGTTAATAACATGGGAAATCCCTTGAATATCGATTCCTCGAGCAGCAAGGTCAGTGGCTACAATATATTGATAATCTAAATCGCGAATTTGCTTCATCATACGGCTACGTTCACGTGGCGCTAAATCACCATGAATTTGTCCACACCGAATACCATTTTCCGTTAAATAGCCCGCTACGTGCTCAGCTGTTTTACGTGTATTCGTAAAGATAACCGCTAAGAATGGGTTGATGCCTTCAAGAACATCTAGTAAACGTTTGTTACGTGATTTTGAACGAATTGGTACTAATACAAAGTCAATGCCTTCTGCTACAGGGCGTTTATCGTTCATATGCACGTGAACTGGTGCTTCCATATATTTTTTCAAGAATGGTTGCAAACGTTCTGGAATAGTTGCTGAGAATACATACATTTCAAGCTTGTCCGGCATTTGAGAAGCAAACCCATCGATATCTTCTATAAAGCCCATATCGAAAGCTAAGTCTGCTTCATCCACTACTAAAATTGGTGCGGTATGCACAAATAACGCTTGCTCTTTCACAAGATCACGAATACGTCCTGGTGTACCAACAACGATTTGTGGTTGCGTTTTTAACTTATCAATGGAGCGTTGTTTGTCCGTACCCCCAATAAATAATTTCGCTTGAATATCTGTTCCTTCAATTAGTTGAGTTAATGCATCAAAGATTTGTTGCGCTAATTCACGTGTTGGTGAAGTAATAACAGCTTGTACCTCTTGTTTTGCCACATCGACACGTTGCACTATCGGAATTAAGAAACTATGTGTTTTCCCTGTACCTGTGTGGGCTTGGCCAATTGCACTTTTCCCTTTAAGAATAAGTGGAATGATTTCTTTTTGTATCGGCGTTGGTTCTGTGAAGCCAAGTTTTGCTACTGCGTCCTGCAAAAATGGCTGAAAATTATAATCTGTATATTTTGACATATTTCGTACCTCCTAATATCTAACCTATTGTACCATGATTCGTACATTTAGGTATCTTTACGTTCTATAAACACAAGGATTATCATTAATCTCTTGTTTTTATCACCGTTTCAACGCTAACCCTTATCAAACTTACTTTAAATACAGCTATTATGCAATTAAAAATGTGCTGTGTGTAAAATGTAAAAGAGTGTAGGTAAACTTTTAGTAGTTTTTATGTCAATTTTCACATACTAATGATTTGTAGAATTACCACATGTTATGATAGAAAATGTAAGATAATAGAGGAGGTTGATTTTTGATGAAAGCAGCAAGATGGTATAAAGCAAAAGACATCCGAGTAGAAAACATTGAAGAACCAGCTATTGCACCTGGAAAAGTGAAAATCAAAGTACATTGGACTGGTATTTGTGGAAGTGATTTACATGAGTATGCAGCTGGGCCAATATTTATTCCAGTGGAACAACCTCACTATGTAAGTCAAGACATTGCGCCAATTGTTATGGGCCATGAATTTTCTGGCGAAGTTGTAGAAATTGGTGAAGGTGTTACAAAAGTAAAAACAGGTGATCCTGTAGTTGTAGAGCCAATTCTTGCATGTGGCGAATGTGCAGCTTGTAAGAAAGGAAAATATAATATTTGTAAACACTTAGGATTCCACGGTCTTTCTGGCGGTGGTGGTGGTTTTTCTGAATACACGATGGTAGCCGAACACATGGTACACAAAATGCCACAAGGTCTTTCCTATGAACAAGGCGCTTTAGTTGAACCAGCAGCAGTAGCCTTACATGCAGTGCGTCAAAGTAAACTAAAAGCTGGGGACAAAGCGGCGGTTTTTGGCACAGGTCCAATCGGTCTACTTGTTATTGAAGCCCTTCGCGCAGCGGGCGCATCTGAAATATATGCAGTAGAGCTTTCAGCAGAGCGTGCAGCAAAAGCCATGGAATTAGGCGCTACGGCAGTCATCAATCCAAAAGATGAAGATGCAGTGGCTCGACTGCATGAGTTAACAAATGGAGGCGTAGATGTTGCATTTGAAGTGACAGGCGTGCCTGTCGTATTACAACAAGCCATTGACGCTACTACATTTGAAGGCGAGACGATTATCGTTTCGATTTGGGAATCGGCGGCTTCCATACTACCTAACAACATCGTTCTGTCTGAGCGAAATGTAAAAGGAATTATTGCGTATCGTGATATTTTCCCAGCAGTAATGGAGTTAATGACACAAGGTTACTTCCCTGCTGACAAGCTTGTGACAAAACGCATCAGCCTTGATGAAGTTGTCACAGAAGGATTTGAAGCATTAATGAAAGAAAAAAACCATATTAAAATACTTGTAAATTCACAAGAGTAGCCGGGCTGAAAACTCGCTTATCCATATAAAAGCCGGTAGAGAAGTGACATATTTTCTCTACTGGCTTTATTTTTGTGGCTTTTTCTACATTAGCTTACTAGTCATTTTGTGTCATTTTTTTATATAGATCCACGTTTGCCTTAAGGAAGTTTACTTTGTCCTCACCAAATACACCTAAATCACGACTTTCGGTATTAGCCTTGACAATTTCTCCTATCTCCTCTAGCGAAAGTCCGCTTGCTCGAGCAATGCGCTCTATTTGAATTTCAGCTGCCTTCACGCTGATATGTGGATCCAGACCTGACCCAGAGGCTGTTAACAGATCAGCAGGAATATCTTCACGTTTGACAGTCGAATTAGCTTGTAAAAATGCTGTAATATCCAACTCCATTCGTTTTTTTAGCTCAGGGTTGGACGGGGCATAGTTAAAAGTCCCAGAGCTGATACCACTATAGGCTGTTTCGCCATTTTCATTTGGAATGGTATCTTCTTCTGTATAAACATTATAATTAATAGAAGATACTCGACCCCAAAAGTACTCTGGTGATGTAAAGGCCTGACCTAACTTCTCAGAACCAACTACTTTGCTATCGATTTCTACTAAACTACCGTTTGCCTGATGATAAAATAGCCCTTGGGCAATTCCAGTTACGGCAAATGGATAAAACAACCCACATAATACGAACATTGTAAAAGTAATCATCAGCGCTTGTTTCGAGTTTTCAATAAATTTATGCATATAACTGCCCTCCTATAAGCCCAATATGTGTAATAGTGGTCCGATTAATAAATCAATCACCTTTATACCAATAAAGGGAGCAATTATGCCACCTAGTCCATAAATAAGTAAGTTCTTGTTTAATAATTTGGATGCACTCATAGGCTTATACTTTACCCCTTTCATAGCAATAGGGATTAAAAATGGGATAATCACCGCATTAAAAATTAAAGCTGCAATGATTGCACTTGTTGGCGAATTGAGATTCATGATATTTAATGCATTCATCTCCGGTACCGCTACCATCAACATTGCTGGGATTATGGCAAAGTATTTAGCTACATCATTAGCAATACTAAAAGTAGTCAATGCCCCTCTAGTCATCAGTAATTGCTTGCCTATCTCCACAACTTCGATGATTTTAGTTGGATTGGAGTCTAAATCTACCATATTTGCTGCTTCTTTTGCTGCATTAGTCCCTGAATTCATCGCAAGACCAACATTCGCCTGAGCTAATGCCGGTGCATCATTTGTACCGTCCCCAGTCATGGCTACTACTTTGCCAAGTGCCTGTTCATCCCTTATAACCTTGATCTTGTCTTCCGGCTTACTTTCCGCGATAAAACTATCCACTCCCGCCTCTTTAGCAATAGCAGCCGCCGTGAGTGAGTTATCTCCAGTGCACATGATAGTTTTTATGCCCATTGCTCGAAGCTGATCAAAACGCTCCTTTAAGCCACTCTTTACAACGTCTTTAAGATAGATAACACCTAAGATTTTGTTATTCACTGCCACAACAAGTGGTGTTCCGCCAACAGAAGATACTTGATGAACAAGCTGTTCCAAGTTTGCAGGCATTCTATGACCTGCTTTAATACTTTCTTGTTTGATCGTATCGTAAGCACCTTTACGAAGTATTGTGCCATCCTTCATATTCAGGCCACTCATCCGAGTCTGCGCTGTAAACGGAATATGCTCACTTGATTGAATAACATGCTCTTCCACTTTTGTCTCCACACCTAAATCATAAGCCAATGATACTATCGACTTACCTTCTGGTGTATCATCTGTTAGTGAGCTAAGCCATGCAGCTCGCATCAATTCCCTTTGGTCGACACCTTTCACAGGTAAAAATTCAGATGCCATGCGATTGCCATACGTTATAGTTCCTGTTTTGTCTAATATCAGCGTATCTACATCACCACAAGCTTCCACAGCTCTTCCTGACATAGCAATGACATTAAATTGTGTCACCCGGTCCATTCCTGCAATCCCAATCGCAGACAGCAATCCACCAATCGTTGTCGGTATTAAACACACTGTAAGTGCAATCAACGTAGCAATTGAAATATGCACATTTAAATACGCAGTCATTGGATAAAGTGTAACGACCACTAATAAGAAGATCATCGTTAAACTTACTAAAAGTGTATTCAGGGCAATTTCATTGGGCGTTTTTTTACGACTAGCACCTTCTATGAGCATAATCATTTTATCTAAAAAGGACTCCCCAGGCAGTGAGCTGATTACAATCATTAGCCAATCACTTGTTACAGTAGTTCCCCCAGTTACAGAACAAAAATCACCACCACGCTCTTTCACAACGGGTGCAGATTCACCTGTGATGGCTGATTCATCAACTGTGGCAATGCCATCAATTACTTCGCCATCATTGGGAATAACTTCACCTGCCTGAACTAACACAATATCTCCTTTTTTAAGTTCGTGAGCCTGTTTCATGATTTCTGAGCCGTCTTCTAAAAGGACACGTGCTTGTGTAACTGTATTTGTCTTTTTTAACGTTTGTACCTGTGCCTTCCCCCTGCCCTCAGCAATAGACTCTGCGAAATTAGCAAAAAGAATCGTAATGAAGAGAATAATCGCGACAATGGCATTATAAAGCCGATCATGTTCTCCTTCCCCACTTCCTAGAAGGCTAGGGAAAATCGTTAACAATAGAACAAATAAAAAACCAATCTCGACTACGAACATAACAGGATTTTTGATCATATATACTGGATTAAATTTTTTAAATGACTCTATCATAGAGCTTTTCAGCATATCACTCGTAATAAAACTTTTTCTTGCCGTTTCCATAAGTGACTCTCCTCATCAAGAATATATTTGTAAATGTTCTGTAATTGGGCCAAGTGCCAATGCAGGTAAAAATGTTAAAGCGCCAATCATCAGTACAATGGCAACAAGTAAGATTGTAAAGGTCGTATTGTCGGTTTTCAATGTGCCCACCGAATCACCATGCCACATTTTTTTAGCCAAAAGTGATGCAATAGCTAGTTGAATAATAATCGTTAGATAGCGCCCAAAGAACATCGCTAGACCTGTCGTAACATTCCAAAAGGTCGTATTATCAGCTAACCCTTCAAAGCCCGAGCCATTATTGGCAGAAGCTGAAGCAAATTCATATAGTACTTGAGATAATCCATGTGCCCCCGGATTCGTTATGCCTGCCACGCCAGTTGTAGTGGCAACTGCCAGTGCTGAAAATAACAAAATAATGGCAGGATGTATTAAAATACAAAGTGCTATTAACTTCATTTCCTTTTCCTCAATTTTCTTCCCTAAAAACTGAGGTGTTCGACCAATCATTAGGCAGGCAATGAAAATCGTCAATATCACATACATCATCATGTTCATCAGCCCGACTCCTTTGCCTCCAAATACTACGTTTAACATCATGTTAAACATCGGCACAAGTCCACCAATTGGCGTTAACGTGTCATGCATATTATTAACAGATCCTGTTGTAAAAGCAGTTGTTACCGTTGTGAATAACGCAGATTGCGCGATACCAAAGCGCATCTCTTTCCCTTCCATACTGCCAAGTTCCTGTGAAATGCCAAGCTCACTAATGATTGGATTACCCGTGCGCTCGGCTACATAGACAGTAACTAGCCCCATAAGGAACAGCATACTCATGGCAACAAAAATAGATAGCCCTTGCTTGCCAAATATTGTTTTCCTTTTTCTATAAGCAACCATCAAGCTAAAAGCTACAACACAAGCCCCAGGCAACAACATCATAGAAAGCATTTCAATTATGTTAGAAATAACCGTAGGGTTTTCAAAAGGCGTTGTCGAATTAGCACCATTAAAACCACCACCATTTGTACCTACGTGTTTAATAGATTCAAGCGATGCCACAGGCCCTAGCGCAATATCCTGAAACTTTCCTTCAATCGTTTCCACAGTCTTGTTCGAACTTAAAGTTTGAGGCGAGCCTTGCGATACTAAAATGATTGCAACTAGCATTGAAATTGGCATTAGTACACGTGTAATGACACGTACAAAATCTATAAAAAAATTACCTAATGTATCAGTTTTAGCTACTAAACGACGACAGAATGCCATGCAGGCTGCATAGCCAGTAGCAGCAGACGTAAACATCATAAATATAATCACCAGCATCTGAGACAAATAACTAAGTCCTGATTCACCACTATAGTGCTGAAGGTTGGTATTAGTCATAAATGAAATGATTGTATTAAAGGAAAGTGTAGCTTCCATATTGTCAATATCATTTGGGTTTAATAACAAAACCGATTGAATCCGTAATAGAATATAGCCAATAAACACCATAAAAGCATTTGACAGTATTAATGTCAGCACATATTGTTTTCCTGTCATATCGACTTGCTTAATACCACATATTTTATAAATAGCACCATCGACTTTATCCAATACTGGATCAAGCCATGTTTTTTTTTGCATCGTTACTCGAAAAAGATAATGGCCCGCTAATATGACAAGCGGTAAATAAATGATTAAAACAATGGCAATTTGCCACATACCCTACCCCTCCTAAAAGCCTATTAATAGTTATCTGGATACAATAATGCATGCCCCAGATAACCAAAAAGCAATACAATCGTAATTCCCATGACTATCCACATACTGATTCCTCCTTTATTTTTCATTGACTAGCTTATAGCACCAAGCCGTTAACGCATAAAGACTGGCAAAACAAATAATCAGCAAGCCAATCATTAAAAGATCCATCAATCGAAACTCACCCTTCCTGCTATTTGATGTTTTCATCATACTGACTTTCAAATTAATGTAGTGTTAGGAAATAGCCTCTTGGTATTAAGAAATCATAAAGGTGAAATCTTTATACTTTCTTAATGGAAGTTAGCGCTATAATACAAATGAGGTGAAGGATGATGGAAGATGTACGCCTCTCTCCAGAGACGTTTTTAGCGAAGATACGTGAGGAAGACGCCACTGCTGGTAAACTAAAGATATTTCTTGGTTATGCCGCTGGCGTAGGAAAAACTTATGCTATGCTTGACGCTGCACATCAAGCAAAGCAATTAGGAAAAGACGTGGTGATTGGCTATGTGGAGCCACATCCTCGTCCTGAAACATTAGCTTTAATGGAAGGGCTTGAACAAATACCAACCAGAAAAATCAATTACAAAGGGAAAATCTTTCAAGAATTAGATATCGATGCGGTACTTAAACGTAAACCAGAGATTATCTTAATCGATGAGCTAGCCCATACAAATGTTCCGACTATGCGCCATTTAAAGCGTTTTGGGGATGTAGAAGAATTACTTGCAAAAGGTATTCATGTTTATACAACTGTCAACATTCAACATATTGAAAGTCTCCAGGATATAGTTGAAGAAATTACAGGCGTAAGAGTGCGAGAACGTATACCTGATTACTTAATTGATCACGCAGCTCTAATAAAAATTGTAGATATAGAACCAGATGAGTTAATCCAACGTCTAATAGAAGGAAAAATTTATCATATCCAACAAGCAAAAAAAGCTATGGAGTCTTTTTTCCGTAAAGAAAATTTAATAGCGCTTCGAGAAATTGCTCTTCGAAGAACAGCTGATACCATCAATTACAAACAAGTAATGGATAACCCTTCTTTTAAACAATGTACACACATAGAAGAGCATATTTTAGTTGGTATTAGTAGCTCTCCTACCAATGCCAAAGTGATTAGAACTGCTGCCAGACTCGCACAAGCCTTACATGGTAAATTTACTGCACTTTACGTCCAAAAGGGAAAAGATGACAAGCGGAACGAAGCGAATACCGAACGATTACAACAGCATATCAAGCTAACTGAACAACTTGGTGGGCATGTCGTGATTGTTCAGGAAGACGACGTAGCAGTAGCCCTTGCCAACTATGCACAAATTAGCGGCGTAACAAAATTAGTAATAGGCAGAACTGCTGTGAAAAGGAAATGGTGGCAACCTAATGCTAAAATCAGCGATCGGCTCAATGAGTATGTACCAAACTTAGCCATCCATATTGTACCTGACCATGACAACGAACCAATTTACCTTCCAGAAGTAAGAAATCAACTGACATTTGAATGGTTGGACTTGCTGAAAATGTTTGTAGTATTCAGTTTGGTTTCGCTATTAAGTCTCTATTTCTTCACGATAGGGGTCAGTGATTCAAATATTATCACCATCTACATTTTAGGTGTGTTAATTCTTGCCATCTGGTCGTCTGGATGGATGATAAGCATTATTAGTTCAGTGATAGCAGTGCTCCTTTTTAATTTCTTTTTTACGGAGCCTCGCTTTTCATTTGAAGCTTATCATCGCGATTACCCTATGACTTTTTTAATTATGTTCATTTCAGGAGTCATCACAAGTAGTTTAACGAAAAAGATAAAGAAACAAGCTTCAATTGCAGTTCGAAAATCTTATCGTATGGAAGTACTCCTTGAAACAAATCGAAAGTTACAGCATGCCAAATCAATGGACGATATTATTTACGAGGGTATGTCACAAATTGTTAAATTAGTGGAAAAACCCGTTCAATTTTATGAAATAGAACATAATTTGATAGTCAAATCGATTTTTTATAGAACGAAAAGTATGACAAACAATGAGAATAATGAAATCGCGGCTCTCTTTGAAAATACCAATGAACGAGGTGTCGTAAATTGGGTAGTTAATAATCAGCATGTAGCTGGCGTGACGACAGACATTTTCCCAGAGGTCAATGCTTACTATTTGCCGATTGTTTCTAGTGGTAGTGTAAGAGGGGTAGTTGGTGTAGCTCTTTCAAAAAATTCACCTTTACCTGCATTTGAACGCAATATTCTCCATGCCATTATGAATGATTTTTCATTTGCTCTAGATAAATGGTATTTACAAAAATTAAATGCAGAAGTTGCAAAAGAAGCGGAACTAGAACAAATGAGAGCCAACCTTTTACGAGCTGTATCCCATGATTTACGAACGCCATTGACGACGATTTCTGGCAACGCAGATATCTTGATGACCAATACAGCTGACATTTCAGAAACTGAAAAGCTTCGATTATATGAAGATATTTATAAAAATTCGAAATGGCTTGTACAAATGGTCGAGAATTTACTGGCCGTTTCTAAGTTAGATGATGGGCAGTTTGCTATAGAGATGCAACTAGAGCTTGTAGAGGATATTATTCAAGAAGCATTTTCACATGTTATTCCCATTAACAACACACATAAAATAGCCTACCATGTCGAGCCAGAATTATTATTGGCAGTGATGGATGCACGCCTTATTATTCAAGTAATCATTAATATCATGGATAATGCGTTGACCTATACATCATCGGATAGTCACATAACCTTCATTGCAAAGGAAGTTGGAGAATCCGTACACTTTAGTATCATGGATAATGGACCAGGTATTGATGACGCTTTAAAAGAGACATTGTTCGAGCCATTTGTAACAGGTAAGGTACAACGAAGTGATAGTCGAAGAGGTCTGGGGTTAGGTTTAGCTTTGTGCCAGACTATATTACGATTACATGGAAGTGAATTAACGGTTTCAGACAATAAACCACAGGGGACGATTTTTAATTTTTCACTTAAAAAAGGAGTAATGAATATCCATGAATAAACGAATTTTAGTAGTGGAAGATGATGTGGCAATTGGTAATTTAATAAAAATGACATTAACAACACAGCATTATGCATTCGACATTGAACGTGATGGTACAAGTGCCGTGCAAAAAGTGCTGTCAATGAAGCCGGATGTCATTATTCTTGATTTGGGTTTACCAGATATGGATGGTGTAGATTTTATTCATAAAGTGAGAAGTTGGACACAAACGCCTATCATCGTGGTTAGTGCTCGAAGTGAAGAACAGGATAAAATTAATGCGCTCGATGCTGGAGCCGATGACTATGTAACGAAGCCATTTAGTGTGGAGGAGTTACTAGCACGTATTCGAGTAGCCTTACGGAGAACTGCAAGCGAGCATCATTTAGGTAGTGAGCAGTCCGTATTTGTGAACGGACATTTAGAAATTCATTATTTAGCAAACACCGTGTTAGTGCATGGTGAAGAAGTGCATTTGACACCCATCGAATATAAGCTATTGGTCGTATTGTCAAAGCATGTTGGCAAAGTGCTAACACATAATTTTCTATTGAAGGAAATTTGGCAAAATGTTCTTCAGTCAGACGTTCCAAGCCTACGCGTGTTTATGGCGACACTACGCAAGAAAATAGAAGATAATCCATCTCACCCACAGTATATCCAAACACACGTACGTGTTGGATACAGGATGCTACGTATTAGTGACGACGGCTAATGTTTCAAAAATTTAATGAAGAGTGGATTTCAAAAAAAGACAATACACTTTCACGAAAAATAGTAGCAGGAGTAAAAACTTCTCCTACTACTTTTTATTTTTGTTTATTTTAATAAAAAGGTCCACATCTTTGCTAGATTTTAAATTTTTTTATGTCTTCTTTCATTGACAATACCTACCACGTTAAGTTCATGTATGATTGCTACGTGTTTAAGACATTTCATGTACAGATGCAGCCACTTCTTCAATACTCCCTCCAAGTCAACACATCACATACATCGCGTTCCTGACGCATGAACTGTGGAAATGAAAACATGACGTTCTATCGTGACTTTAAGTGCATTTGTCGAACGCTAATCTAAGTATCTGCATATCATATCTATAATCAGGTATGTCATCAACGATTAACTTGTATGAAAGGAGATCAACATGGTATTTCGACCACCTTATCCGTTTCAAATGTATCCCGGCGGCATGGGGATGCCCATGCAAATGCCAATGCAAATGCCTACACCTACACCAATGTCACCACAATCCTTTTACCCACCCGGAGGCTTCCCTATTCAACCAAGAATGCCAGGTGGCTTTCAACCAAGAATGCCAGGTGGCTTTCCAATGTCTAATGGGATAGGGTCATTTGGAGGACAAATGCCCATGCCACCTGCGCAGGAGCCTTCAAAAATAGGTTCTTTTTTACAATCAGCGAATAGTTTATTTAACTCTGCCAAAACGTATACCCCTTATATTCAACAAGCAATGCCGATGGTAAAAAATATCCCTTCCCTTTTAAAATTGTATAAAGGGTTTCAGGGTCTCCCGGCTGCCGGTGCTGTTGCAGGGGCCAGTGCCGTTGCAGCCGAGGCAGCTACTGCAGGCGAGAAAGTAAGTTCACCTAGAAGTAGGCGTTCTTCACAGCAGAATGCACCATCATCTACACCACGTGAACCGCTTCCTTCTAAACCTCGTATTTTCCAGCCACCTTTGTAGTTTAGAAGTTTTTAATATTGCAAGATAGTAATAAAACAACCTCATATTCTTTCATATCGGTTGTTTAGTCGATACAAAAACAGTCTTGGTGCAATTGCATCAAGACTTCATTGATAGATAGAACGTTTCTTTGTATTCGCCGTGCCTGTCCGTTATAATGTAGATACGTAAGCTTGAAAGGAGTCACAACCATGCAAGTATTAAAAATTAATCCACGTGGCTATTGCTACGGCGTTGTTGATGCGATGGTAATCGCACGTAATGCCGCACTAGATAAATCATTACCAAGACCTATCTACATTTTAGGGATGATCGTACACAATAAACATGTCACTGATGCCTTTGAAGAGGATGGCATCATCACATTAGACGGCGACAATCGCTTAGAAATTATTGAACAAGTTGAAACAGGCACTGTGATTTTCACTGCGCATGGTGTTTCACCTGAAATTCGTGAGATTGCGAAGCGTAAAGGCTTAGTATCGATTGATGCCACATGTCCTGACGTAACAGTTACCCACGATTTAATTCGTGAAAAATCAGCTGAGGGCTACGATATTATTTATATTGGTAAGAAGGGGCATCCCGAACCTGAAGGAGCAATTGGCGTTGCGCCAGACCATGTCCATTTAGTCCAGTCGTCCACTGATATTGATTCTTTAAACTTAACGAATGATAAATTACTTGTCACGAACCAAACAACAATGAGTCAATGGGATGTTGTACATTTAATGGATGGTTTAAAAGAGAAGTTTCCTCATATAGAAGTGCACAAAGAGATTTGTTTAGCTACACAGGTACGTCAAGAGGCTGTTGCTAAACAAGCAGGAGAAGCCGATTTACTAATTGTTGTTGGGGACCCAAAATCAAATAATTCGAACCGTTTAACGCAAGTGTCAGTTGAGATTGCTGGAACACCATCTTATCGTATCGCAGACGTTTCTGAGCTAAAAATCGAGTGGTTAAAAGGGATAAATAACGTAGCGGTTACCGCTGGAGCATCTACACCAACACCTATTGTGAAAGAGGTTATTAATTTCCTTGAGCAGTATGATGATAATGACGAAACAACACATACCATTAATCGGACAGTCACACTTGATAAAATCTTACCAAAAATCAAAACACCAAAGCCTGTTGAGAAAATAATGCCCTACTAAATTTCTCCAACTAAACTTTAAAAAGAAGCTGTCTAAAAAGTGACAAGACATACTTTTTAGACAGCTTTTTCTTCTGGAAAAAAGTTATTTATAGTTAGTTGATCTGACCCAAAAAAGTTAGACAAATATTTTAAGCAGCTTCTAAGATTTGAGTCCGGTATTGTACCGGACTCAGATCTTTTAATTTTGCCTTCATACGATTGTGATTATAGTAATGAATATAGGCATCCAATTCTTTTTCAAAGTGCTCCATACTTTCAAATTCTTGCAAGTAAAGCAACTCAGACTTTAATAAGCCAAAGAAATTTTCCATGACAGCGTTGTCTAAACAATTTCCCTTACGGGACATACTTTGTATGATGGCATGCTCCTTTAATGTCCTTTGATATTTTTTCATTTGATAATGCCAGCCTTGATCGGAGTGAAGGATGACTTGATCTTCAGGTTTTAAACGCTTAACTGCTTGTTCTAACATATCACCTACAAGTTGATAAACCGGTCGTTTCATTACTTTATAGGCAATGATTTCCCCATTGCATAAATCAAGGATTGGTGATAAATAGCGCTTCTCTCCGAATAAATGAAATTCGGTTACATCGGTTACCCATTTTTGATGCATCTTCTTTGCTTTAAAATCTCGCTGGATTACATTTGGGGCAATGCGTCCAACATTCCCTTTGTAAGAGCGATACTTTTTCAATCGAACGAGGCACTTTAAGCCCATTTCATTCATTAAACGGTTGATGGTCTTGGGATCATGAGAAAATCCAAGTTTCTTTAATTCTTTTGTGATACGACGATAACCATAACGTCCTTTATGTTCATGATAAATGGATTGGATAGCTGTCTTCACTGCAGAATATTTATCTTTTCGGTTCAAACGCTTTTCCCAATAATAATAGGTGCTACGTGGAATACCAGCGACTTTGATAAGGGCCACGACATCATAGGTTACCTTTAGTTCATAAATTACTTGCGCTTTGATTTTGGATGTAATTTTTCCTGCATTTGAATTAAGTACATCCATTTTAAACTCCGCAGAATAACTTGTATAGGATTTCTTAAATCCCTCTTCTCCTTGTACTTGATATAAACAGACCCATCCTTGAATCATTTGATAAGAAACCTTATATAAATCTTGAAGTTCCAAATAACTATGTTTCCCCTCAAGGTAAAGACGAGCCATGAATACTTTCTCTTCGGCAGTAAAGTTTGCCATAAAAAAACACCCCTAAATCGTTAGATTTGGTGTCTAACAATTTAGGGGCAGTTCATATTGATTTTAATTTTATCTTTCCAATAATAGCAAATATAGAAGTATCTATATGAACCCATTGCTTTCCGCTACGGCGGACGCTTTTCGTGGGCATGGCTTCAGTCTCCTCGTCGCTAAGCTCCAGCGGGGCCTTTTCACTCATACTATTCTTTGCAGAAGTTGCCGCCTGCGCTCCAATCAACTAGTGTACTTCTATCGGTGACAATTATGAACGTCGCTTTCAAGACTCAGTTATATTTGAATAGATTTTCTATCGCATCTTAAAAGAAATTGCGGATCAAGGATTATTGAGCGCTGACCATGTCTTCATTGATACGATACATAATGACAGGTGTGCAACTCCTTTTACTATTTACTAAAGTAATAATTTATAGGTCGTCCGATGCCTCCATAGTGCACATCCATTGTTATTTCTTCTTGCTTATCTAGATAATCTAAATAACGCCTTGCCGTTACACGTGCGATACCGACGCCACTGGCAACTTCTTCTGCCGAAGCACCGTCCACTGATTGTAAATAATGTAAAACCTTTTCAAGGGTTGAGCGATTAAAACCCTTCGGCAAATTCTTTTCATATTTCAAGACATTTGTATGCTCTCCCTCTTCATAGCCACCATGATAATGGAATAATTGATCGAGCTCCCCTTGTGTTAACGCCCTTTCCGTCTGTATCCTCTGCTTAAAACGCTTATAATTTTCGAGTGTTCCATGCACGCGCTCAAACGAAAATGGTTTCATAATATAATCAAAGACACCGAGATGCAATACCTGTTTCACCGTTTCCATATCATTAGCCGCAGTTACAGTAATGACATCGACATGCATCTTTTGTTCACGAATTTTATGCAAGCTTGTAATCCCATCCTGCTCCGGCATGAATATATCCATAAATACTAAATCTGGCTTGAGGGTACAAATTTGCTGTAAACCTGTAACTCCATTTGCCGCTTGTCCAATGACCTCAAACCCCTCAACCTTTTCAATAAACTGGCGATTGACCTCACGTACCATGGGATCATCTTCTATTAATAATACTTTTATAAGTGTCACTGTCAGCCCTCCTTACACTACGCTTTCACGAAAAAACCTTTTGTTAATGCAGATAGAATGTTATTAAAAAACTTGTGCCTTTATTTGACTCACTAATCACTTCAATATCGCCATGTCCTTTTTGAACAATTTCTTTTATCAAATAGAGTCCAATGCCTCTACCCTTCTTTTCCTTCGTTGAAAAACCATTATCAAAAATTCGAGCTTTTACTTTTTCTACCATGCCAACGCCATTATCTGTGACTAATATCGCAAGTACATCGTCTTCCTCAGCAACTGAAACATGCACAGTTTTTTCTCCAACAGGCATGTCTCTTAATGCATCAAAGGCATTTTCTATTAAGTTGCCAAATAAAATGACAAAATCATGATGATCTAAATTTTTCGGAAATGTTGAGAGATGACTCGCTCGATCAATTTCCAACGTAATCCCCTGTTCTTTTGCATAAGAAATTTTACTAAGCAGCAGTCCAGAAATATTTTCGTTTTTAATACGTTCATTTAGAAAATTGGTGATTTCATCATGTTCTTCCTTCACTTGCGTTAAATAGGAAAGCGCTTGTGCATGATGACCAAGCTGTAAAAGCCCCGCAATGGTATGCAGTTTATTTTTATGCTCATGTGTTTGCACACGAAGAGCTTGTACAAACGCCTTTACGCCCGTTAATTCCTCTGCAAGTTGTTTCACTTCAGTACGGTCCTTAAACATAGCGACAGCTCCAACCGTGTCGCCGTTTACCTGTATCGGAATTCGATTACTCATAATACTATGATCATTAATATATAGCTCACGATTGTAAATTGGACGATCTAATTCTAAAATTTCGGGTAACCGTGTGTCGGGTAACACCTCAAAAATTTTCTTGCCAATTAGCGTCGTATGTCGCCCAGATACCCCTAAAATATCACAGGCCTTTTCATTGAAAATTGTAATAGTCAAATCATTATCAATAGCAATAATTCCTTCATGCATGGCGTTAAATGTTTCCGTTCGTTCCACATACATTTTGGCAATTTCATGCGGCTCTAAGCCAAACATTTGCTTTTTCATGTGAAGTCCTAAAGTATGTGCACCCCAGGCACTAAATAACAATGACAATAGTATTGTAATGAACAGCTCTTTTTGGATCGACTGAAGTAACTCAGCGACCGTTAAAACACTATAACCAACAACGACTACGCCAATTTGGTGGCCATCATTGCTCATAATCGGTACGAAAGCACGTACCATCTCTCCGTATTGTCCATGTGCGATTGATGTATAATAATGTTCAGAAAACGCGGCGTTTAAATCGCCCGACTGAGAGATACCACCAATCTCTTCGGCACTTGGATGCGTGTATTTGCGTCTTTGCATATCGAGCACAACAATATACTGTGCCCCATTTATATCTCGAATTTCTTCCACAACAGGATTAATATACTGTGTTGCCTTTACAAAATCATCATTGGAAATATTGCTTTTCAGTTCTGGCAACTGCGATACTGTTTTTGCCACAAGTAAAGCTTGATTTTCAAGCTTATCTTTCTGCTCATTCATTACAAATCCTAACAAAAAAGTACCACCTATACTAAAGGAAACAATGAGGATAAAAAAAGTAAGAGACATGATTTTTCTCTGCATTGATAACTTATGAAATTTCAAGATCATCGCCTCCCCCTACTATATTTTAGCTTACTCCATATGTTAGAATAACAAAAACATAAGAAAATACGAATCAATCGGGTGTAATATATGAAAAAATTTATTATTGGAACAATAACCACTGCATTACTGTTAACAATTGCAATAAGCATACAGCAAGGTTTACTATTTGCAAAACCTCTCCCCTATGACGATGAACAAAAGGGCTTAGATACACAAATCACGATTCACTTAAGTCATGTTGTTGCTGAAAACACACCGAAAGGGTTAGCAGCAAGTAAATTTGCTGAGCTCGTCGAAGAAAAAACAAATGGTGAAGTCAAGGTACATGTCTATCCAAACGCCTCGCTCTTTAATGATGAAAATGAGTTTAATGCACTACAAAACGGTGAAGTTGAGATGATTATCCCCACGTTTTCTAAAATGACCTCATATGTACCAGATTGGCAAGTGCTCGATTTACCCTATCTTTTCAATACGGATGATGAGGTGCAAAAGGTACTAACAGGCGCAATTGGTGAGCAATTATTAGAAGAGCTTGAGCCCTTACATGTCAGGGGTCTTAGTTTTTGGCATAATGGCTTCAAGCATTTAACAGCAGTCGATTATCCTATTCAAACTTTTGAAGACTTAAAAGGTTTACGCGTACGTACAATGCCTAGCAAAGCCCTTGAAAAACAATTCGAGGCAGTCGGTGCGACCCCCATTCCGATTTCCTTTAGTGAGGTCTTTACTGATTTAGAAGCACACGCTATTGATGCACAAGAAAATACGGCGTCCAATATTTTCTCAAAAGGTTTTTACAAAGTACAGCAACATATGACTTTAACAAAGCATGGTATTTTAGGATACGCTGTGTTAATAAACGAAAAATTTTGGAAGTCACTACCAATAAAAATCCAAAAGGAAATTGAGGAAGCTATGGCAGAAACGACGGATTGGCAATTTGAGCAAGCTGTTCTGATGAATGACACCGATTTACATAAACTAGAGCAGCAGCAAGGCTTTGATATTTATGATATGTCTGAACAGGAGCGTAAACGTTTTAAAGAAAAACTATCTCCTGTCTATGACTATTACCGCGCAAATGTCGAAAATAATCATATACTCGCTGAAATCCAAAAGATTGTTTCTCCTTAATACTTTTGGTCATTTATGATAAAACCTCACTTTGAAGTGGGGTTTTTTCTTTTGTATTATAATAGCTCCCCTAAAAAACCTCTACTATAAAACAGCCTCAAACCCTTGCTATTCTTTGTTTTTAATAGCTATTCTCAAAAAATGAACAAAATGAACAATAGAAACTTTTCGGTCATAAAAACTATTGTCGGAAAATTTCAGCTATGATAACGACATGAAAACGTTCACAAAATATTCATCGACTTTTTAAGGGGGAGAGTTTAATGCGTATAAATTTTAAAAATTTAACTGTACAAGTACTGATTGCAATCGTGCTCGGTATTGTTGTCGGTGCTATGTTCCCAGAATTCGGAGCTAGTTTAAAAATATTAGCAGATATTTTCATCAAATTAATTAAAATGTTAATTGCACCTATCATTTTCTTAACAGTTGTTATTGGGATTGGTAGTATGGGTGACTTAAAAAAGGTTGGTAAAATCGGCGGAAAGGCACTTATTTATTTTGAAATTGTGTCTACGTTTGCACTCGCAATCGGCTTACTCGTTGTTAATGTTGTCCAACCAGGTAAAGGCTTTGATACAGATGCTGCAAATGGTGCAGATGTATCACAATACACGGAGCAGGCCGCTGCTGCAGAGCATGGTTTTGGTGCATTCATTATGCAGATTATTCCTGATAATGTTGTTGGAGCACTTGCTAATGGTGAGTTATTACCGGTGTTATTCTCGGCTGTATTATTCGGTTTAGCGGCAGCTGCTATTGGCGAACCTGCCAAACCAGTCATTAAATTTTTTGAACAAGTAGCCGATATCTTCTTTAAAATTGTCAACATGGTGATGAGAATTTCACCAATTGGTGCATTCGGTGCCATGAGTTATACGATAGGAAATTTTGGGATAAAATCACTTGGTAATTTAGGTTTCTTAATGTTATCTGTATACATTACCATGTTCCTATTTATTACGTTAATCATCGGTGTGATCACACGTTACTTTGGCTTTAGCATTTTTAAATTTATTAAATATATTAAAGATGAAATTTTCATCGTCATTGGGACATCCTCTTCTGAATCGGCGCTGCCTTCTATGATGCGTAAGTTAGAAAATTACGGCTGTTCTAAACAAGTAGTTGGACTGGTTGTACCAACAGGGTACTCATTTAACCTAGACGGTACATCCATATACTTATCAATGGCGGCTATTTTTATCGCACAGGCGTATGGTGTCGATTTGGATATTTGGCATCAGATTACGTTGCTTGCTATTCTCATGCTGACTTCTAAAGGAGCTGCAGGTGTAACAGGTTCTGGATTCATCACACTTGCTGCTACACTTGCTGCATTCCCTATGATTCCAGTTGAAGGTATTGCACTATTAATTGGTGTAGACCGCTTTATGTCAGAAGCCCGCGCCGTAACAAACTTAATCGGGAATGGCGTCGCTGCAGTAGTCGTTTCTAAGATGGAAAAAGAGTTTGACCCCGAACAGGAAAAACGCGCGTTAGCTGGCGAGGTAATGATAAAGTGAAACTTCAATTAGTGGGGGGTTCTTCCCTACTGATTGTTAGTTGAACCAATCGGGCTTTTACGGTCAGTTGGTCGTCCACCTCTTGTCTTTCAACTTGAGGTGGGCGACTTAATGACCGTTTATGCGGGATAAAGTGAAACTTCAATCAGTGGGGGT